>CAYVAM010000174.1:0-9278 GCA_964449275.1 uncultured Anaerolineales bacterium
CCGTGCAGCCGTACGCCTCGTACACCTTCGGGTTGTCGTACATGAACACCACGTCCGAGCGGCGGATCGCGCGTTCGTTCGCTTCGCCTGCCGCTATCAGTATGCTGCCTCCTGTCAGGATGACCAAGGCCGACAGCACCACGGAATGGCTCAAGTTTCTCATCTGGCAGCATCCCTTGCGTGTCCGCGCGGCCAAGCCGCAACCGGAGACGGCACGGGGAGACTCGCGGCCTTGAGCCCCTTGCCGAATCCGCGGCAGCGAACCGAGGACCCTAGGTATCTGTGTCGGCAACGACCTTCTGTTTCTGCACCACGACCGTCGCATCGGCGGACGTCTCCCTGACGGGTCTTGTCTACCGACGGGCGGTCACGACGACATCGCGGGCCTCGGGAAGGGGCTGTCCCTGTCCGGCGCCGAGGCAGAGCACCTTGCCGTCCGCCATGGTGAGATAGAGTCGGCCTCCCGCGGCGATCATGCCGTCGAAGCGGGGCATGCTGTCCAGCCGGTAGGCGGCCAGTTTCTTTCCGTCGCTCGGGGAGACGGCCACCAGAAGTGCGCCGCGGCGGCCCTCGAAGGCGGCGGACTGCTCGGCGAGTTTCCTCTGCGTTCCGGGATCGCTCAACGTCTTGACGCACTCCTCCTCGTTCTCCACGTCGGGCGGGCCCGCGACGAACAGCGCGCCGCCCGCCAGCACCATGGCGGTGGCTTGCACGGACGTGTCGTCGGACCACGAAGGCACGAACCGGGTCACCGGCAGGATCCTCGACTTGCCCGTTCGCTTGCCGGCCTTCTTAATCGGCTTCCGCTCGGTGCCCGCCTGGACGATCTCCGGTTGCTTGTTGGTGGCGAAGAGGTGGAACTCCAGCGGCGTGGTCCAGCGGTAGTACTTCCAAAGCCGGCCGTAGCCGTAAACCGTCTTGTCGTCGAAGACGAGGAGCCGTCCGGCCGGTGCGACTCGACCGGCTTTGTGGTAGCCGCCGGCCCCGGACGCGAACGCACGACCGTACACCCAGTACGTCCGATGCCACAGCGTGTCGTCGAGGAAGCCGGTGGGGCTGAAAAGATGCACGTCGTCGCCCTGTTGGTTCTTCACGTCCACGTAGGTTACGAACTTGCGCTTGCCTTCGAGGTCGAAGGGCAGGGACCGCATGTAGACGTACTTGCCGTCGCTCGACAGGATGTCAGGCAGCGCGACGGGCATGTTGAGCCCCTTGATGTGGACCTGGAGGTTCTCGCCGGTCGCCGGATCGCGGTCGTCCAGGATCGTCTCGGAGAGTTTGCGGCCTGTCTTCGGGTCGAGCCGAATCAGCCGCAAGCCGCCGTCGAGGAACATCGAGCGGCCGGCGACGCAGGTGATCGCATCGTTCTGCACCAACACGCTGCCATGCACCGGCCAGACGGACTCGAGTTGCTCGAACGCTCCCATCCGCCGGTCTTCCGGCGCGGCGCGGTATCGCCAGACGAGTTGCCCGTCGGATGCGCGCAGACAGTAGACGTGGCCGTCGGCCGACCCGAAGAGCGCGCGGCCGTGCCAGATCGTCGGCGGCGAGTCGACGCGGCCGCCGGCGGTGAAGCGCCAGGCGGGCTTGCCGGTGGCGGCGTCCAACGCGTGAACGGTGTGCGAGTCCGCTGACGCCACGAACAGTTTGCCTTCCGCGACGACGGGGCTGCTGAGCCTGCCGCCGAGCCGGGTCTCCCAGGACCGCTTCAGGCCGGTTGGCCGGACGGCTGTTTTCGTGGCGCCGCTTCGCGCGGCGTCGTGTCGAAAAGTCGGCCAGTCGGTGTCTGAGATCTCAGATTTGAGATCGGCGATGTCAGAGCCGTACGCCGGGCCGCGCTGCAGGCGTTCTGCATCCGGCACGTCGCGGCGGGCCTGGCCGTGCTTTGAAGGCGGGGCCACGACGGAGAAGCCGAAGAGTTTCGCCTCGATGTAGCAGGCGCACGGGTGCGGTGGCGCGTAGATCAGGCCGTTGCAGGGCATGACGCCGTAGAGGCAGGCGCCGCGGACCCAGTGGTGACAGATCCAATGCTTGGCCGCGTGGTCGATGAACTCGATGCCGGTCCGCGAGAAGAGCAGATACTTGTCGGTCGCCTTGGCGCGGTAGCAGCGGTGGTGGAACCAGTGGGTCTCGACGTCGGGCGGAAACTCGCTCTTCACCTCGCCGGTCTTGAGGTCGCGGCCGACCATGATGCCCGAGTCGCGGCCTTGCGCCACGGCGCCGCACCAGACAAGACCGCCCGCCACGAGGATGTCGTCCGGCGTGCCCATGTGCCCGCCCGGAAGATGCTCCGCTTTCCAGAGCGTCTTGCCGTCCTTCGCCGACAGGGCAAACATCGTGGTCGAACGACCCTCCGTATACTTCTCCGCCGCGACCAGGCCGCTGTACAGAACCACGTCGTCGTAGATAACGAGCGTTACGCCGGAGGAACTCCTCATGGGCTTTCGCCTGGGGAGCGGTTCCGACGCCCACCGGACTTGCCCGCTCGCGCGGTCCAGACACTGAATCTTCTCGCCGTCGTGGAACAGCACACGCTGCCCATCGGCAGCCAGCGACATCGAAACGACTTTGGACTTCTTTTCCCAGAGCACCTTGCCCGACTCGGCCTCGACGGCCATGACGGTGCGCGGCGCCTCGGACCAGAGATCGCCTGTAATCGCCGCCCTGATCTCCCTGAGATTCGCGTAGGCCTTCTTCGGGTCGCTCCGCAGCGGCTGGCCGCCGGCGGCCACGCTCACGAAGAGCACCCCGTCATCACAGATAATCTCCTCCGTTGCCTTGGTGCCTTTGTAGGTGCGGACGGTCTGGCCCGTCGCTGCGTCGAGGGCCGTCAGCGGCGCATCGGTGCCGAGGGTCACATACACCCGGTCGCCGATTGCCACCAGCCGGCGGGTCATGAGTTGGGGACCGCTCTTCAGCGGCCACAGATGCTCGTGCCAGGGTGCGATGTCGCGTTTCCAGAGCACCGTGCCGTTGAACGCGTCGCGGGCGATCAGACGCCACCGCGACGGCGTCAGGATGGACGCACGAGACCCCTCGTCGAAGATGTAGAAGACCCGCCCGCCCGCCGACACCGCCGCGTTGACGCTCGACATGTGATCGTGCTGGCGCCCGTACCGCTCGCCGCCGACCCACTGGTAGCGCGTAGGCGGCTGGATCAGGCTGTCGTGCGCCACGGCGTTGCCCGTCGCGTCGTGAAGGTAGTGCGTCCACTGGTCCATCTCTTTCGGCCGGGGCTTGACGACCTTTGTCCAGCCGTCGCCCGATTTCATGTACGCCACGCCGCCCGGCGCCAGCGCCCGCATGACCTCGTTCTTCGGGACACCGCCCGACTTCTCCTGGAGGACGAGGTTGACGGAGTTGTCGATGTACGGCAGCCCCTTGCCCGACCATTGCTCGACCGAGACCTTGCCGTAAAGCCCGGTCGATTGAATGTGCTCTCGCGCCGCAGCGACCTTCCTCGCGTCGGTGTCGAGGCCGTGCACGAGATAACTTTCGTTGGCATGAAGCGCGGCCGTCAACCTCCCATCCCCGCAGCCGACGTGGGCAATGAGACCGCCCTTGACCCCGGTCGCCTCAAGGATCTGCCGTGCTTGCTCACCGGGTGCGTCGGCTCCGGCCCCTGCACCGTTGGCGGCAATCGCCGCTACCAGGACGACCGTAACTCCCCACGTGCGCGAGTGTCGAGTATTCATGTCTCACGGCTCCTGCCTGAATAGACATTTCCAAGACAGCCGCCGGCCGCTCTGGCGCCGGCCCTGCAAGACCGCAATCTCCGGTTTCCCGTTTGCGGCAACCGTGGACCCGATCCACGCTCGCCACGCTTCTCAGTCTACGCGGATGTGCCAGCATTTCAATGGTGATTCGGCGCCGTGGCAGTTGAGCGTGGTGCCTTTCGATGTGCCCGCCGACGCGCCGAAGCACGTTGCGGGACGGCTCGAGGGCAACGACACGCTTCTCGTCGGCCGGACGCGGTACAAGGAGCCCGGCCGCGGATGGGACGTGATCACGTTCAACCTGCCAAAGTAACGCGAACAAGCGTTTCGACCTGAGACTTTCGGACACCAGCACGTTACGTTAGCAACGCGAAGATCAATAAAGACTGACACCTGTCTGTGCCGCAACCTGGGGCGGAGGGACCTGACGGAATCGGAAAACTTCTGGTATTTTCCTGTTGACAGTTCCAGGCAGGGTTTTCTAAAATCCGCCGCCGTTTGCAAAAGTTCGCGCGAACGTAGGGGGGTGTCCTCAACGACTTCTACCTCGGGGACACCATAGCACGACGGTGCTAGCAAGGGAGCCCGTGGTGTCAGAGACGCTGTTCCTTAGCGAGGACGGGCTGGCGCGCTTACTGGAGGCCGTCAAGGCCTCCGAAGTTTATGCGGCGGTCCGCCGCGAGCGCGGCCCGGAGTATTGTCATCTTCAGAAGGTTCCCGAGGCTGAATTAGCCCTGCGCGAGCCACGGCCGAGTTCCAGCCCGAAGGCCTTCCTTCAACCTGCCAAAGAGCGCGTGGCCGTCTACACGAACGAGGGTTTCGACGCGGAAGCGTCGCGCCCCGTCTGTGAAGACCGCGCGCTGGTCGGCCTGCGGGCGTGCGACCTGGTGGCCATCGCGTACCTCGATAAGGTGTTTCGGGAGGGCGACTTCAAGGACCCGTTCTACGAGGCCCGCCGCGAAAGCGAACTGCTGGTCTCCGTCGATTGCGTGGCCGTCCACGAGAACTGTTTCTGCACCGCTGTGGGCGGGCGGCCGTTTGCCGAGAGCGGCTTCGATCTGAACATCACACCGCTGGAGTCCGGCTACCTCGTGGACGTGGGCACCGAGCGCGGCCGGGAGGTGGTGGACCGCGTGGCCGATGCGGCGGCCGAGCCGACCGGCGAGCAACTTGGGGAGCGCGACGCGGCGCGACAGAAGTCCACCGACCGGGTTGAGGAGCAGACCCGCGGCCTGCGGGTCACCGACAAGGTCCAGGAACTGCTCCTCGCGAAGCAGGACTCGGACGAACTGAGCGAGATGGCCGCCCGGTGCGTCGAGTGTGCCGCCTGCACCTTCATCTGTCCCACCTGCCACTGCTTCTACCTGTACGACCAGGTCGGGGGCGCGGAGAACTTCGAGCGGATCCGGACGTGGGACTCGTGCATTCTGGGCGACTACTCGCGGATGGCGGGTCCGGCCGGCGCCAAGCCCACGCCGCGGCCGAGCCTTCGCAGCCGCTTCGCCAACCGGCTGCTCCATAAGTATGTCTTCAGCCCGCAGCAGTACGGGATGCTGGGCTGCACCGGCTGCGGACGCTGCATCGAAGCCTGCTACGGTCAGATCGATATCCGCGAGGTTCTGAGGGAGTTGAGCGGTGACACAAGCGGTTGAGGCCAATCCTTATGCTCCGCAGGTCGCGCGCTTGAGCCGCGTGATCGACGAAACGCCCACCATCAAGACCTTCTGTTTCGATCTGGAGCAGCCACTGGAGTTTCGCGCCGGCCAGTTCGTGCAGTTGGGTGTGCCCGGGTTGGGTGAGGCGCCGTTTACGCCATCCAGTTCGCCGCTCGAGCCGGGCCATCTGGAGGTCACGGTCCTGCGGACGGGCGGCGTGACGGAGCGGCTGCACCGGATGGCTGAGGGCGACGTCTGCACCTTGCGCGGACCCTACGGCAAAGGGTACCCCGTCGAGAAACTCGAAGGTAAAGACGTGGTCGTCGTTGGCGGAGGGGTGGGCCTGGCGCCCCTCAGGGCCCTGATTTACGTCCTCCTGTCGATGACCGACCGCTTGAACAAGGTCGCCATCAAGAACGGGGCGAGGGAGTCGGCGGAACTCCTGTTCCGCCACCAATACGATGAGTGGGCCGCGCACGATAAGGTCTCCTTCGAGATGACAATCGATGCCCCCGAGCCCGGATGGGCCGGCCACGTCGGCGTCGTCACCACCGTTCTCGAGGACTTGCCGAACGAGGTGAACGTTCCCAACTCGTACGCGTTCTCGTGCGGTCCCGAGATCATGTTGCGGTTCGTGACGTTCGCCCTGCTGGAGAAGGGCTTCCAGCCGGAGCAGATCTATCTCTCGATGAACCGCCGCATGAGTTGCGGGATCGGCAAGTGCGGACGCTGCAATATCGGGCCCTACTACCTGTGCAAGGACGGGCCCGACATGTGTTACGCCCAGATCAAGGACTATCCGAATGTCTTCTGACGGCTCGACCCAGATCGCCGAAGCCACGATCGCACGCTGCCTGCTGTGCAGTGTCGGATGCCCCGTACGGGCCATCGCCTCCGGTCCCGACCATTACGTTCCGGATTACGTGCCGCACGCCGGTTACGTCGGCCTCTGCGGGCGCGGTAGCGTCCTCGTGGAGTTGCTGGACCACCCCGGGCGCCTGCTCCAGACCCGGCGCGGCGGTGAGGCGGTGGAGACGGCCGAGGCCGCCGCCCAAATCGCCGAGGCGCTTCGTCGCGGCTCCTCGTCGGCCATCATCGTGGATGGCAACACGGACACCGACACGCTGGCGACGGTCGGGCGGTTCGCCGCCGACGTGGGTGCGCGGTGGGGCCTTTACGTGCCGCCCGGTGACGCCGGCCTGGTTCATGGCCTGGACACGAGCGGGTGCACGTTCGTCGGGCCGGAGGGGCTGGCCGAGGCCGACGCGTTTCTGATTATCGGGGACATCTACGCCACCCATCCGGTGGCGTCGCATTGGATCTTCGAGGCGAAGGCGAAGCAGCGCCGGATGCCGCTGCTGGTGATTGCCGACCCCGCGACCGCGACGGCCAAGTTCGCGACCGGCCTGTATCAGCCGGCCCTCGGGGTCGGTGAGGCTGCCCGCGCCGTCGCCGCCGTCCGCACCGGCCAAACCGAGGGCCTTGCCGATGGGGACGCCCTGGCGGGCTGGAAAGAGCAACTCGAGAAGGCCGAGCGACCGGCCATCGTGGTCGGGGCCGAGATGGGCTACGCCGACGCGCGGGCGCTGGCGGCCGAGGTCGCGGCCCTGGCGAAGAGTATCGGCGCGACGGTCTGCCCGCTGACGGCCTACGGCGGGGCGTGGGGGGCGCTTCGCACGGCTTCGGCAAACGGCGGCATCTGCCCGATCGAAATCCTCGCGAACCCCGTGGACGTGCTGCTCGTCGTCGGGGCCGACCTGGTCTCGGCGCTGGGGACGAAGGCGGCCTCGAATGTGGCGGCGGCGGGAGAACTCCTGTACGTCGGGCCGATGCCGAACCGTGTGAGCGGCCGGGCGTCGCTTGTCGTGCCGGCGGCGTTTCCGTTTGAGACGACGGGCAGGACGCTGCTGGGGCCCGACCGTCCGGTGGAGTTCGGGCCGCTGATGGCGCCTCCGGCCGGCGTGCCGACGGTCCGCGAGATCCTTCAGATGGCCGGCACGCCAGGCGACGTGAAGGCCGATGTCTCGGCCCCGTGTTCGGGGCCCGAGATGCCCGCCGTAGCCGGCGAAGCAGAACAGGGCGAGGGAATCCGACTCGCGCCGGCGACCGATTCCATCCACTTCGATGACGGGAGCCTGACGGGCCTGGCGTCGTGGCCGCAGTCGGTCAGGGGCCGGCCGGTGCTCCTGATGGCCCAGTCCGACGCTGAGGCTGCCGGCCTTGGCGATGCGCAGACGGCCGTCATCGAGGGGCCGGGGGGGACAGCCACTGTCGAGGTCGCAGTCAGCCGGGAACATCGGGCGGGTCAGGCCCGCGCCAGCGCCGCGTTCGCCGAGGTCCGAAACGTGTTCGGATGGGCCTGGGACGGCGTGCGGCCGGGCGAGCCCGTCTGCGTGACGGTCCGAAAGGCGTAGCAGGGAGGCGAGGATGCCCGAACAGGCGACGGCGGAGTCTGTCGAGCGGCGTGTCGTGCTCGACCTGGACCGGTGCATCGAGTGCAAGTCGTGCATGGCGTCCTGTTATTACGGCCACGGCCGGATGGCGGGCGTCCAGTTCGTGGACATCGGTCCGGCGGTGCTGCCGATTGTGTGCCGCCAGTGCGACGACCCGGCGTGCGTCGAGGTGTGCCCGGCGGGCGCGATGCAGCGCGATGAGCGCGGCGTGGTGTCGCGGGGGATCTTCAGTTGTCGGGGATGCGGGTCGTGCGTGCGTGCGTGCCCGTTCGGGATCCTCAGCCTCGAGTTGGTCGGGCATCAGGTGGCCAAGTGCGACCTGTGCGAGGATCGGCTCCAGCGCGGTCTGGAGCCGCGGTGCGTGGCGGTGTGTCCGACGGGGGCGCTGCGGTTTGCGACGGCCGAAGAGATCGAAGCGGAAGGGTTGACGGTGCTCGGCGGACGGGTAGCCGGCGATCACCCGATTAGGCGGAGGTAGCCGAGAGTGGGCGCGATTGGAATCTTCCTGGCTGCGGCAATCGGGACCTTGGCGGTGGGCATGGTTTCGAGTTGGGTGGACCGGAAGGTGACAGCCCGCGTGCAGTATCGCGTTGGGCCGCCGTTCTTTCAGCCCGTGTATGACGTGTTCAAACTCCTGGGCAAGGAGACGCTGCTGCCGGACCGCGCGAAAGGCCGCGGGTTCCTGCTGGCGCCGGTGGTGGGGTTTGCGGCGGCGGCGGTGGGGGCGGCGATCCTGTGGCAGGCGAACCTGAGACCGGCCGACGGGTTCGTCGGCGACCTGATTGTTCTGCTGTACGTCCTGACGATTCCGGCGATTGCGGCGATCTACGGGGCGCTGGCGTCCGGCTCGCCGCACGCCACGTTCGGCGCCAGCCGCGAAATGAAACTGCTTATGTCGTACGAACTGCCGCTCGTGCTGGCGGTGCTGGTTCCCGTGGTGAAGATGAGCCAGAGCGCCCGGTTCGGGGCGTCTTTTTCGGTGGGCTCTCTGGTGGCGTTTCAGCAGGCCGAGGGTTGGGCTTTTTTCAGCCTGAGCGGGGTGATTGCGACGGCGGTGGCGCTTCTGTGCATTCAGGCCAAGTTGACGCTGGTTCCGTTCGACCTGCCGGAGGCGGAGACGGAACTGATGGGCGGGGCGCACCTGGAGTATTCCGGGCCGCCGCTTGCGATGATCAAACTGACGCGGTTTCTGCTGCTGGCCGTCTCGCCGATCTTTCTGGCGACGTTGTTTCTGGGCGGCCTGGGCGGGGCGGCGTCGCCTCTGGCGTGGCTGGCGTTTGCCGGCAAGTTCGTCGTGTTCCTGGTTCTGGTGGTGCTGATCCGGAACACGAACCCGCGGATTCGGATCGACCAGGCGGTCCGGTTTTTCTGGTTCGGCGTGGCGCCGGTGGCGGCAGTGGCGCTTGTGCTGGCGTGGTTTGGGTATTGAGTCTGAGACCTGGAATCTTGAGATT
>CAYVAM010000175.1:0-9278 GCA_964449275.1 uncultured Anaerolineales bacterium
GGCCGCCTCCCATGTGATGGTGACCCGGGACGAAGCGGCGATGGCGCAACTGATGGACGACCTTGGCCGCATGGAACTCCGACTCGAAGACGTCGCACGCCGGCGCAGCATCCTGCGGTCCCGGCTGGCGGCGGCCCTGAACTGCCCTGTCGGCGAGGTGTCGCTCGAGAGCCTCGCGCGGCTCCTCCCCGAGCCACTCTCCAGTACCATTCACCGGCGGCGCCGGAGCCTCCGCCGCCTGGCCGAGACCGTCCGGCGGCGACACCTCGAGACGGCGGTCCTGCTGGCCGAGATGGTCCGCGTGAATCGCTCCCTCCTGCATGGCCTCTTCCCCAAGATGGACGGCGCTGAGGTGTACCGAACCGACGGCACGACCCACTGGCAGCCCGGCCGCGCACTACTTGATGCGAGGTTGTAAACGATGTCGGAATACTCGATTGGATTGAGCGGTCTGGAGGTCGCCCAACGGGCGATCCAGATCATCGGCAACAACATCGCCAATGCCTCGACCGAGGGCTACCACCGGCAGGAACCGGTTATCTCGCCGATCCAGGGCACCCTTGCCTCGGGACTCTACATCGGCCGCGGGGCCGAGATCAGCGAAGTCCGCCGTATGATGGACGCGCTCCTGGAACGCGAAATCCGCCGCCAGGCATCCGAACTCGGCCAGGCCAATCAGGAACTGACTACCCTCCAATCGCTCGAAGCCCTCCTGGGTGACCTGACAACCGACGGCTTGGGCGGGGCATTGAGCAACTTCTTCGGATCGCTGACCAGACTGGCGGAAGATGCCACCAACCCTGTCTACCGTGCGGAGGTGGTTTCCGCAGGCCGCGCCCTCGCCAACCAGTTCCGCGCCCTCAGCACGACGCTCGGCAACCTCCAGGAGCAGGTTGTCCTGGAGGCACGCGACCTGGGCGAGGAGGTGAACCGGCTCGCCCGCGAGATCGCCGACGCCAATGTCGCGAATGCAGGCCTGTGGAACAGCGGCAGTTCCAACGGCAACCTGCTCGATATCCGGGACCGGGCTACTGCCGAGTTGGCCGACCTTGCCGAGATCCAGATCAATGCCGGCCAAGACGGATCCTACGCCGCCTACGCCTGGGGCACGCCCGTCGTGCTTGGGGGACGCGTGACCGAGATCGAAGTCGACTACGCGGACGCCGAGACCATTGGTGTGTCCATCAAAGGCGCCCACCACTACGACACGACGGTTCGCGGCGGGCGGCTCGGCGCGATGCTGGCCCTTTACAACGATCTTCTGCCACGCATCAGGCAGGACCTCGACACGCTCGCACGTGAGATCATTCAACATCTCAACCAATGCCACGTGCAGGGTCTCGGCACGGCCGGGTCGTTTACCGAACTGGCGGGCTGGGCTGTGGCCGACTCACCCCTCGGCACGTGGGACGCACCCGTCGTGGCCGGCGACATCCACCTCCGCGTCATCGACACCGCGACCGGCGATGTCACACGCCGCACTGTGACGATCTCCGACCCCGATACCGACACGGCCTCGGACGTCGTCGCCCTGCTGGATGCCATACCGAACCTTTCGGCGAGTTTCTCGGCCTCGCGGGTGCGCCTCCAGGCGGCGACGGGGTTCACGTTCGACTTCCTGCCGGCGATGACACCGAGCCCCGCCACCAGCACGCTCACCGGCACGGCGGAGCCGACGATCTCGGGCCTCTACCGGGGAGACGAGAACCAGACCTTCACCGGCACGGTCGTCGGCACCGGCGAGGTCGGCATAACGGCCGACCTCGCCATCGAAGTTCGCGACGGGGGAGGCGAACTCGTCAAGACGCTGACTGTCGGCGCCGGATACCCAGCCGAAGACCCACTGGAGGTCGGTGACGGCATCAGCGTTTCGCTCAGCAGGGGAACGCTGAACAACGGCGAGCAGTTCACCATCGACGCCTTGGCGAACTCGGACCCGACGGGGTTCCTTGCGGCCTCGGGGCTCAACACGTTCTTCTCGGGCACCTCGGCCGAGACGATGGACGTCGCGGAGCGCGTGCGCGACTCGCAGACGTGCCTTGCTGCGGCGCTCGGCGCCGGCGACGCGAACAACGAGAATGTCCTGCGCATGGCCGAAGTTGGCGACACACAGATCGATTCGCTCGACGGCGACAAACCGGGCGACGCCTATCGCCGCATGGTCTCCAACGTCGGCCAGTGGATTACGGTTCGCCGCGCACGCCGCGACGGACTCGAGAGCATTACCCAGGAACTCAAGAACCAGCGCGAGGACCTGAGTGGGGTGGATATCAACGAAGAAGCCGCCAAACTCCTGATCTTCGAGCGCATGTTCCAGGGCATGGCCAAGTACATGGCAACCATCGACCAAGCCTACGACGAACTGCTGGAGTTGCTCTGAGTCGGGGCACCAGCGGCTGGACGGTCCGTCTGATTGGCGGCAGGAGAGGACGGCATGAGCGGATGGGGTTCCATCTATAACAACACCCGGACGTCGCTTCAGCACCACATGGAGGAACTGGGGCGGCTCCAGGAGATGATAGCCTCCGGGGCACGTCTGCGCCGGGTGTCCGACGCCCCGGCCGATGCGTTCCGGCTGCTCGGGCTCCGTGACGACAGCCGGTCGATGGAGACCTGCCAGGAGAATCTTGCCGGCGTCAGCGACCTGCTTACGGTTACCTGGAGCGTGATCGGGGAGATGTTGGGAAGCCTTGCCCGCGTCCGCGAATTGGTGACCCAGGGAGTCAGCGGCACCTACTCGAGTGAGAACCGCCAGAGCATCGCCGCCGAGATCGACTCCCTGCTCGAGCAAATGCTATGGCTGGCCAACACGAATCACAGCGGCCGTTACCTGTTTGCCGGAAGCAACACCGACTCCGCCCCCTACGTGGCAGAGCACGAAGGCGGCAACATCGTGTCGGTCACGTACGTCGGGAGCCGGCAGGCGGTCGAGGTGCCCGTCGCACCGGGCGTCGATTACGCCGCAACGCTTGTCGGTGACGAGATCTTCCGCAATGACGTCCGCCAGCCGCCCGTGTTCCTCGGCCAGACCGGGGCCGCCGCCGGCGCCGGCACCCCGAACGTCCGCGGTGACGTCTGGCTAACCGTCAGCCACGCAACGACCACCTACCTTGGCGCGAGTGGCATCGCGGCGGGCGACAGTTCCGACGCAGGCGACACGATCCTCGGAAACGGACACACCCTCACCATCGACGCGCCCAACGGCACGCTCCGCCTCGACAGCGGGCCCGTGGTCGCCTTCACCCCCGGGGATACCGACGTGATGGTCGAAAGCGCCACCGGGCAGGCCTACGTCAGCACGGCCGCGCTGGCCGGCGGGTTCGTGGGCACCGTCAACATCCAGGCCACCGGTAACCTTTCGATCGACGACGGCGCAAGCCAGACCGCCATTGACTTTGCCGACACGAACCTGGCCGTTGCAGATTCAGCCACCGGCCGCGCGCTTTACGTCGATTGCACCGACATCGACCGGACGGGCTTAGAGCCGGTTCGCGTTCCGGGCACGTACGACCTGTTCGGCACGCTTGTGACGATTCGCGATCTTCTGTCCAACGAGCGGGACCTGCCGGAGGGCCAACTCGTGGCCCTCGTGAACGAGACGACCGATGCGATGAACGAAGTGTCCCAGGGCCTGGCGCTGGCCCAGGCGTCTGTCGGTGCGGGGATCGGGATGCTGGACACGCTTGACGAGAGCCTCGAGACTCGCAAGGCCCATACCGACGAGCAGGCCACCCTGCTCGAAGACGCCGACATCGTCCAGGCGGCCACGCAACTGGCCCGTCAGCAGACCCTGTACGAGATGACACTGGCGTCGTTGGCGCGGCTGCTCAGGCTTTCGCTGTTCGACTACATCTAGGGGAATGGGGAGTCCTCGCATTGCGGGTCTTTGATGATACGCGGCCGCTTCTCCGGCTGATCGCCGCAACAAGATGATAGGATAACTCGAACGCGCAGGACGCACCCTCAATCCGAAAGGGAAACCGTGCAACTGGTGACTCAAAACTTCGTGGTCGAGGAAGGCGTCGACCAGCATTACGAGATGCTCAAGGAACTCGGCGACTGCCATGCGTCGCTCGGCAACTACGACCGGGCCCGCCAGTGTTACGAGGAGGCGGCTCTGCTAGCGCCCAAGAAGCCGGGCCCGGTCATAGGCCTTGGCGTCGTGGGCATCCAGACCGGTGGGCTCGACCAGGCGGAGCGGGCCTTCCACCAGGCTCTCGAAATCGACCCCGAATGCGGCGAAGCCTACGGCGGCTTGGCCATGATTTACCAGCGCCGCCGTGACTACTCCAGGGCGTTCGACATGTACATGGCGTGCCTCGACAAGGATGTCGACAACCTCGTTGCCCTGTTCGGCCTTTTCCAGACCTCCTGCCAGATGGGGTCCTTTGCGAAGGTGATCCATTACCTGGAGGTTTACCTCGGCCTGCACCCGGACGACACGTCTGTCCTGTTCTGCCTGGCCACGCTGTACGCCCGTGACGGGCGACTCCGCGACGCCGTTCAGACGCTGGAGACGGTTCTTGCCCTTGAACCCGACAACGCAGACGCTGCCGGCCTCCTCAACGATATTCACCGCAAACAGGCCGAGGCGGGCGCATAGGCGGTGAGTTCATGAGTCATCCCCCAAACGACGGATCGGACGTTGCGGCCGCACCTCACACCGGCGACGAGGACCAGCCTTTTGCCGCTCTGGTGCAGGTGCTGGCCAAACAGATCGAAGCGGCCCGGCGGGGCGACGTCGATACCGTTCTCGAACGGGCGCGCCAGGCCGACGTGCTGATCGAGCAGGCGCGCGTGGCGGGTACCTCGCCGGACCCCGCCTGCCGCCGGCGCCTCTTGCGCTTGCACGACCAGGTCCGCCTCTGCTTGGCCCAACAGCAGGAAGAACTCGCCCGCCGCCGTGCACAACTCGGACGCGGCAAGGACACGTTACAGGCCTACCGCAACGCAGGCGGCGTCCGCTAAAGGGGAGTGGGGCGAATCAGAAGTCCGTCGCCATACGGAGTCGAGCATGTCTCGATACGAAAGGAGCGAGCCCGGCCATCCACGTGGGCCTGGAAGGTTGCCTCCTGCCTACCGGCTTCCGACAGACAGGCCAACGTCCGAAACTGTCTCATCAGCAGTGGACCCAGCCCGGGCGGCAGCCGCGACGCGAAGTTCGGCTTCTCGCGCCAGCGGTCGTCGATGCGGAGTTTGAGCGAGAGGCTGTTCGGCAGCGGCTCCAGGAAAATCGCTTCCGCCCCGCGCTTGAGGGCGTCCTCAAGGATAGCCTCGGCCAACCTCGTGGTCACGTCCGCAACTGCCTCGGCGCGGGCTGAGCGCGAGTCGGGCGGCCTCGGCCCCGGCTCTGCGTCGGGCGTCTCCGGTGCGGACTCCGCCGCAGCAGTGGCGGCATCGGCCCCGCGCTCGGCTTCCTGCTCCAGGGCGGCCCTGAGCACGCTCCCAAGATCGATGCCGAGATCTCTCAGGAAACGAACCACCCCGCGCTCTGAAACACGGATGTCGCCGGCAAGTTGTTCCGCCTCCAGGAGGCCGGAGTGAATCCACTGGTTAACATCAATCGACGAGACGCCGAGCAGGTCGGCCACTTGCCTCGCGCTGTAAAGCCGCTCCACCATCTGTGCCCCTGACTTCGGCTACGAATGGGCCAAGGCTGCGCGTATTCTGCCGCGCCCCCGCCGCGCCGTCAAATGCATATCGGCGCCCGCGGCCTGGCGGGGTTACCGAAAGGGCGCAGGCGGCGCCGTTCGGTCTGAAAATCCCCGAAAGAACCTAAAGTCTTTCCGGCCGTCCTCGATAAATGATTGTGCCCGGGAACCCGGAAGCCGCTGAGGGACAGGTGCCGCCCGTACGCCAACGTGCCGCCTTAAGGAAGTGGGGATGAGCACCACGGTCGTTCTGGTGGATGACCACAGGCTGGTCCGTGACGGTCTCCGTGCGCTCCTGGAAGGCCGGGCCGACATCGAGATCGTTGGCGAAGCCGACGACGGGCGGGCAGCGGTGCAACTCGCGCGCAAACTGCTGCCGGACGTGGTCGTCATGGACCCTGCGGTGAGTGGCCTCAACGGGGCCGGGGCTGCACGCCAAATCAGGGACGCCTGCCCGGGCGTCAAGGTGCTCGCCCTGTCGATACACTCAGACAAGCGGTATGTGTCGAGAATGCTCCAAGCCGGCGTCTCTGCCTACCTGTCCAAGACATGTGACGTGGAAGAACTTATGCGCGCTATCAACATCACAACCGCGGGAGGCACCTATCTGAGCCCCGAAGTGGCGGCAACGGTCGTTCAAGACTATGTGAGTGGGGCCGGCGCGGGGGCCTCCGAATCGCATGGGCTTAGCGACAGGGAGGCGGAAGTGCTCCAACTTCTGGCGGAAGGCAAGAACGCAAAAGAAATCGGCCGACTGCTCCACGTCAGTTCCAGGACCGTCGATTCCCATCGCCAGCGCATCATGAAAAAACTCGACATTCACACCCTGGCCGAACTGACGAAATACGCGATCCGAGCGGGCCTCACCACGGTCGAAGTCTGATCTTGGGTCTCACGCCTGCCGATTCCGCCGCTCCACCTCCATCTTTCACGTCTTTTCGGCTATGGTTGTTTGCCGACTGCAAATTGCGAATACTCGCATTGATTCGCCCCCTCCGAACGCCCGATGAAAAGGAATGCCAAGAGAAAGGCCGCCCGACATGGCAGATCAAGTCCTACAGGAAAACCGCGGTGAGGAAATGGCAACCCTCCGGCGCCTTCTCAACGTCGGCGCCGAACTCTATACCTGTCGGGACCGACAGCAGATGCTGGAGACCGTTCTATCGGAAGCGCGAGCCCTTACCCGCGCCGAAGCCGGCAGCCTGTACCTGGTTCAGAAAGACCGCCTCCGGTTTGTGGCCGTGCAGAACGACAAGATGGACACATCCGAGATCGCCCGCCACCTGCTGGGTAAGGAACTACCGGTATCCGCCGAATCGCTGGCCGGCTATGTGGCGTCGACCGGCCGGATTATAAACATCCCTGACAGTTACTCCCTTCCGGCCGGCGCCGAGGCGCCGTTTCATATCAACCGCGACCTGGACGCCAAAACCGGATACGACGTGAGAAGCATTCTTGCGATTCCCCTGAACTGTCCCGACGGGGAGTGTGTGGGTGTGATGCAGTTGTTCAACCGGGTTGGCGCCTACGGCAATTCCGCACCCTTCGAGGACAAGATCAGCGAAGGCCTCATATCGTTGGTGTCCACCGCGGCCATCACCGTGCACAACGTGAGCCTCCAGGAGCAACTTCGCCAGGCGCACCTGAATACGATCTTTCGCCTCTCGGCGATCGCCGAGTACCGCGACGCCAACACCGGCGATCACATTCAACGCGTAAGCCGATGTTCGCAATTGATCGCTGAGGCCCTCGGGCTGGACTCGGAGCAGGTGGAATTGATCAGGTACGCCAGCCCGATGCACGACGTGGGCAAGGTGGCCATCCCTGACGCGATCCTTCTGAAGCCGGGCCATCTTACGCCCGCGCAGCGCATGGTCATGCAAAGGCATACCGTCGTGGGCGCCGAGATCCTCAGCGACGCCGAGGGGGCCGTGCTCAACATGGCCCAGGACGTAGCCTTGCATCACCACGAGCGATGGGACGGACAGGGCTATCCGCGCGGACTTAAAGGCGAAGCCACCCCGCTTCCGGGCAGGATTGTGGGCCTGGCCGACGTCTTTGACGCCGTCGTCTCCCAACGCTGCTACAAGGAAGCCTGCTCCCTGGACGTAGCGCTCGACATCCTGGACAAGGACAGTGGAAAGCACTTCGACCCTGCCATCGTAGACGCCTTTCTCGGCGTCCTTGACGAGGTCCTTGAATCGTACCCCGCATTGAAGCCCAACTGATTCTTGCGACACCAGCGGCTCCCGTGCCAAGTTGGTCTGCCGCCTCGGAGGAGTCGAAATCATGCCAACGGTAGAAGAGATCCTCATGATCAAGGGGCCCGATGTCGTCGTCGCGCCATCCACGACTACGGTCCTGGAGGCGGCCGGACTGATGGCCGAGAACAACGTGGGCTCCGTCATCGTAAGCGACGACGGCCAGGTCCTCGGCATCTTCACCGAGCGGGACCTGCTCCAGCGCGTCGTTGCCGCAGGCAAAGACCCCGCCTCTGTTCTCCTGGGCGACGTCATGTCCTCGCCGGCCAAGACCTGCTGCTTCGGCACCGATCTTCAGAAGTGCGCTCAGGAACTCGCCGGCGGTCACATCCGTCACCTGGTCGTCATCGAGGACGGCGCGCTGGTCGGCCTCATCGGCCTGCGCGATATCCTCGACGCCGAACTCGAAAGCAGCCAAGAGCAGATCCGGGCCCTGCGAAGCGCGGCCGGGAACGGCCGGCCGGCAACGAATGACGGTGACGGATGATCCGGTTCGGCCGGCCTTATCAGACAACGGCGCAGGCGCGGTGGAGGGGTGCTCTCGTTTATCATGCTCAACATCGACCGGTTCAAGCGAATCAACGATACGTATGGCCACCCGGTGGGCAACCAGGTGCTCCGCGAGGTGGCGGGGCGGCTGGCGAGCGCAGGCGGTTGTAGCACCGGGCTTTATGCCCGGTCCCGATGTATCGGGATTGGCGGCGGCGCCGGCCAGGATGCGCCGGGGATAAACCCCGGCGCTACGGCCAAGCCGCACGAAATCGTCCCATGCCAGAAATCGTTGCCACGCCCAGAGGCGGCAGCAGGTTATTTTTTTCTTAAGGTCAGCCGGGATGCGCCGACAATGAAATAATGAATTGAGCGGGACATCCCATCCCAGCGCAACGGCCGCCCGCCACGGCAACAGCCAGCGGGCGGCCTGTTCTAAGCCCCCGATGAGCATGTTGCACCTTGTCGTTTCCAGCGGCGGCACGGTGGGGGCCGTTGTCGGTCGGGCGCCTGTAAGGCTATCAACGTGCCCCGCTTCGGCGGGACACGTTCTTGGCGTGTTTGGCAACGTTCGCGAGCAGTTCGCGGACGGCCCGGAACAGGGCCGCCCGCACCTCCCCCGCCG
Source organism: uncultured Anaerolineales bacterium (assembly GCA_964449275.1). GTDB lineage: Bacteria > Planctomycetota > Phycisphaerae > FEN-1346 > FEN-1346 > JAUVZF01. Next base: position 9,027 of record CAYVAM010000175.1, read on the forward strand.
GCGGCCTGGGAGCCTGTCGGTGTACCCCGTAGTCGGGAGCCAATAGCCGGGCGCAAGGGTGGCGGCGTGGTTGACCGCGGGTGTATACTGGTGGCGTGAATACCGCACACTTTCAGCGGTACGATCCAGGCCGAATGCTCCTGTTGCCCCCGAGCATGCGAGATTGGCTTCCCGACGGTCACCTGGCTTACTTCATCCTCGACGTCGTGGGCGAACTGGATCTGCCCGAGATCTATGGGGCGTACGACGGAT
>CAYVAM010000176.1:0-9205 GCA_964449275.1 uncultured Anaerolineales bacterium
CACACTGGCTGACAAGCAGCCAGTGGCACGCGTCAGATGAGCAGTCACCGAGCACCAGGCAGCCTCTCCGGATCCGAGGCGGACCGCGCTGCACATCTCGCTACGCACCGCCGGCCCTCGCCGGACGTTATTAGAAAACAGCCGCTCTCGCGTGTCAAGCGATCCGCTGCTACGTGGGGGGTGCTGAGTGAGGCAAAAAGGTACCAGGTACCTTTTCTGCGTAGCACCCTCCGGGCCTTTCAGGGAAAAGGTACCTGGTACCTTTTTGCCCTGCCGCCCGGCGAGTGAAAAGAGTCACACCCGGGTGCTCAGGAACTGGCGGCGTCAGCGGCCGGTGACGCCTTCGTCTGCGTCTGGCGAACCGGCCCCTCGGCGAAGACCGGACCGTCTCCGTCCACCAGCCCCATGTTCTCCAGGGCCAGGGCCAGGCTCGCCTCAACCGTTTCTTCGCCCGGCCAGTGGGACAACGCCTTGCGGTACTGCTCGACAGCAAGTGGCCACAGGCCCTGGTCGGCGTAAACGAGACCGAGACGGTAGTGCAGATCCACGTACTCCGGCTGAAGGTTGACGGCCCGGGAAAGGGCCGATGCCGCCTCGTCCAGCCGCCCAAGTTCCCACGCCGTCAACCCGAGTTTCACCAGGGCCCTGATGTACGTCGGGTTGATCTCCACGGCCGCACGGTACTGCTCCAGCGCTTCCTCGATCCGACCGGCACCCTTCAGGAGCAGCCCGTAACGGTACCGATAGTCCGGATAGTCCGGATGCTCGCCGACGGCGTCGGCGTGGTCGCGAAGTTCGGCGCCCAGAACCTCGGCCGGGTCCAACTCATCGAGAACCGTGCCCAGCGCGGCCGCCGGGGCGCCCAACTCCTCGCCGAGGGCCGAGGATAGTGCAGCCCGCATGGCCGCGTGGGACATCTGCTGGTACAACTGCACAGACCCCGGCGCCACCTCACACGCCATCTCGACCGCCTCGTCCGCCTCCTTCTCCCGCCCCATCTGACGGTAAGCGACGGCCAGCCCCACGTAGGCTTCCACGTACTGATCGTTGACGCGAGCGGCCCGCTCATAGTGGTGGATGGCTTCTTCGACACGGCCCAACTCGATGAGGACTCCTCCGCGCAGCGCCAGGGCCTGAAAGTACCGGGGGTTGAGCGTCAGGGCCTGGACCAAGTGATAATCTGCCGACTCGATGTCCCCGGCCTCCACCAGCAGGCCGGCAGCCCGAAAGTGCATGTCCGGGTAGTCCGGGTGTGCGTCGAGGACGCGCCTGATTTCATCCAGAGCCTGCTCGGGCATCCCTTCGCGTTCAAGACAGTCGGCCAGGTGGCATCGGGCCTCCCAGTTGTCGGGCTCGATGATGATCGCATCCTGGTACTCGCGAACCGCCCCTGCCATGTCGCCGCGCTTGACGTGCAGCGAGGCCAGAGTCACCCGTGTGTCGAAATCATCAGGCTGGTAACGCTTGAGCGCCGCGTAGTGGTGCGCCGCGACGTCGAGGTTGCCGGCCACCAGTTCCAGCGCTGCCAGCCGCTGGCGGGCGGCGACGTGCATCGGATCCGCCGCCAGTGCCGACCGATACGCTGCGGCTGCATCGTCCCGGGCTCCCTGCCGCTCATGCAGTTGCCCGATGACGTACAGGACGGCGGCCGGCTGGCTACTCTGATCGGCAACGGGCTCAAGTATCTTCACGGCGGCGGCCGGGTTCCCCAAGTCGCTGAGGACGGCGGCCAACGCCACCCGCGCGTCGCCTGAAGTCCGGTCCAACCGCAGTGCGACTTCCAGCGCCTGTTTGGCAGGGGCGAGCCGTCCCAGTTCCATCTGCTTCAGCCCCAGGGCCAGTTGGACGTCCGCTCGCCTTGGATGCTGCTTCGCCTGCTGCTGAATGGCCTCGAGCGTACCGTCATCGGGGGACTTCAAGAACTTGCTCAGATAGCCCGTGAACTCGCCCGCCAGTCCCTTGCCGAGAAGACGGAGAAGGTAACTCACGCGTCATCCCCTTCCTCGGCCAACGCCGCTTCGAGGGTCGCGACGCTTTGGCGTGCCTCGTCGCAACCGCCGTCGATCCGAAGGGCCTGGTGATAGGCCTCGGCCGCCTCGCGCGCTCGCCCTTGCTCGTGCAGAATGCGGCCGAGACGCACATGGACGTCCGCCCAGCGAGGCCTGAGCCGGCTCGCCTGCCGACATCGCTGCTCGGCCCGGCTGGGCTCGCCGCTCTTCTCGTAAAGTCGCACCGCCAACAGACAGGCCTCAACGTAATGCGGGTTGAGTGTCAGCGCCTTCTCCGCCGCCTCAACGGCCCTGTCGGTCTCGCCAAGTTGTTCGGCCACCAGACTCAGGCCGAAATGCAGGTCCGCGTGCGACGGGTTCTGCCCGGCCAATCGCATAAGGGCTCGTCTGGCGGCCCGTAGTGTCTCGCGTTCTTTCGAACCAGGGGCTCCTTTGCGCGGAATGAGTGCCTCTGCGGCCTCCGGGTTCCGCGAGACGATCCGTTCGACAACGGCCGCCCGTTGCGACGGCTGGGGCGGTCGGCGCTCGGCGCGGCCGCCCCAGTCGGCCAACACCCGCTCGCCGACATGAAGAAGCCACCCCAGGCGCAACGCACCCTCACTGCCCAGACTGACTGCCTGCCGGAGCGATTCGACCGACGAAGCCGTCCGCCCGGCGGCGCCTTGCGCGAGAGCCAGGTCTCGCAGAAAAACAAACCGCGCCGGCCTTTTTTCAACCGCCCGCGCCAGGTGCCGCAGCCCCGAGTCGTAGTCTCCCCCTCCGCAAAAGATGAGGCCCAGCAGGTGATGGATCTCGGCGGCCCGTTCGGCCACGGCAAGTCCCGCCTGCAGCACCTCGCGGGCCTGGGCCAGGCGTCCCGCACGGCTGAGCCACGCGGCCAGTTCGGTGTGCACCCGCGACAGTGTCGGCTCTGACCGGACGCGGGCACGCAGTTCGGCTTCTTTCTCGTAGTCGTGACGTCGCATGGACTTGGCGTGCCCTCGGTTGAGTGTCGGTTCCTTCCGGTCAGGGAACAATCAGTGTATCGAATCCGGCCTGGTGGACGCGCTGCGCCAGGACGGCCGCCTCGGCGTACGTTCCGGCCCGGCCCACCTGGACGGTATTGAGTGTGCGTCCGCCGCTCGTGATCCGTCCGAGTCGAGCCTCGAAGCCGGCCGCCCGCGCCCGTCTGACCTCGCGTGCGGCGGTCGTCATCGACGCGAACGCCCCTGTCTGAACGCGGAAGGCGTCGGCATGAAGCCGCCGCATCGCCTGCCTGGCCGCCCCCGTGTCGGGGTGTTTCTCGATGAGGTGGCCCAGGTATCTGTCCGCCAGCGACCACTTGCCCAGTCGCTGAAGGCTGACGCCCACCCGCAGCAAGATCATCGGCATCGGCACGTCTTTGTGCGGATCATCGACGACCTTGACGTAGTGCTCGATGGCCTTGGCGTCGTTTCCCTCCTCGTAGTACAGGTTGCCGATGGCCACGCGAGCAAACTGATCGATGGGCGGCCCGGCGCCGGCGCCGATGGCCCGCACGAAATCCGTCTTGGCCTCCGTCCTCCTGTTCAGATGCACCAGCGCCTCGCCGCGGTAATAGTAGACCTCACCGCGGTGAGGCGACGTCGGGTCAGACCGCAGGTACCGCGTGAAACCGTCAACGGCCTCCTGCCACCGGCCGGCCTCCAGCGCCGCGTAACTGGCGTCAAACGCCGCCCGGTCCGCCCGGCTGCTCGACGCGCACCCGGCCGCCAGCACGCCTGCCGACGCCAGGACAAGCATCACGAAGCGACGCACCGCCACCTCCCCTGGCCGAGAACCTTACGGACCGGATGGCCCTTCCGGCACATGGATGCCCCCACGCCTCTGTTCTAGAATCGGCCTGCGCCCCGCAGGGTCTTCAGACAAAAAGGCGTCGCCTGGACGGTTATCGGACGCACGCTGAGACCGAAAGGCAGACTCCACCCTCACTTTCAAACGGCGTGGAAAGTTTTTCCGGTCCCGATACATCGGGACAGGCGGTTGTAGCGCCGGGCCTACAGACGCAGCCGCTCGCGGACGTAGGCGACTACCTCGTCGGCCGGGATGCGCTCCTGCACCATCGTGTCGCGGTCGCGGACCGTGACGGTGTTGTCCTCGGCGGTCTGGCCGTCCACGGTGACGCAGAACGGCGTGCCGGCCTCGTCCTGGCGGCGATAGCGGCGGCCGACGGCCCCCTTCTCGTCGTAGAACGACGCGAGGGATGCGCGGCACGTCTCCCAGATCGCGCGGGCCTTCTCGGGCATGCCGTCCTTGCGGACCAGCGGAAAGACCGCCACCTTGATCGGCGCAAACCGCGGGTGAAACCGCAGAACGGTGCGCTTTCGCATCACACCCTTGTCGTCGGGGGCCTCGTCCTCGTCGTACGCCTCGCACAGAAACGCCAGGGCCGCACGGTCCACGCCGCCCGACGGCTCGATGACGTGCGGGATGTACCGCTCCTTGGTCTGGTCGTCGAAGTAGGTCATGTCGCGGCCGCTCGCCTCCTGATGCTGCTTGAGGTCGAAGTCGGTGCGGTTGGCGATGCCCTCGAGTTCGCTGGCGCCGAAGGGGAACTCGTACTCAATGTCGGCGCAACTGGCGGCGTAGTGGGCGAGTTCGTCCTCCTCGTGGTTCCGGAGGCGGAGTTTGTCGCTCTTCAGACCGTGCTCGACGTACCACTGGAACCGCGAGTCGCGCCAGTACTCGTACCACGTGTCGGCGTCGTTGGGATGGCAGAAGAACTCGATCTCCATCTGCTCGAACTCGCGGCTGCGGAACGTGTAGTTGCGCGGGTTGATCTCGTTGCGAAACGCCTTGCCGATCTGTGCGATGCCGAACGGGACCTTGACGCGCGACGTATCCAGAACATTCATGTAGTTGCAGAAGATGCCCTGGGCGGTCTCAGGACGGAGGTAAGTCAGCGAAGCCGAATCTTCCATGGCGCCCGTGTGGGTCTTGAACATCATGTTGAACTTGCGGGCGTCGGTCAGTTCGCCGCCGCAGGCCGGGCATCTCGCATCGGGATCAAGTGGGCCTCGCGAGCCAGCAAGGAAGTAGCAGTCGGCTCCGTCCTGCGCGAAATGCCAAGCCATTGTCGGATCATCTGAAAGATGAACCGGGACCATTTTTACCCTTTTCCTTCCAGTTCCTCTTCGCATTATCGCTTGAAGGGTTTCGCTATTGGAGCCCTCCTCTGCACAAAACGACCACTTCGCGGAGGCAGATGCAAACTCCGCCCGCTGCGCGCCGCACACGCTGCCGGGTATCTCTCTCACGGGACAAACGAAGTAAGTGATGATCTGGTCTTCACGGAACCGTGCCCTGCACTGCTTGCAGTCCACCAGCGGGTCGTTGAAACTGACCACATGCCCGCTCGCCTCCCACACCTTGGGGTTCATGATAATCGAGCAGTCGAGGCCGACCATCTCGATGGGCTTTGCGTCGGGGCCGGTGGGGGGGCAGCGGACTACTGTCTGCCACCAGGCGTCTTTGATGTTGCGCTTGAGTTCGACGCCGAGCGGTCCGTAGTCCCAGAATCCGTTGATGCCGCCGTAGATCTCGCTGGAGGGAAAGATGAAGCCGCGCCGCTTGGCCAGCGAGACGATTCTTTCCATCCGGTCCTGGCCGCTCGGCCCTTGCGCTGCGCCCTCGTTCGCCATAAGTGTTCCTTCCCGCCTCCGCCAATCCTACGGCGGACAAGCCTGCGTTCTCCGCGTGGAAGAGGCATCATAGTGGCCGCCGGCGGCACGGTCAAGAATGAGGACGCCCCGGCCGGCGGCTGTGGCAACAACTTGCGGCGGTCGGGCGAGGCTGTCATTTCGACCGAGGCCGTACGGCCGAGCGGAGAAATCTCGCTGTTGGGCTGGCGGAGAACAGAAAACGGCGAGATTCCTCGACTCCCGCGGCTACGCCGCGGTCGCTCGGAATGACACCACGCTAAACAGGTACGCATTAGGGCTTCCGGCGGAATCGTGCTCTCAGAATAGCGTTTTGTGGTCCAAAACAGCGAAAATCGGCCCGATACGGGCTTTCTTGCCACAAAATGGCCTCCGAACCTTGACACGGCGGGTTTTGTGGTCTATACTTTCTTGATTCAGGGGGACGGCGTCCCTCGACAAGAGAAGGTTAAGAGTGAGGGGTCTGGGTCGTCGCTTTGTCGGGACTCTACTCGGAAGACATTTTAGACCAGGTAGCCCGCGCCAACGACATCGTTGAAGTGGTGTCGGGCTACTTCCCGCTGAAACGGGCCGGCAAGGATTACGCGGCGTTGTGCCCGTTTCATGCCGAGAAGACTCCCTCCTTCACCGTGAGCCCGAGCAAGCAGATTTTCAAGTGCTTCGGCTGCGGTCGCGGCGGCAGCGTGTTCAACTTCGTGATGGCCAAGGAGAACGTTACGTTCCCCGAAGCAGTGCGAATCCTGGCCGACCGGGCGGGCATCGAACTGAAACGCGACCCGGACGGCCAAAAACGGGCCGGCGCCCGGAAAAAACTCAGGGACGTACTGGCATGGGCCACGCGGCACTTCGCCGCAGGCCTGAAGCACCCGAGAGCCGGTGCTCCCGGGCGCGAGTACCTGGACAGCCGCGGCATTACGCAGTCCGCGATCGAGACGTTCCAGATCGGCTACGCGCCCGACGGATGGGACAACCTGATGAAGGCGGCCGGACGCGAGAGCATTCGGCCCGAGATGCTCGAGACGGCCGGCCTCGTCGTCCGGCGGGACGACGGGTCCGGCTGGTACGACCGGTTCCGGGGACGGGTGATATTCCCGATCCTCGATGCGTTGAGCCGACCGATCGGCTTCGGCGGCAGGGCCTTGGGCGACGCCGAGCCCAAGTACCTGAACTCGCCGGAGACGCCGCTCTTTCACAAGGGAGAGGCTTTGTACGGCCTGCCGCAGGCACGGGAGGCCATCGAGACCGACCGCCGCGTCGTGGTCGTCGAAGGCTACTTCGACGTCATCATGCCGCACCAGGTGGGCTTCGGCAACATCGTGGCCACACTCGGCACCGCGCTGACGGACGAGCACATCCGTGCCCTCCGGCGGTACGCCGACGAGGTCGTTATCGTCTTCGACAACGACCTGGCAGGGCAGCGTGCCGCCGACCGCGGGATGGAACTTTTCCTCGCCCACGACGTCAGAATCCTGATGACCGTCGTGCCCGACGGGAAAGACCCCTGCGACTTCTGTGCCGAGCACGGGGCCGAGGCGTTTCGGGCGCGAATAAATGGGGCCCAGGACGCGTTTAAGTATAAGTGGGACCACGTGCAGGTGGAACTGGAGGCCGCCACCAATCCTGCCGCTCAGCGGCGGGCACTCGAGGCGATGCTCTCAAGCGTCCTTTCGGCGCCGGCGTTGGCTCAGCAGAACCTCAGGCTCCAGCGCGACCTGATACTGGGTCACATGAGCCGGACGTTGGGCATTCCGGAGGCGACGCTGCGGTCGACATTCTCGCGGCTCCGGCGGTCGTCTCGCCGGTCTGCCGCCGGCACCGAGGTGGGGTCGAACCTGCCGGAAGCCGCGGCCCGCGGCCGCAGATGGGCGGCCGAACGCGAACTGCTTACGGCACTGGTATGCCGGCCGTCGCGCCTGGGCGAGACGGCCGAGGCGCTGCCGCCGGACCGCGTCGAGACGATGGAGTTTCGGCGGCTGTACGAGGCCTTATTGGAGAGCCCGTCCCGACAGGACGGCGATATCGAGAGCATTGTCCGCGGCATCCAGGACACGGACGTGGCCGGCTTGGCCGTCGAACTGTTCGAGCGCGGTGAGGCCGTCCAGTCCTGCCGCGATGCGGACGACACCGGCCCAGGGCCGTTGGCCCGGATACTGGACGATGCGCTGCACGTACTCAAAGAGATGGAGGACGAGGCGGACCTGGCGGCCCGCAGCCGCGCCGCCCGGGAGAACGAAACCGATGATGCACGCGCGCTTCGCGATTTTGCCGAAGCCCGCATCCAACGCCAGGGGTTTTTGCCTCCGTCGGCCAGGCGACGGGAATCCACAGAAACCTGAGTGGCACGGGCCGCCAACGGCCCACCGGACGCCAACCGACCACCGGCGTCCGAGGAAGGTGTAGGGTTGGGTAACACAATGACCGAGACCAAGAACGAACCGAGACTGACCGCCGAAGAGCAGATCGCCGAACTGCTCAAACGGGGCAAGGCACGCGGTTATCTCACCTACGAAGAGATGAACGACAGCCTGCCGGACGACATCGTCAGCCCCGAGCGCCTGGACCGCATCCTGATGCAGTTGGACGAACTGGGCGTGGACCTGCTTGACGAGACAGACGCCAGCGCGCGCGAAACCGCCGCCCGCACCAAGCGCGGCGACGCCGAATCCATGTGGGGGGCCGACGAGGCCACGCGGCGCGCCGCCGCCGTCGCCATGCCCACCGACGCCGAAACGCGCAAACGCATCGACGACCCCGTCCGGATGTATCTGACCCAGATGGGCGAGATCCCGCTGCTGACGCGCGACCAGGAGATCTTCCTGGCCAAGCGTATCGAACTGACGCGCAAGCAGTTCCGCCGCAAGGTCCTCGCCAGCGACGAGGCCATCGCCAGCGCCGTCACGATCCTGCGGCAGGTGGAATCGGGCGAACTGCCGTTCGACCGCACGATGAAGATCTGCATCTCGGAGAACCTCGCCAAGACCACCATCATCAAGCGGGCCCCGGAGAACCTGACGACCGCCGAGAAACTCCTCACGAAGAACCAGGCAGACTACGACCGGCTGGTCGCGCGACGCACCGCAGAGGCCGAGCGCAAGGCCATCCGTCGCCGCACGCACGCCCGTCAGCAAAAGTGCGTCCAACTGATCGAGGAACTCTCCCTGCGAACCTCCAGGGTCCAGGGCGTCATGAAGAAGTTGATCGGCATCCACCACAAGCAGCAGGAAATCATCGCGCGGCTCGCCGAGATCGGCGACGGCCGCGAGGATGCCGGCGAGGCGGCGGCGCTTCGCGAGGAACTGACCGGGTTTGCGGCCCTCGTCGGCGAGACGACCGACCAGCTCAAGGCCCGCGTCATGCGCATCCAGCAATGCTTCGCCGAATACGAGGAGGCCAAGCGGAAACTGTCGGGTGGAAATCTGCGGCTGGTCGTGTCGATCGCCAAAAAGTACCGGAACCGCGGCCTGTCGTTCCTCGACCTCATCCAGGAAGGCAACACCGGCCTGATGCGGGCCGTCGATA
>CAYVAM010000177.1:0-9201 GCA_964449275.1 uncultured Anaerolineales bacterium
GTTCCTTCGTCTGGCCGCCCCACCATGAGGTTCGGACCCGGATCTCGGCGTCGGCCCCACCGTTGACCGTGCAGCCGGTGCTGCACGAACTGATCCAGTTGTCCCCCGTCGGCACCAGCCGAATCGGGCCCGCCTTCGCAGGTTCCGCAACGGCACAACAGATGGCCGCTACGACAAGGATTACGACAGGACTCACCAACTTGGGTACTGTGTTCATTTGCTCTTCCCCTCTCCATTGCATGACCGTTCCGACTCTTGATCCACCCGTTAACCCGTGGTCCACCTCGGCGTTCGTATATATAGTGAAGGGCGGTTCGCCGCCGGTTGTCTTCGCGGCCCCGTCCCGCTCATATCGGTTCGCACCGAGGACAGAGTTGGGTGCGGATAACACTGTTTGGCAGACCCAACTTTAGGGGCAAAAAAATGCTCTCTTCGTCTCCTTGCCCGGCCGCAAAACCCTCTTTCTTGCATCATGCCGCGCCTTGCCTGCCCGTCCACCGGCCTTCTGGAATGCGATCAGTCGGGCTTCACCTCAATTCGGGCGGCTTCCTCCTGCCGCAGAGCAAGATTGTAGCCCTTGAGTTTAACCTCGATCGGCCCTCCGTCCGGCGCGGCCTTGACCACCTCGACGGACGTGCCGCGCACGACCCCCATCTCCACGATCCGCCGCCGGATCGCGCCTGTACCGCGAACCTTGACGACGGCGCCTCGTTGACCGGCCCCGAGGGTATCAAGCGTGGGCACAGCACTCGCCGCCGCATGGCTCAGCACAAGGCACTGCCGGCAGTCCTTGCGTTTGTTGCCGTGTTCACACTTCCCCTCGAGGTATTGCGCCCATCCCTCGGGGCTTCCCGGGCACGCCTGAACGAATTCCATGAACTGGACCAGCCTGCTGATGACGGCCTGGTCCACGGCATGTTCCATGCGGCAGGCGTTTCCCTCGGCAACGTCTTCTTGGAGCAGCAGGACCTGCCTTAGAAAGGCGCTGATGGTCTTGTGCCGCCTCAGGACCTCGCCGGCGATTTTCCTTCCTTGCGGCGTCAGGGTGCTCGCCTCGTAAGGGGTATAATTGACAAGGCCCTTGTCCGCCAGATGTCTCAGCGCGCCGGTGACGGTCGATTTGTGGACACTGAGCCGCTTGGCGATGTCGCGCGCCCGGGCGATGCCTTTCTGGGCAACCAACTGGAGAATAGCCTCCAGATAGTCCTCGGACTGGGCACTCAACTCTGCGGAAACACTCATAATCAAGGCCTCTGTCGCCGCCCAAAATGTTTGCTCAGCCAAACTTTAGCACCGCTTGACAAACTTGTCAACCCCAAACTCGTATTTTTTGCGAAAGGACAGTTGGAGACCGCGGCGCGAGCCGTATCAGTGCCAGGGCGCCACCGCGCGTGCCGAGTGTGGCTGCACGGCCCAAGGGCCGTTCCACCCAAAACTGCGCCTCGCCCCTAATAGGAGGGTGGCACGGCAGCGGCGAAGCCGCGGCCGTGAGCCGGGTCGCGCCGAGTCGCACACGGTCACGCTGCGCGTGGCCGTGCCACCCTGGTAAACACCTACCCCCTCAAGAGGGTGGCGCTGTCGGCGGTCCTTGGCGGCCGCACGGCGCCTTGCAACAACCGCACGTCTTATCCTTGCCGCCGAGGGTGCGCCACATGCGCCACGCAACGAGCACCGTCATCGCCGCTATGATGAGAACCACCAGGACCGCCTCTGCCGTGGCCATGTTCAGCCCGTTCCCAATCCGAGGGCGCTGCCTATCTGATACACCAGCAAGGCGGCAATGTAGGCGAGCCCGGTGAGTCCTGCCCACTGCAGGAGTGCCCATTTCCACGATCCGCTTTCGCTCCACATGACGGCGACCGTGGCCATGCAGGGAAATCCGAGCAGAGAGAAGATCATAATGGCAACGGCCTGAAGCGGCGTGTAGTTGCGCCTCAGAGCGGCCTGGAGCGGCTGGGCCTCTGACTCATCCGTGTCGCCAAGCGAATAGACGATGCTCATCTGTGCGACGAAGACCTCCTTGGCGGCAAATGCGCCCATCATGGCCGTGTTGACCCGCCAATCGAATCCGAGCGGCCGGGTGACGGGCTCAAAGGCCTTGCCGACGCGGCCAGCAACCGAGTATTCGAGCGCCGCCGCCTGCCGCCCCTCGGCCGCCAGGTCCTCGGTCTCCCGGGGGTGCGGCTTGGGGTAACTGGTCAGCGCCCACAGGAGGATAGAGACGCCGAGGATGATCGTGCCTGCCTTGCGGACGTACATCCAGCCCCGCTGCCACGTGTGGATGAGTGTGCCCTTGACGGTGGGGGTGCGGTAGGGGGGCAGTTCCATGACGAACGGTTCGGCCTCGCCGCGAAGGAGTGTGGACTTGAGCAGTTTGGCCGCCAGCACCGCCACAGCCGCCCCCACGACGTACATCGTCCACAGGACCGGCCCTCGCCACTTCTCGATGAAGAATGCGGCCGTGAACATCATGTAAATCGGCAGGCGGGCGCTGCAACTCATCAGCGGCAGTATGAGCATCGTCGTGAGGCGGTCGCGCCGGCTCGCGAGGACTCGCGTCGCCATGATCGCCGGGATCGTACACCCGAAGCCGATGACCATCGGGATGAAACTCTTGCCGTGCAGGCCGATCTTGTGCATCCACCGGTCCATGATAAACGCGGCGCGGGCCATGTAGCCCGAATCCTCCAGCACGGCAATTGCCAGAAACAGAATCAGGATATTCGGCAAAAAGACGATCACCGCACCGACGCCGTGGATGACCCCGTGCACCAGGAGCGACCGCAGGGCGCTGTCGCTGCCGGCCGGCCACAGCCCGCCCACGGCCTGTCCCAACCACTGGAAGGCGTAATCGATGGCGTCCATCGGGTACTCGCCCAGGCGGAACGTCGCCCAGAACACCACGTACATCAGCCCCAGGAAGATCGGCAGCCCAAGAACCGGGTGCGTGACGACGGCGTCAATCTCGTCGGACCGCGTGTGCCGCAACTCGACCGTGTTCTTGACGGTCTCCTGGCACGCCCCGCTGATGAATCCGTAGCGGCGGTCGGCGATGATGATCTCGGGCTCATCGCCGAGAATCTTCTTGAGGCGGGCGATGGCATCGTCAGCGGCGGCCAGGACCCCCGCCGCATTCCCGCATACGTGCCGGATGCGCTCGCGAATCGGCCGGTCGTTCTCCAGAAGTTTCAGGGCGACCCAACGCACCTGCCGCGGGGCCAGGCGGTCGGCCTCCGGCTCCAGAACCGCAGCCAGTTTGCCGATCTCTTTGTCGATCTCCGGCCCATAGGTGATGGGGACGGGGCGTATCCGGCGCGCCCCCGTCGCAACGCCGACGATGGCGTCGCGAATCTCCTCAATCCCTTCTCCGCGGTTGCCGACCGCCTGAACCAGCGGCACGCCGCCCAGCAGGGCCGACAGTTCTTCGAGGTCGAACACGTAGCCGCGCGCCGCCGCAATGTCGCTCATGTTCAGCACGAGGACCAGCGGTATGCCCAACTCCATGAACTGGACGGCCAGATACAGGTTGCGCTCGAGGTTGGAGGCATCGAGGATGTCAACGACAACCTGCGGGTGCTGGTCGATGACAAACCGGCGGGCTACGAGTTCGTCCGTCGAATAGGCGGTCAGGCTGTACGTGCCGGGCAGGTCCACCACGTCGAGCCATACGCCGCGGTGGCGGCAAACGCCCACCTTCTTCTCAACGGTTACGCCGGGATAGTTCCCCACGTGCTGGCGCGAGCCGGTCAATGCGTTGAAGATCGTCGTCTTGCCGGAGTTCGGGTTCCCCGCCAGAGCAACGGTCAGCCGCCGGGCCTGCTCTATTGCTCTGTCACTGCTCATTCGGGGGGGGCCGTTGTCCCGGTAGGGATCCCCGTATCGGATCCGCCTAGGCGGGTGGGAACCACCATGACTCGCCGCGCCATCCCGCGGCCGAGGACAATGCGCAACTCGCCGGTCGCCAGGACAAAAGGGCCGCGACCGCCGTTGTGGATGACCCGGACTTCGACGCCCGCGCGAAGCCCCATCGCCGTCAGACGAGATCGCAGCCCCGCGCCGCCCTGCACCGTGACCAACTGTGCCGTCGCGCCGTCCGCAAGGGAGGCGAGCGATACAAGCCCCGGTTGCTCGGCATGCCCGAAACGCGTCACTATTGCCCGCCCTCCACAGAATGAAGAAACCGCACGAACCGGTCGAGGACATCGCCCTTGATGACATGCTCCATCTTACATGCGATGATCTCGGCCTCAGCCTCCGGAACGCCGACGACCCTCATCAGAAACCGCTTCAGGACGCGGTGCCGCCTGAGCAGCACCTTGCCCATCGCTTCGCCCTCTTCCGAGAGCGTCACGTACTGGTACGGCTCGTAGTTGACGAGGCCGCGTTCGGCCAAGGCCTGAACCGCACACGTGACGGACGACTTGCCGACGCCGACGAGCGCCGCAATCTCTTTCATCCGCGCCACACCGTGACGCTGGACAAGCAGATAGACCGCCTCGAGGTAATCCTGGAGGCTCTCGCTGAGTCCCGCGGCTCGTGTTGCCTGGTCCATTCTGAAAACGGCCGTTTTTCGCCCGCGTCCGGGCTTTCCCCCGTCGAAGTTCGCCTCAGGCATCATAGTTCGCCGCACCGAACTTGTCAAGTGCTTCTTCCTGCTAATTCACCAGACGTGGGGTGAGGGAACTTGGCCCGCTGGGACCTGCTGCTACTCGCTCACCTGGCGGGTACCACTCGCCCCGGCGGGTGCGTTTCGGAATCGCCGGGGCACTGACTGCAAGGAGCCAGTGGCACCCGGCGCGGTGGGTGCGGAGACCCACCGCGCAAAAGACTGACATGGTGCGTTGTAGTATCAGCCCCCGGCGCCGAGCGTCGGCGTCATTACCCCGCACCGGCGACCAGCATGTGCAGCCCGTACAGCCCCTTGCTGGCCGTGATGAACAGCGTCTTGAGGTCCTTGCTGCCGAAACACACGTTCGCCGTCCAGCGTTCGGGAACCTCGATGTGCTCGATCTTTTTGCCGCTCGGGTCGAAGACCGTGACGCCGCGACCCGTGAGGTACACGTTTCCCCGGGCATCCATCGTCATCCCGTCGGAGCCCATTTCGCAGAAGCGTTTGCGGTCCGAGAGCGTGCCGTCTTGGTGGATGCGATAGACGTACGTCTTCTTGTCGCGGATGTCGGCCACATACAGCCGCTTGCCGTCGGGCGTGCCGATGATGCCGTTCGGCTGCACGAGGTCGGCGGCCACGCGGGTCAGGGCCTTGCGGTCGGGCGAGAGGTAGTACACGCACTGGCCGTTCTGCTCCATCGGCCCGCGCTTCCAGTACGGGCGCTTGTAGAACGGGTCGGTGAAGTAGATTCCGCCGGCGGGCCGGACCCACAGGTCGTTGGGACCGTTCAGGAGTTTACCCTTGTAGTCCTTGATCAGGACAGTCGCCTTCCCCGACGGATCGATGGACCAGAGTTGGTTCTTCTCGTCGGCGCAGGCCAGCAGGTTGCCGGTGCGGTCGAAGTACAGTCCGTTCGACCGCCCGCACGGTTGAAGGAAGGTCGAGAGTTTGCCGCCCACGCTCCATTTCAGAATGCGGTCGTTGGGCTGATCGGTGAAGAAGACGTTGCCCTCGGCATCGACGGCCGGTCCCTCGGTGAACTTGAACCCGTCCGCCAGTTTCTCCACCTTGGCCCCCGGTGCGATGATGCCCTCGGCTGCGGCGCATCGCGCCAAGCCGAAGGCGACTAACAGCGCCACAATTCCCGCAGTCACCTCTCTCATCGGTCTCCCCTTGCCTTGAACAGACTCTTGAACGCGGCTACGGCTTCATCGTCTTTGTCTTCTTCTGAAACAGTTCGAGCCAGCCGAGCACCATTGCATCGCGGATGGTGCCCGCCGCGCGGCACTCTTCGGGCGTCTTGCCCCAGTAGAAGCCGATCCAACCCGACGCCACCTCGCGCGAGCGGTCGAGGAACTGCTCGAGTTCTGCCGGACCGCACTTCAAGGGGAACGTCTCCTCAATGACGACCGGCTTGCCGACGGCGAATCCGCGCAGCGTCTCCATCGCCTCGTCCACGCGCCCCTTCTCCGGATACAGGTGGACGCTGATGAAGTCCAGTTCATTCGCGATTCTCTCCGGCACGAACCCGGAACTCAGACCGGGGCGGTCGAGGCTCCACGGCACAAGGCCGACCGTGACGAGGTGGCCGCGATCGTGTTGTCGAATGGCAGCAGTCAGGCGGCGAATCCACGCCAACGCAACAGCCGGCCGCTCGCGATCTCCTGTCTCCAGGGCGATGAACTGGACGAAGTGCTTCCCCGCAAAAGCCCCGGCCAGCCAGTCGTCGCGCTTTCCACGACCACCCGGAACGACCGGCTCGTTCATCAGGTCGTAGCAGAAGACGGCCGGACTGTGTGCACACCGACGGGCAACCGCTTCCCAGAAACGCGCCTGCACGTCCCAGCGGTCGCTCTCGGCCAGGCGGTCGTACCAAGGGGGGACGTCCTTCTTGTGGTAGCAGCCCAGGCCCGTCAGGTCGAGATACAGGTTCACCCGCTCGGCCAGGGCGAGGAGGCGGCTCAACTGGCTGAGGGAGCGTGCGTTGCTCTTGTCGGGACCCTCCATGAACCGGCCGAGTTGCAGGTGGATCCGGACCACGTTGGCGCCCAACTGCTTCATTTCGCGGAAGTCCTCTTCGATCCGTTGCCACTCGCCGTCCCAATAATCCTCGACCAGGCGGCCGCCGTCGTCGTGGTCGTAGTTGAAACCCCACGGCACAAACGTTCTGCCGGACGGTTCCAGGACGAACGAGCGGCCGTCCGCGGCGACGCGTACCCGCTCCATCTCGCCGGACGGAGCAGACTGCCGGGCGTTGCAGCCGGGGACGAAAAGAACGAGGACCGTTACGGCCCCCAGGCATGCGACGGTCCGGCCTTTCTTCAAGCGTGCCGTATGGCATGCCGGCGCACGCGCCGGCCCGCGGGTACCGTGCGACGGGGGTCGAATCACGTTTTCGCGCCTCTCTGGTGCTCGTCCGGGAACACCTTGATCATCCTGCGTCGCCATCACTCGCGCGGCACAGACCTCAAGATTCCCAGCCTCCAGGGGATGTCGCCGTACTTCTTGCCGGCCCTGGCCTTCTGCGTGACGCCCTGGAAGAGGAACCGCACGTTCGCCGGATCGACGGTGAGCGTCTCGTCGAAGCCGTCGCGCAGCAGTTCGCCGTGACTGATGTTATCGGCCCACGGGGGGTCAGGCTGCCGGACGTTCGCCGCGCCCGCGAACGGCTTCTGCTCGGTATCAGCAAGCGGCCGCCACGCACCGTCCAGACGGTCGGCCGTGTAGGCCTTGTAGTAGCGGCGTCCGCCCCTGCCCTGGGCCTCGACGACGGCCAGGTAGTCGTCGCGGCCTTTGAGCCGGTAGATGTGCGCGGCCTCGAAGATGTCGGCCTTCAGGGCGAGTTCGCAGTGGTCGAAACCTTCGGGGAACTTCTCGATGGGCGTCCACATCCGCCACAGGCGCCCGTCGAGCGACGTGAAGAACAGGTACACCCGCCGCCGGTCGCAGATGACCCAGAAATCGATCCAGCGACGGACGCCCTTCGGGTTAACCTTCGGAAAGAACCACACCCCGGGCGACCACGACGTCGGGTCGGCCAGCGTCTCGGTCGTCGAGTACGTCGGCTGAAGGCCCGGCACCCGGTTCGGGTCGGCCGACTGGTACACGAGATACCACTTTTGGTGCGGTCGAAAGTAGAAAACCTGCGGAGCGCAAAAGTAGCCGTCGCGGCAGCGGAGGATGCTTCGCGGCGCCTTGGCGGCGTCCTCCCATTTGGCGAACGAGACGTACTCGATTTGGTGCGTGCGCGGGCGTCCGCGGATGGTCATGAAGACGTGCCACTTGCCCTCGGCAAAGACCACGCTCGGGTCCTTGACCGAGACACATTCGCCTTCGGCCGGCTGAACCGGCGAAATGAGCGGTGCCGACAGCCGCCACGAGAACGGCGCCTTCAGGTCACCGGCAACGGCAGTTCCTCCAAGCAAGCCGGCCGCAACCGCAGCCGCAACGACGCGCGCCGTCTCGGTCACCCGTCCCCGAAAGACGCGCTGAGCCATAATCGTTTCTCCGTGCGAGGTTGCGGCGTGATTCTCGCGCGCCGGCGGTCTGTCTCGCCAACGTTTTTTCACGGCCTCATTGCCGGCACCGGCAGCCGAAGGCGCGACCGTGGGCGGTGGCTTATCTCTGGTCCGGCGACCCGCGGCGGATGACCGCGTGGGCCCGCACGCGGGGCTCGTCCGTTTATGCCAATGGAAACCCGCAGGGGTAGCCGCATCAACACTCGAAAGATTCCCGGAACTTCGCCACCCAAGCCGTGTCTAATGGGATAATAGGGCTGGTGACCATCTCCTGGTTGGTGGGGGGAAGAATCATGCTGATCGAAACGGGCCTGCACCTCACAGAGCGTCTCGTTTCACGGACAACACGTGCCATGCCGTCGCTGGCGGCGGTACTGCTCGGCGCGCTCTGGACTGCCGCCTCACAAGGCGCGGAACCCGGCACCGGACCGCCGCCTCCTGCCGCGCCCGCGTTCTTCACGGTCTCCATCGGCCGGTTGCGAAACATCCAGGCCGACTCGTTCGAGTTCCAGCGTGACGACCAGAAACGTGTCCGCGTGCGGCTGGCCGGGGCCGACTGTTCGAAGATGCCGGATCGAGTCCGCGGAATCAGCGAGAGCATCATTCGCAACCTGCTGGAAAGCAAACCCGTGTGGGTCTTCCCGTGCGGCCGGCCGAAAGACCGAACCGACGAGGTGTGGGCGCACGTCTGGACCAAGAAGGGCTGGCTCGCGGAGGTCCTGATTCGGGCCGGCTATGTCGTGCGCCGGACCGATCTGGACGCTGCGTCTCTCGATGCGCCCGACGCCGCCGGCATGACGAACAAGGGACCGCCGCCGGGCGCACCGGCGTTCGCGGCGGCCTCGTGCAAACCGGTGGACGGGGAAACGTACGAAGTGGATCGTGGCGGCACCACCGTCAACGTTCGCCTCTTCGACGTGACGTGCGCGGACGCCGGCACACCGACCGCCGCCGTCGGCGCCGCACAGAAGTGCCTCGGCGACGGGCCGGTCTGGATCTTTCCGTGCGGTCCCCAGAAACGGGGAGCGGACCTGCGCGGGCGGATCTGGACGGCCGGCGGATGGATCTCGGCGG
>CAYVAM010000178.1:0-9125 GCA_964449275.1 uncultured Anaerolineales bacterium
CCAACACGCTCAAGAGCCTCCAGTGGCTCCGGGGGATCCTCTGAGGTTTCGCCAGTCGAGCCGGGCCTTTCACGGCCCCTTCATGCCGGCCAGGGTGTTCTTCCACCGGTCGATCTGCGCGACGACGCGGGCGTGGACTTCCTTGGCGCTGCGGACGTGTTCCCAGGCGAGTGACGCGCGGCCGGGGCCGCCGGACCGGAAGAAGATTGTCCCGATTCCCACCACCCGTTGCCCCACGGCCTGGGCGACGAAGGTGTTCTCAATCTCCTCGAGGCCCATCGCCTCGACCACGACGTTGAAGACGCCCGACTGCATCAGGATCCGCCGGTCCGTGAGGACGTACGTCCGGCCGAGGCACTGAAGCAGCGCCAGCGCCACGCGCAGCCCGATGATCCACACGCCGATGATAACCCCCAGTTGCCGGATGCTCCGCAACTGGTCGATGGCGCACACCAGGGCAATCAGTGTCAGCCCGACGGCCGCCATCGGCAGGCTCACAAAGACGGCCAGCCACCGGGAGGGCTTGAGTTCGAGGATGACGATTTCGGCCGGCAGCAGGAGCGACGGGGAGATGATCTGCGCCCGCGCCGCCTCTTCCTGGATCTCGTCGGGCGCCGAACCCGACAGGCGGCGCCGGTCGGCCGCCGCCAGACGGGCCTGGTCGCCCATCTTACGCCGCACACGTTCCTGCTCGGCCGACGGTTTCGCGACCATTTCCACAGGTTCCTCGTCAAGGCCAGCGGTCATTGTAAGCGCCTGGCGTGGAAGTCGCAAGGGTCCAGGGCGTCCAACCGAGAGGACGGGCCTTGCGTCGGTGGAAGGCGGAGCGGGCCACGGTGGGGGGAGGCCACCGGGAGCTTCCGCTCCCGGCTCGACGGCGCCGGGCGTGACCCGCCGCGCAACGCACACGAGCGACCGTTAATCCTCGGTCGTCCGCTCGGCCCCGCCGCCCTTCGGTTTGGCCGGCGCCCGCTCGCCCTTGGTCGATCCAAGGTAGTCGGGCAGTTCGAGGCCCACCATTTTGGCGAGTTGGTGCATGGGCGGCAGGACGCCGACCAGCCGCCGGCCCAGGTCCGACAGGCCGCCGCCCTCGCCGCCGCCGTCCCAGACGATAACCTTTTCGAGCGGCAGGTTGCGGATGGCCTCGGCCTGGATGCCGGCCACCTCGGCCAGTTTTTCGATCACCAGGAGCGAGGTGGCCGTCTGCGGATCCTCGGCCGACGCCTTGATGAGTTCGCCGTAGCCCTTGGCCTTGGCGTCGAGGATGGCCTGGGTGCCCTCGGCCTCGGCCTTCATCTTGACGAGGATGGCGTTGGCTTCGCCGGCGGCGACGAGTTCGCGTTTCTGCTTTTCGGCGTCGGACTGGATGACGACCTGCTCGCGCGACGCCTCGGCGGGGACGACGACCTCGGCCCGCAGCCGTTGCTCTTCGCGGGCGGCCCGTGCCTGTTCGGCCTCGCGCTGGGCGTTCTGCTCGGCGACTCGGATGGCGCCGGTGGCCTCCATGGCGGCCGAGTCGCCCTTCTGGCGTGCCTCTTCCTCGGCGACCTTCTGGCCGGCGTGGTAGGCGGCCTTTTTGGACTCGGCCTGGGTCTCGGCATCGACGGCCTCGGCCTCGAGGACGGAGACCTGGCGGCGTCGGTCGCGCTCGGCCGTGGTCTCGCCGATCTGTGCGTTGGCGTTGGCGGCGGCGACGGCCTTGCGTTGGTCTCTCTCTCGCTCCGCCACGCCGGTCTTGCCGAGGCGTTCCTGCTCGGCCACGTCGATGTTGGCCTGGTTGATGGCCTCGGCGGCGGCCTTGCGGCCGATGGCCTCGATGTAGCCGGATTCGTCGGTGATGTCCTTGATGTTGACGTTGATGACGGCCAGGCCGATCTTTTCGAGTTCGCCCGAGACGGCGTCGTTGACCTTGGACAGGAAGGCCTGGCGGTCGCGGTTAATTTCTTCGATCTGCATCGTGGCGATGACGGCGCGCATCTGGCCCAGGATGATGTCTTCGGCCTGCCGCTCGATCTCCGGTCGCGTCATCGACAGGAGCCGCACCGCCGCGTTCATCATCAACCCCACCTCGTTGCTGATGGCGGCCGTGACGGTGGTGGGCACCGAGACGCGGATGTTCTCCTGCGACAGGGCGCTCTTCAGGTCGATCGGCACGACGAACGGTTCCAGGTCCAGGTACTGGCACGCCTGGATGACGGGCCAGACGAACGCCGCCCCGCCGTGCACGCACTTGGCGGCCCCGCGCCCCGTCTTGCCGTAGATCACCAGGATCTTGTTCGACGGGCACCGGCGGTAGCACTTCAAGAGAAACAACAGCAGGGCCAGCGCTGCAACGACCAGGAGAATGACCAGGAAAATCTCGGTCGGGAACCCGTTGCGGGAGCCCTGTGGAATCTGCATGAGCAGCGGCACGATAGCGTTCATCGGGGGTCTCCTTTTAATCGTCGGTCGGCGTCACCTCAACCGTCGAGGCGTCGAGGAGTCGTGTGATGCGGACGGGCGTTCCCGCCGTCATCGGCTGTCCGTCGGCGGTGCGCGCCGGAACAAAACTGACGGCGCCGCTGACCAGGGTCCGCACCTTGCCGGTGCCGGACGCCGGGATATCCATGTACACGGTGGCCGGTTGGCCGACGCAGGTCGCCAGCCTCGGTGTCCCGGTCTCCTGGAGGTGTCGCATCAGGTACATCAGCACGGCGATGACCAGTGCCCCTGCAAGCGCCCAGGCCACCGCATACAGCAGCGCCGTCCTGAGCGGCGTGCCGTCGTAGAGGTACAGTGCCCCCGCCCATCCGAACAGCATGCCGCCCGTGATGATCGAGCGGATCGAGAGGAGTTTGAAACTGACGGTGGTCTCATGGGCGGTGACCTCGACCGCCTCGGCGTCGGCGTCCATGTCGCCGGCGTGGTCGGCCTCGAAGTCGGCATGGGCGTCGGCGTCCATGTCCACGTCGGCGTCGGTATCCGCGTCGAGTTCCGTGTCGGCGCCGCTGCCGGCCAGGCCGATGAGCGTCATGACAAACTGCCAGAGGAACAGGGCGCTGAAGAAGAACGCGAAGCAGAAGAAGGCCTTGTTGGTGCCCGAGAGGCCCGACCACCAGCCTTGGGCTTCGGCGTTTTCTGCGCCGGCTTCCGAAGGCGGCCCGCCGGCCGCCAGCGCCGGCGCCAGGAGAAGCAGTACCGCCAGGGCGGCGCCGAACAGCGACGCCGGGCGGGAAACGGCCCGTTTCGACCGCATCAGGCTCGACCGCCACCGCGTCATGGCAAGCCTCCTTTGATCCGAAGGGGATCCACGCATCTGTACGCCGGTTGCCCGGTCGTTATTCGCAGAAATGCCGGCCCTGCAACCGGACGCCGAGACTACACCGCGCCCGCGCGACGGGCAAGAGATTTTCAATAGGTCGAGGGGCTTTGGGGATGCGAACAGGCCGCGGCAGGGAGAGCCACCGGGAGCTTCCGCTCCCGGCTCGAACGGCCGGCGCGAACGGCCCGGCGCGAACGGCCGGCGCGGGCGCGCGAAAACCTTTGCGGCCGGACACGCCCAATCGTATGGTGAGTTGGAGGCGCCAACCAGGGGGCTGAATCATGGCTCGACCGGCAACGGCATGCATCGTCATCGTTGCGACCGCCTTGGCCGCCGGCTGCTTCGAGGGAAAGGCCGACGTTACCCTCAACCCCGACGGAACCGGCAAGATCGTCGGCGAGATCACCTTCCAGCCAACCGGTCCCTGGGCCGGCCGCACCGCCTCGGATCCGAACCTGCGGCTGAACGACCCCGAGGCCCGGATGAAAGAGGTCGTCCTGAAGATCCTCAAATCGAGCCGCGGCATCGAGGCGTGGAAAGACGTCTCCTTCAAGCGGCTGCCGGACGACCGCATCCAGTTCAAGGGCACGGCGTACTTCGACGACATCTCAAAGGTCAGGATTTATCCCGACGACGTGAAGTCGCGGGCCGCGTTCGGCCACGAGGACGATAAGATCCTCATGCTGATTCTCCACCGCCCCAAAGACAAGGACGCCCGGCGCACGTCCCGGCGCACGTACACGGCCGAGAGCCTGGCCGCACGCATGAAGAGCATGCGCCGAAGTTACCGCGAGGCGAAGGGACCGATCGGCCTGCAACTGGCAAGTATGAAACTCGACCTGCGGTTCCACGTGCCCGGCGTTCCCAACGACGCGAAGGGCTTCGAGCAGGTAGGCCGGACGCTCACATTCAGCACCACCGGCCCGCAACTGCTGCGGCACATGGACAGCCTGGTGGCCAACAGCGCGACCTTCCGCCAGATGGCCGCGACGGGCCAGTCCCTGAGCGGTCGGATGCTCGGCAGGAGCCTCAGCAGCAAGGTCTTCAGCCAGAGGGGCGAGGTCTGGGCGCGGATGACCGGCCACTTACGACCGAGGTTCGATTACGAGACCGAAGTCGAAGCCGCCGAGGATGGCGAGAAGGAGATGCTCATCAAACTGGGACTGGAGGAGAAGCGGACCTCGCGCTCTTCCTCGAAGCGTCCGAGCGGCTCGAAGCCGGACGACGCCAGGAAAGACGATTCGAAGAAGGGCGGCAAGAAGCCGCCCAGCCTGCCCATCCCAAGGAAACTGCCGTCGATTCCCGCGCCCATCCTGCCGTTCTGAGCGGTCTGAGATAAGCCTCCCAATGCGTTTGCGCGGCGGGTCTCCGTACCCGCCGCGCACCAGACATGACGGGTGCCACTGGCGGCTTGCCCGCCAGTGTTTTGCGAACTCGGAGCAACACTGGCTGACAAGCAGCCAGTGGCACCCGCGCGGAGACTCCCGACGGTCCCTACTCCTTCCGCAGCACGGCCAGCCCGAAGATGCCGCCGGCGACGGTGCCTTTGCCGCTGACCTCGAAGCGAATCACCACGGTCTTCTTGCCCTCGGTGAGTTCACGCGGGACGGTGTACTCGACGGTAAAGAGCCGCCCGGGCTTGTTCTTCTTGAGCGTCTGCGTGGCGATTCGCCGGCCGTCAACGAGGATGTCGAAGATGCGGCCCCCCGCGTCACCGCCCCAGTAGGTGACGGCGACGAGGTTGCCGGCCTTCGGCCCGACCTTGAGGCGATAACTGAAGAAGCCGCCCTTTCCGGCGTGCCGCCAGGCGCCCGCCTGGTGCGATCCGGACTGTGTGCCCTTGCCCTTCAGGTCGTGTGCCTTCTCGGAGGCCGCGTCGCCGATGGCAACCGCGTCGATGGTGCGCCGCTGGCGGCTGCGGATCTTTTCGATGGCCGCCTCGAACTCGGCCATGGCCTTCGAGCCTGCCTTGGCGAAGCGCCAGTACACGCCGTAGTGTTCCTCGACAACCCGGTGGATGGGGATGAAGGTCACGTCAATCGGCTGGCCGCTCGTCCGGAAGGTCACCGGCTTGGCCGCCACCGGCTTGATCCATTTCGCCGGTTCCTTGATGTCGCCCGTGAAGACGGGCGTCGGGTAGCCCGGCTTGCGTGCGGTCTCATCCACGAGCCCGGCCAGGACGAGCGGTCCGTACATGACGGCGGCCAGTGTTGGATCATCGTTGATGGGCTGCGCGTGCAGCGACATGGGGATGGCGAGTTCAACCGTGTCGCCGTCGTTCCACTGCCTTGAAATGGGCAGCCACGAGCCGGGTTTGGCCTTCGCGGCTGCGGCGTACGGTTTGCCGTTGATCGCGACGGTCGCGCCGTTCGCGGCCCACCAGGGGATGCGAAGGACGATCTTGAAGTCGGCGGCCTTGGCCACACCGACCTTGAGCCGCGTCCGGCCGCGATCGGGGTAATCGGTCTCCTGCGACACGCGGACCGCCCCGCAGGGCGCGTCCCAGGCAACTTCCGCCGGGGCGTAAAGGTTCACGTACAGGGCATCGTCCGAGTGGAAATAGATGTCGTCGGCCAAACTGGCGTACGCCTGGATGCCCGTCCCGTAGCAGCAGGTGAACGTGCTGAACGGCGAGCCGTAGCCCTTGCGGAATCCGGTCCCCAGCGGGAGAAAATAGATCAACATGCCGGTCTCGGGATGCTGGCTGACAAGGATACCGTTGTAGAACGAGCGTTCGAGCATGTCGGCGTACCGCGCGTCGCCGGTCCACGTCAGGCGGTAGCGGCAGATTTTCTGCCAGTTGTAACTGGTGCAGAACTCCTGGTTGTGTGCGTCGAGGGTGGCGGCGAGTTCGTTGGGTTTGCCCCAGTGCTCGCCGCGGTTGCTGCCGCCGGTGGCGTAAGAGCGCGTGGTGGCGATGCGGTCCCAGAAGAACTCGACCGTCTTGCGGTAGGCCGCATCGCCGGTGAGTTCGTAGGCCCGAGCCTCGCCCGCGATCTTGGGGATGTGGGTGTTGGCGTGGCGTCCGGCCAGGTTGTCCTTGCCCTCGCGAAGTGGGTCCACGAACGAGCGGTGCTCGAACCGCCGGGCGAAATCCAGATACGCCTGCTCGCCCGTCGATGCGTACAGGTTCAGGAGCACCTCCTGCATGCCGCCGAACTCGGTGTCGAGAATCCGCTGCATGTGGGCGTCGTCGAACTTGTCGCAGCGGCCCTTGAAGTAGTCGGCCGTCCTCTTGAGGACCTCCAGGGCCCGGGCGTTGCCCGCATGGACGTACATCTCCCAGAGGCCGAGCATGATCTTGTGCAGCGTGTAGTAAGGAGCCCAGACACGCTTGCGGGCCTCAAGCCGGTCCCAGAACTCCTCGGGATACGCCGACAGGTACCCGCCCGCGTGCGCGGCCTGGCACTTGGCGAGTTCGGCGACCGTGTAGTCGGCGCTTGCCTTGAGCACCGGGTCGCCGTCCTGTGCGATGACACGCGCGCACGCCGAGAGGTAGTGTCCGATCGAGTGACCCCGGAGTTCGCCCTTGGGCGCTTCCCACCCGCCGTACGGTTCGTCCGGCGTCGGTAGGCCCGCCGTCTTGCGGAACGTCCACAGGTATCGGTCGGGCGTGAGCGAGTGCAGGTACCGCCGGTTCCGCTCGAAGGCGTCCTTCAGCGGACCGGCCAGGAGCGTCACCTTTCCGTAGTCGAACGCCCGGAGTTTGGCGGGAACCTTGTTCCCGACGACGGGGGGATTTCGCCTCTCGGCGCCGCAGCCCAGTGACGCCACCGCCAGCAGCACGGCCGCTGCCGCAAGGAAAGAGGTGTGCATGGTCGTGCCTCCGTGGACTTGCCCGAATGCAACTCGCGGCCCGTATCCGGTTCCGAGAAGGTTATCACCCTCCCCCGCAGAGGTCAATCCCGCAGGCACAGCCCGTCACGGCAAAGCGACCGTGTGCGGTTCGTGCCCGGTACGCGTCCGGGCCGCAACGCGGTACGCCAAGGCCGAGCCGACCTTCTCGTGTTCCGGCTCGAAACGATTTTGAGTCTGCGCGGCCAGCCGCGCCTTGACAGACGTAAGTACACGGTGTATACTACGGGAGTACGAAGGAGGTGAAGGATGACCAAGAGGCTGACGCGACACGGCAACAGTTACGCCCTGGTAATCGACAAACCCATCCTGGAACTCCTGCGCGCAACGCCGGACACGCCGTTCGAGATCGTCACGGACGGGCAGTGCCTCGTGCTCACGCCGGTGCGGAACCGGGCCGAGGAGAAGAAGTTCCAGGATGCCCTGGAGAAGGTGCACAAGCGGTTTGGTCGTGCCATGAAGCAGCTGGCGGAGTAGAATCTCCTCATGCCGTTGCTCTTCCTGACCATGAACGATGTCGAGATCGAGGCCGACGAAGAGGGCCTCGTCAACCTTACGCTGGCCGTGGCGCGCGGCGAGGCCGGCAAGTCTGAGATCGCCGATTTCTTCCGCCGGCGGGCTCATTAGGCAACCTCCCCCGTTGCGACTTCCGTCGCCCCCCGTTCCGCCTTCCCGCCCGTGAACTGCTCGAACCGAGCGACGACGTCGCAGTAGAGACGGTCGAGTTCCATAAGGTACGCCCGCTGGCCCGTCTGCTCGCAGCCGATGAGCGTCTATCTGCATAGAGTGTTTTGCTTTGAAAGCCCCCGACGAAATTCATATACTGTCGGCAGCGCTGGTCCAGGAAAGAAACCATGCAAGTCCAGCGAACCCTGTCCGTGGAGGACCGAGTATTCACGCTGTCTGATTTGATACGCATTGCCAAAGTGTTTGAGCGACAGATCGTCCTCGCAAAAAAGGCCAAGCACCATTTCCACGCTGCCTTTGAGGTCGGCTTCAACGATGGCACTTCTCTCAGCAGCGAATCTGCTGATGTTCTGAGTGAGGAAGCCCTGGCACGACCAGCCAAACCCATGGGCATTAGTTTCACCTTTTTCAATCACGAATACCGAATGCAGAGGTACCTCAGCTTCACTGTCAGCCATGGCTCCCTGCCCGTGTCCATCGTCTGGAACCGTGCAACCATTAAGGGCGGTGAAAAGACCTGGGTCGACGAGCAGTTCCTTCGGCTTAAGGAGGCAATTGATGCGTCTGAGCCACAGAAGGCTTGGCCAAAACAGCATCCTCGCCTTCTTCACTGCACCCTAATAGGTGGTTTTGTTGCCATAGTCATGCTTATGCTCCGTGTGTTCGACTTGATAGTCTCCCTTGCCGGCGTGGAGTTACAACCTGTCAAGGGCACGGACCCGCTTAGGGACGTGGTTGGGTCATTCTTGCCAGTATTGGCGGGTGGGCTCTTGTTCTTGCTTGGCACTATGGCTGCTTTTTGGATTGGCGATAAGATTCTTGCAATGTGGCCTTGTATCGAGTTGGACATCGGCCCTGAGCACCTCAAGTTGGAGAAGCGCCGTCGGGCGATCCTCCGCACTGTTTTGGTAGGCGTCGGTCTATCCGTTTTGGCGAATCTTATTTGGATCATAGTGAGGTGGTCTGTCTAACCCAACCCAGGGCGTTGCCCTGGGCCCCCAGAATTTCAGCCTTTTGGGCTGAGGTCCCTGGAAATGGGAGTTGAACCGTTTTTCCCCCCGGCCGTCGCCTCCGGCCTCGCGCCTCAACCGTTTTCACGGAACCGGACACACGCTGCGCCCGTCTAACTCTTCGCAAGCGTTGGTCTAACTCTTCGCAAGCGTTGGTTTAACGACTCGCGGCGAATCGTAGTGCTCGCCGCACTCGGCCGGCGCGAATGTTGGAGGATACGTGTTTAGCGTGCTCTCGAAGCGATGTCATTTCGACCGAGCCCTCGCCAAAG
>CAYVAM010000179.1:0-9052 GCA_964449275.1 uncultured Anaerolineales bacterium
GCGGCCCGCGCGAGAAAACTGCGCCGGCCCATGCCCGCGCGGATGGTTTCATCTGGGTTCGGGGACGCCATGTGTTTCTCCTTCGTGTCTGTGCAAGGTGGGCGGTTGTGCCCGTCGCATGGCTGAACACGCGCACCCCCACCGGGGTGTTTGACAAAACCGGCGACCGGTCCCGCGAGCCCCGCGGGCGGACAGGACTGCCCACCGTGCATCCGCAGTGGGCGTGCTCGGCGAAAGTTGACAAAGTATCTCTAAAAGGTCACGCCGAACCACCGCTCGGCCACGCGGCGAATGTCGGCGGCGCTGCGGGCGTTCTGGATGGCTGCGCGTGCTTCGGCCGCGCCGGGGATGTCGCGGGCGTACACGCGGCCGATCTGGCGGATGTATTTCAGGCCCACGCGCTCGCCGTATTGGTTGACCAACCCCTCGTAATGCTCCAGGAACGTCCGGCCGCGCTCGGCGGGCGTCACGGGTCGATACGACCCGGTTTCGGCCAGTTCCCGAACCTGCCGGAAGATCCACGGCGCGCCGAAGGCCCCGCGGGCGATACTCGCGCCCGCGCAGCCGGTTTCGCGGAGCATCGCCAGGACCGCCTTGGGCGTCTTGAGGTCGCCGCTGCCGAAGACGGGCACCCGGAGCGCCTCGGTCCACCGGGCGATGGTCGTCCAGTCGGCGCGGTGATGGTACGTCTGGTCGGCGGAGCGCGCGTGGACGGTGACCGCGACGGCGCCGGCGTCGGCGGCGCCTCGCGCCAGGTCCAGCGCCAGTCGTGTATCTTCCGCCGAATTTGTGTACCCGTGGCGGAGTTTGACCGTGACGGGCAGCGGCGAGGCGCCCACGGCCGCCTCGACCAGTTGGACGGCGGCGTCGGGGTCCCGCAGAAACGCCGCGCCGCGCCGGCTCCGCCCGGCCACGCGGCGGCTCGGACACGCGAAGTTCACGTCCACCAGGTCCGCCGTGCCGCGCCGGGCGAGCATCACGACGGCTTCGACGAGCAGGTCGGGCTCGCGCGGCAGGACCTGGACGCCCAGGGGACGGTCGGCCGGGTCCGAGGCCAGGAGGTTCCGGGCCTTGGAGGCGCTTTCGTGGCCGAGGAGTTCTCGCGGCGTGGCCATCTCGGTGTGCGTCAGTGCGGCCCCCTCGCGGCGGCAGAGCAGCCGGAACGGCAGGTGTGTCCGCTTGTGCATCGGCGCGAGGACGAGGTTGTTTGAAAGCGCAACCGGGCCGAGCGTAATCGAGTGCACGAGATTTCGAGAGTCAGGCATTCGGGCTCGAGGCCATTTAACCGATCTTCATTTCACCGGCAACATCGCTTCCAGGCGCGTAGGGTGGGTGCTTTGCACCCACCGTCCGACCCCCAGGCCTCTTTGATCCAATCTGGTGGGTGCGGAGCACCCACCCTACATCTCCTTCGCGCCAAACGCCGCGTGCCGTGTAACCATATCCCCGGCCGCCGCTCGGTCAAGCGTCGTTTGGTCGGGTTTTCGGCAAGAGATTTCAGTGTAGAAGAGGGCAGGCGCCTTCCGATAAGAATGAGTGCCCCCTACACTGCGCTGCCGATACGGCATCTCGGCGCAAGGAGATCAAGCATGTTGCGGACCGAAATGCGAACGAGTCCTCGCATTACGACGCGGATCACGGTCGAATCGATCGGCCCGACGCTTAACATCTCGGGGGGCGGCATGTGTGTTCTCATGGCGGATCCGATGCGGGAAGGCACGGCGCCGCTGCTGACGTTTGCCCTGCCGGAGGACGAATCGCCCGTCGTCTGCAAGGGCCGGATCACCTGGTGCCGCGCGTCTAAGATCGATCCCGAATTGTACGAGGTGGGCCTGGCGTTTGTGGATATCAGCGACGAAGACCGTCAACGGGTAATGGGTTTCGTGGAGGCCCATCTGAGCCCGGCGTCCTGAAATCCGTTTGGGCTGGGCCGCCCGTTCCCCATTTTCTCATGCGGCTGTTTGCCTTTTCCCCGGTTTTGGTGTAGAATATCCGAACCGGGGGACTTGCAGGCGTCGAAGGATGCCGATTTCCGCAACGTGTCCGGGGTGTGGCAGAATCATCTCTGCGCCGGATTCGGCCGCCGGACATAAGGCCAAGTGTCCACAGTGCGGCGAGGTCGTGGTGTTTCCCGACGACCCTGCGGCCGCGCTGGCGGCCGCGGTCAAGGCTGAGGAACGGGCCAAGTCTCCCGCTGAATCGGCGGCCAACGCTCCGGCCGAGAAACCGTCCGATAGTGCGGCCGGTGGCGCGGCAGCGCCAACGCCGACACCGGCCCGCGCGGGCGGGCCGTCCAAGCATTCCTCCACCACCACCGTTTCCCGAATGGTGGCCCGGACCAGCCCGTACGGTACCCTGCGACTGCTGGCCGCCATCATCTTCGGCGTGGGGGTCGCCGTCTCGGTCCTGGTGTTTCTGGGTGGGCTGGGCGCGCTGATCGTGCTTGCCACGGGCGGCAACCCGGGTGTGGCCGTCGGCGCGTTCGCCGGCGCCCTGGTGCTGGCGGTGATGTTGCTTTTGGGTGCGAAGACGGCGAGCGAGTTGATCCGCCTGTGGGCCGACGTTGGCGACCGGACGCGCCACGTGGCGCAGATGGTTGAGGAATCGCTTAATCAACCGCGCGACAACAGCAACTGAAGCATAGCCGCGCGGCACAGCGGGTTATGAAACGGTTTCTTACTGGACGGCGATGGCGCCGAGTAGCACGCCTTTCTTCAGTTTCCACCCGCCCGAGAGGAAGTACTTGCCCTTACGGATGGAAAGGGTGAGTTTCTCTTTTTCTTGTGCCTTCCGTTTTCGCCCCGAGACGACGTACCGGATCCAGAGCAGGCGGATCGTCGCCTTGTCTGCCTCGCTCTTGATGGGTTGAACCTGGCGGGCGTAGTCCTCTTTCATCGGGCATTCCCAGGTCTTGCCGATCGCGACGGTGCGCGTCAGGTTGACGAGGAGGCGGAAACTGTTATAGCCGACCGCGCGTTTGCGGAGTTCGGCGGAGATGGCTTTCAGCGCCGGGTCGATGAACGGTTTCGCCTCTTTGGTGGCGTGGATGCCGATGATGGTCACGTTGAGGCTTTGCCTGGAGTCGGCGGTTTCGGTGGCGGCCCGGGCGGCGCCGGATAGGGTCAGCAGCGCCGCGACCGCCAGGATCATCGCCTGCCCGTGCGTTCGATATCGCATGGTCGTTGTTCCCGCCTGTGCCCCTCAGCCGCTGGACTCGTCCGGTTCAACCCAGATAGCAACCACGTCGTTCGTGTCGCCCGTGTAGAGGATGACACTGTAGTCGGCGTCGGTTTCCAGTTCCATGATAGCAACGTCGTCCTGCCGCGCCAATGTATTCGGCGCCAGGGGCGGTGCCGCCCGGGTCCAGAGCGTGGCCAGCCCCATGGCCACCACCAGGGCGGCGGCGGCTGCGCCGGCCACGTGGGCCATCCAGCGGAACGGTTGGCGCCCCTTACGGGGGCGGACCGTGATGAGTGTCATCGCGGGCGTGCGGGCCGCAGCGGCGGCGCCTCGCGGCCGGGCGGCCGGGGCCGGCACCTCACGCACGATTGGAACCGGAGGAGGCGGTTCCGCGGACACAATCGGCCGCTGCGTCTCGGGCGTCGGGTCCAGGCCCTCGATCCGCGGACGCGTCTTCAGTTGCACCGGCTCGCCCTTGCCTTCGAGTTCGGCCTTCAAAGCCTTGCCGATGTTGTTCCAGTCGCTGTCCTGGACCGGCGGCAACTCGTACGAGTCGAGCACGTGCTGGATCCGCTGCTGGTCGTGGACGATCTGGCGGCACCGGCCGCACTGCTCCAGGTGGGCGGCCAGGCCCTCGTTCTCCAGCGACGACAGTTCCCCGTCGGCGTACCCGGCCAACATCTGTTTGGCTTCGTCGCAATCCATGGCTCTTACCCGATCTCCGAGGCCAACAGTTCTCGCAGTCTCTGCCGCGCGTTGAAGATGCGGCTCATGACGGTTCCGATGGAGATGCCGAGCGCGTCGGCCACTTCCTTGTACGACATGCCTTCGAGGGCGTACAAGACGAGTGCCGCCCGATTTTTTTCCGAGATGTTGGCGAGGGCCTCGTCGATGGCCTTCTGTAGGTCCCGCTCCGCCGCTTCTTCCTGTGGCGCCGGGTGGATGGGCCCCGTGGCGGCGGGTTCGAGGGCCGTCAGCCCGTCGAGGCTCTCCGCCTGCCGGTGCGACCGCCACCGCCGGTAGTCGAGGGCGGCGTGCGTCACGATCCGGTACAGCCACGTCCGAAACGACGACTGACCGCGGAACGCCTGAATACCCCGCATGACATGAATGAACGATTCTTGTACGACGTCAAGCGCATCTTCCCGTGACCCGACCAGGCGGAAGGCGATGCCGTATGCGGCGTCGCGGTGCCGGCGAAACAGTTGGTCGAGCGCCTTCGAGTCGCCCTCCTTGAGTCGTTCGACAAGGGCTGCGTCGCGCTCGACCTCTTGCGAGGCCGTCTCGTCGGTCTGCCCATCTTGCCCGGCTTCAACCATTCAGACGATTCCCGGGAGAACCTATTCATTTTGCCCGGCGCGTCAGCCGAACAGGTACAGCAGACGCGCGCCAAGGCCAAGGTAGATCAGCGTGCCGGTGATGTCGTTCAGGCTCGTGACGAACGGGCCGCTCGCAAGGGCGGGGTCCACCCCGATGCGATGGCAGGCCAGGGGAATCAGCGTCCCCGTGACGGCGGCGCTCAGAATGCCGCAGAGCATGCTGAAGGTGATCACGACGGCAAAACCGATGTCGTGCCGGAAGAAGACGTACCCGACCGCGCCCGAGACCAGGCCGCACACCACGCCCACCAGGACCGCCACGCCCATCTCGTTCGCCAGGATCGAACCGGTCCGCGAGGGTCGCACGTCGCCGGTGGCCAGGCCGCGCACCATGATCGTCGAGGACTGAAGGCTGACGTTGCCGGCCATTTCGATCATCACGGGGACGAAGAGCAGCAGCGACGTCGTCCCCCCGGGGTCGTAGCCGAGCCAACGCATGATCTGCCCCACGAGGAACCCCGGCACCAGCGTGATAAGCAGCCAGGGAAGTCTTGCCACCGCCCGGC
Organism: uncultured Anaerolineales bacterium; assembly: GCA_964449275.1. Lineage (GTDB taxonomy): Bacteria > Planctomycetota > Phycisphaerae > FEN-1346 > FEN-1346 > JAUVZF01. The sequence goes on from CAYVAM010000179.1 coordinate 5,066, forward strand.
GCCAGACGGGCATGTGGAGCGGGTCCTTGGCGGCCGTACCGGCCATGCGGTACATGTCTTCGGCGGCTTCTTCGTCGGCGGCGTCCAGCACGTTGTCCACGGTGATGATGCCCCGCACGGCGCCTGTTCCGGGGTTCACCACGGGCACGGCCAACAGATCGTAGCGGCGGACGATCTCGGCGACCTGCTCGCGGTCCATGTCGGTCGGCACGGGGTGGACGTCGGTCTCCATGAGGCCGCCGACAGGCGTGTCGGGCGAGGAGAAGATGAGTTTCTCGATGGGCAGACGCCCGATGGGACGCGAGGCTTCGTCGGTGATGTAGAGGTAGTTGCGGTGGGTCGTCTCGGAGGCGCCGCGGGCTTGCTCGATGGCATCGCGGATGCTGGCGCCGGCGGGGATGGTGACGAACTCGGTGGTCATCAGGCCGCCGGCCGTATGGGGGGGGTACTCCAGCAGCCGCTTGATCTCGTCGCGGTCTTCGAGTCCGGCCAGGGCGTCGGCGGCCTCGCGGGGCTCCAGTTCGCCGATGACGTCGGCGGCCTCGTCGGGTTCGAGTTCCGCCAGGGTGGTGCGAAGGGTTTCCGGCCGGACGCTCTCGATAATGTCTTCACGTGTCTCGGCGTCGGTTTCGACGAGGACGTCGGCTGCATCGTCGGCCTCGAGCAGCGAGAACAGCGCGACCTTCTCGTCGGTGCTGAACTCTTCAAGCAGGTCCGCCACGTCGCTGGGGTGCAGGTCGTCCAGCCGCCGCGCCAGTTCATCCCGCCGGCCTTCCTTCAGAAGGCGGCGGATACCGGCGACGAAGGCCTCGTCGAGCGTCGGATTGGGCGGACTGGACTCGGACACGGTTCCCTCGAATGGGTCTTGAACAAGCCGATCCGCAGTTTAGATGGCTGCCTCGGGCCGGTCAATCAGAAAAGGAGTGCGGACGGGCCGGTGCAACCGTACAATACGGCAACGCGACGAAAGATGACAAGGAGACGGACGTGGCGATCGAGTTCACGTGTGATTGCGGGGCAAGGTGTTCGGCCGACGAGTCGCAAGCCGGCCAGTTGTTCCACTGCGAAGCCTGCGGCCTGGACATTCCCGTGCCGTATCCGGCGGATGCGGCCGGGGCCGACGACGAAGCGGCCGAGACCTCCGGGCCGGCACAGGCCGACGCTGCCCAAGCGGCCGCCCGGGACATGGAGGACGCCGAGTCCCACGCCGAGGCCAAGCGCGCGATGGTCGAGCAGATGAAAGAGGTCGGCGGCGACCCGGACCACGTTGCTTCCAGGCGTCGCGAGGACCTCGATGCCCTCAAGCGGGAGACGGCCGGCGATGTTGCCGAACTCGGCGTCAAGGCCAAGCACGAGGGCGATATCCAGGCGCTTCACGACCAACTCGGTTCCGAGGGCGGCGTGGCCGAAATGGCCGACCAAATGCGGACCTTGCGCGAAGGGGAGGGCGGCGAAGCCGTCACCGTGTCCGCCGGCGAACTCGGACCCCGGACCGTCCGGCCCATCAGGAAGAAGCCGCCCAAAGGCAAGGACCGCGCCGCCCACCACGTCGGGTTCAAGAAGGCCATCTGGATGCCGTCGCTCCTGGTCGGGCTGGTGTGTGTGGGCATCGGCGTCTATTGCTTCCTGCCCAGTGCCGAGGAGAATCCGTATGAGCAACACCTCGCTTACTTCCAGGTGCAACTGAAGAAGGCCGGCATCGGGGAGTTCGACGTGGTTCAGGTGCGCAAGGAGTGGTGGGCGGTCCCCAAGGGCGCAACGCATTCGGTCTCCGACACCGGCCGGGTGTATTTCCAGAACGTGCCCGCCTACGGGAAGATGGCGCCGGATGAACCCGCCGTGGACGCCACCGACTACGTCAAGGCCCAGAAGCACCAGAGCGGTCGGGAGAGCAAATCCTTGCAGTTCGGTATCCTTCTCACGGCCGTTGGCGCGGTCCTGGTTCTGCTCAGCGTCATCACGCTCCGTGACGTGCGGATTGTGGCCGCCATGCGAGCCGAGGTTGCCGAGGCGGCCGCAGCCGACCAATCCCAGCCCGAAGAGCCGGCCGAGGCCGAAGAGACGACCCCGGCCGAAGAGTCGACCGAGGCCGAAGAGTCGGCCCAGGCCGAAGAGTCGACCGAGGCCGAAGAGTCGGCCCAGGCCGAAGAGTCGGCCCAGCCCGAAGAGCCGACCGAGGCCGAAGAGCCCAGTTAGCCGCCGGGCTTGCCCGGCGCGCTGCCTCTCGGCGCCAGCGCCTCGCCTCTCGGCGCCAGCGCCTCGCCTCTCGGCGCCAGCGCCTCGCCTCTTGGCGCGGGCGCGTTCACAGGCTCCAGCCCTTTCGGTACTTGGTACGGATATACTTGTTCGCCTCGGGCAGGTTGGTCACTTTCAGGTTCTCGGCATCCCACTCTATCCGGGCGTCGATGCGTCTGGCGGCATTGCCGAGCATGCAGATCTCGGTCAGCGGACCGGAGTAGTCGAAACCCGCCCCTGCCGGTTTGCCGCTCTTGCACGCCCGCACCCAGTCCATTTCGTGGCTGCCTTTGACCCTGGGGAGCGTTTTCGGCGGCCGCTTGTAGTCTTTCATTCTGCTTTCGGGTATCAGGCGAGGGCCGTTTCCGTAGGTGCCGCACGTGAGTTTGCCTTTGTCGCCCTTGAAGACGACGCCGCCTTCGCGGTCGCCCATGGCGCGGCCGTCTTCCAGTTCCGCCGGCCTCGGCGCGCGGAGGCCCTCGTACCACGTGAGTTTGACGGGCGGCAGGTCGCCGCGCGCGGGGAACTGGTACGTCACGATCGAGGCCAGCGGATGGGTGTCGGAGTTCAGCCCCAGGGATGTGGCTTCGATGCTGGTCGGCTGGCCCAGTTTCAGTGCCCAGAAAACGGGGTCCAGCGTGTGGGCCCCGCGGTCGCCCATCATGCCGCACCCGAAATCCAGCCAACACCGCCACACCGCCGGATGGTACGCCGGATGGTACGGCCGCATCGGCGCCGGGCCGATCCACAGGTCCCAGTTGAGCGACGCCGGCACCGCCGGTGTTTCTTTCGGCCGAGTGCCCCATCGTGAACTCCAACCGGCGTGGCCCCACGGATAGTAGGAGAGGCTGCACCAGGCGTCGACTTCGCGGACGCGGCCGATGGCCCCGTCCCAGAGCCATTCGCAGATGAGCCTTGCACCTTCGCCGGAATGGCCCTGGATGCCCATCTGCGTGGTGACGCCGGTCGCGCGGGCCGCTTTGGCGAGCATACGGGCCTCGTAAACGTCGTGCGTCAGCGGTTTCTGGCAGTAGACGTGCTTTCCGGCCTTGATGGCCGCCATCGAGATGACGGCGTGCGTGTGGTCGGGTGTGGCGACGAGGACGGCGTCGAAGTCCTTCTGTGCCTCGAGCATCTTGCGGAAGTCGGTGTGGACCTTGGCCTTCGGGTATCGTTTGAATGTCCGTGCGGCGTAGGCGTGGTCCACGTCGCAGAGTGCGACGATGTTCTCGGATTCGAGGTTCCGCAGGTTCGCCCCGCCCATGCCGCCGACGCCGATACCGGCGATGTTCAGTTTCTCGCTGGGCGCTGGCCGGTTCGCTCCACCCAGGACGTGCCTGGAGACTACGGTGACGGCCGCTGCCGATGCGGCGCCGAGGAGGCGGCGTCGGGTGACGTTCGCTTTCGCCATTTTCGGGCCTTCCTTTCGTGTTTGATGGGATCGTAACTCCGGGACCATTATAAGCGTATGGCCCTCGTTCGGAAGGGTTATTTGCCGCCGCGGTTGCTCCGTGGGCCGAACGGGCGCCGAAGTATGCGGCCGGCTGCATAACACTTACGTCAAATTGCCGTTCGCCGGAACCCCCGAAAACGCGCTTTTTCGTGTCCGAATCTGCGTTTTTGGGCCGCCAGGGGCGATTGGGCCGTTTTTTGTTAAGATAGGTAAGGCAAAACTTTCGCCGTTTTCGTCCGTTTTCGTCCTTTTTCGTCATATTTCGTCTTTTTTGCTCCTTTTGACTCCCTTTTTGAGGC
>CAYVAM010000180.1:0-9011 GCA_964449275.1 uncultured Anaerolineales bacterium
GGCCTGGGAAGGCCACCAGGCGGACAAAAAGGCGAAGTAGCGTTGTAGGATTAGATGCTGCCGCCATCCGCCGACGCCAAGCGCGACGGCTGGGTCTATACGCGATCCTTCGAGCACGCCTCGGTTCGAGCGAATCTGGCAAACCGTGAAGCCAAGATCACGTGGAAGGGAAAATGAAATGAGCCTGCCCGCACAAGTCACCAGAAGGCTTCCGCGTGGTGGCCTTCCCAGGCCACCACGCATGATTTGGAGCGTCTCGCGGCGGTCTGGGAAGGCCGCCGCGCGGTTCGTGCAACAGGCTCAAATAGTACGAATGACGTCGCGCGTCCGCGGAACTCACCACCCCTACCCCGCGCACGTCCCCCCCATGCAAGCGAAAAACATGGGTAGCGTCCCCCAGGTTTCCCGGCCTCACGCCGGTGCTTACTTGTCCTGCGATGTTCTTGACGCACCCTCTTTGTGGCGTTTCCAGTCCTCGTAGTACTCAAGGATTTCCCGAGCCCGCTCCCGGACCTTGGGATCTTTGTCTTCTTCGGCCAGACGGCGCCAGACGGGAACATAAGTGGACTTAAACGTGTCTTCCGGGTGGTATCTCGGGTCGAAGGGGATCGACCAGCAGACAAGTGGTCGGCGCCGGGCGGGTTCGTCTTCCGTGATATGCAGAATCCGTTCGACCGCGCGGCGCGCCATAGCTTCGTCGCTCATCAGGAAATACTGGCTCACTCGTCTCATACGCTGTTCGTAGCGGGGTGAGGCAAGGATGCGCTCCAACGCGTTGTTCTGGACGAGGGCTCGACGGACCGCGTTCAGGTGGAAATGTTGCCGCCGCCACAGTTCCGCCCAGGCGTCGTTGATCCGCACCTCTCGGTTCGCGTATCCATGAAGGTGTTCGTACCGGCCGTCGATGCAGCGCACCAAGGTTGGCAGGTCGAATTCCCGCCGCTCGGGGTGGAACGAAAAGAGCGCCAGGACTCCGCTACGGACGGGCGTATCGGCAAGCAGGGGTTTCGGCGTTCCCGGCCCGGGTTCCCTTTCCCATACCCCCCAAAAAGTTCCTTGGCATTGGGTAGACAGAGCGTTCAGCGCCTGTTGCAGCGTGCCATCAGGGATGGCAACTGTCACGGAGCGCGTGTCCGGAAGCCTCGGTTCAAACGTGCGACCGTATACCGGCTCATGCCTATTATGCCACCCAGTAACGTGCCGGGTTTGGACCCCGTAGATGCTCCACTTCGGCTCCCCCTGCACTTCACTCTCCAGCGGCGGGGTGACTGAATCCTTCAGTCTAGCGATCACTTGCCTGAACGCGACTTCCGAGACGCGAAAGGCGTCGACACGTCGGTTGAGGACGCTGTTGCAATGGCTCAAATCGGGCCCTTGCCTGCGAATGAGGACAACGCCCTCGGTCTGCATCCAGGTGATGGCTGGCCGAGGGCGGCAAAACGCCTCCAGAGCGGCCTTCATCGTACCACTGCGGAACTCGAAGACCTTCAGGTATTGGTCGGCTGGCTGCATCCGGACCTGCTCGTATTTTGGCGTTTCCTCCGGAACCCACGGATATTTCAAGGGACCGAAAACAAGGCCGGCGGGGATATTCAGTTGAGCGACGAGTTCCGGAAGGCCGTTGCGTATCTCGCTATCATCTTCCAGGAAAATCTCTTCCGCCTGCTTATCTATCAAGTCATCCGCTCGACCGAGAGGACAAACCAGGCCGGCCACGAAGACGATGAGTGCGGTGCGAAGCGTGAAACGCATGATAGGTACCTCCATGTTACTGCGACGTATTGACACGGTAGTAGGTCGTCCATCGCATCTCGAGTTGGGTGCCCGAATGCCTGTAGTAGGTTAGCATAATCCGGCACACGTTGTTACAGACTGTCCGTTTCGTGTTGTCCAGCACGGCCGCGCCTTGGCCAGTAATATGACCTACGCCGACCTCCCATTGGTGAGGGTCAACCTCAACCAGCGTGTTGTGGCCACTCTGCCCCGGATCAAGGCCTTGGTCGATGAAGTATTCCGTGCGAGGCTGCAGCGAAAGATTGTCAGTGAACTGCCCCTGTTCCTCCTGGCTCGATACCTTCCACTCCTCGCTGGTCTCGACTTCGTTTTCCAGGTCAGTCAAGTCCTGAGAGTTCTGTAAAATGGCATCTCCTCGTTGGGCGGCGTGGGGCCTGCGGAGGCCGAGGGGACCGAGGCCGGAGCGGGCCCCACGCTCAGGCCACCGACCGGGCCGTTGCGGACCCGGCCGCTCCGGGCTCCGGCTGGTCGGGAGCCGATCCTTCGACCGCATCCATCGCCAGGTACCGCCGCCCCTGCCACTCCTCGCACATCTCCATCGACAACGCCGTCACCAGACGCAGGCACGACGGGCCGTTCGGGAAGATCCGCACCACCCGTGTCCGACGCTTCAGTTCCTGGTGCCACCGTTCCAGCATGTTCGTCGAACGCATCCGCTTGCGGTGCGGCGGGGGCAGGGCGTACACCGCCAACGCCTCCTCGCCCGCCTCCTCCACCCACGCCGCCACCGACGGGTAACGCTCGGCCAGAGCCTCGACCAGCGCCGCCAGATGCCCCTGCGCCTCGGCGAGCGTCTCGGCCTCCCGCACCGCTCGCCAACCCTGAAGCACCCACGCCCGGTCCCTCGGCGAGACCTCCGACTATCAGATGACCTCGCCGCCTTCAGGCGCTGCCGCCATCCGCCGGCGCCAAGCGCGATGGCTGGGTCTATACGCGATCCTTTGAGCACGCCTCGGTTCGAGTGAATCTCGCAAACCGTGAAGCCAAGATCACGTGGAAGGGAAAATGAAATGAGCCTGCCCGCACAAGTCACCAGAAGGCTTCCGCGTGGTGGCCTTCCCAGGCCACCACGCATGATTTGGAGCGTCTCGCGGCGGTCTGGGAAGGCCGCCGCGCGGTTCGTGCAACAGGCTCAAATAGTACGAATGACGTCGCGCGTCCGCGGAACTCACCTCGCCCCCGCGCGTCCCCCCTTGCAAGTGAAAAACATGGGTATCGTCCCCAATGGCCAGGGGTTCGGGTTTCCCATCCCCGGGGTTCCGGCCGCCGCGGCGCAACCCATCAGCCGAGAAGCACGATCAGCAGGGCTGCAAAGAGCAGCCCGCTTGCTACCACGCGGAGCACATAGATGCGGACCGGCTGTTTCTCAAGCGGCACGCGAAGGACGCGGCCAAGCACGGCGCCCATCAGCAGGCCGAACAGACCGCGCGTGCCGAGGATCACATTGACCAGTGTCACACCGTCGGCCAGAAGAAACGCTTTGTACAAACAGCCCAGCCCGGCGACGGTAACGCCGCCGCTCAACAGGAACATCCCCCAGTCCCGTACCGCAACACGATACTGGCGATAGGTGGGACGCACGAGCATGACGGCACAGAACCCCCCCCGAAGCATCAGGCTCCAGATCAACAGGTCCGCGGCGCCGCTGCTGTCAATGACGAGTTTGGCAAACGGGTCCGAAAGGGCGAACGCGGCCGCACCGGCGCATGCGAAGCCAATCGGCACCGCCGGATGGGCGCCGTGTCCACCCTGCGCCTTCAGCGGTCGCCCCATGCCGAAAAGGGCCACGGCCACGCAGGAGAGCAAGACGGCGCTGTAAATGCCCAGGCCGTGGGTCTCGCCCAGAAAGACAACGGCCATCGCTGCCGCCAAGGGGATCCGAAGCGACAGGAGCGGCACGACGATGCTCAAATCCCCCTCCTGCAACGCCCGGTTCAGCGCCCAGAGGCCGAACTGCACGGCCGCAACCACCGCAAGGAGTGGCCATACGGCCTGCGATGGGAACGGTGGGCGGAGCACCAGCCAGACGACGGCCGCCACAAGGCCCGCACTCACGCCCATCCCCCACGTCACCAGGCCCGAATCGCAGATTCGGTAGCGAACGAGCGCCTTTAAGATGAGCGATAGTGACGCAAGGAAGACGGCGCTAGCGAATGCATAATACGCGTAATGGACCACCGGATATCCTCGACCGTTGGATGATCATGCGCAACCGGCCAGCACGCTCCTGACATTGCAGGGGAACCTAGGGGACCTGTGGACGGTACCCAGGTTTATGGCAAGGAGCCCTCACCGATTGGCAGGATCGTGGCCCGCTGTGGATTCAACAGGCCGCCAGTCACCAGATTTGGAATCAAACTCAAACTTGCCTTCATCAGTTTCCGCCATCGAGCCCGGAAACCTGGGGACGGTACCCCATGTTTTCGGTCGGTCTTCAAGGCGGCGAACCTTTGGGCGGCCGGGCGCCATGGCGCGGAGCCGGGAATCGGGCGCTGGAGCGCCTCCAGCCGGGCCACGAAGGGGCTGCCGGGGCAAAAGGCTATTTTCTGCGCCGCTTGGGGGGGCGGCCGGGTTTGCGCGGGCCATGCCGGAAGCGTGCCCGCCCGCCACCCGGCGGTCAAGCGAACTGCGTATCCTGGCCCCGGAACTCCCCCGGTCCCGGCGAATTACGTCGCGCGTCCACGGAACTCACCACCCCTACCCCGCGCGTCCCCCCCATGCAAGGGAAAAACATGGGTACCGTCCGCAGGTTTCCCGAGCGTCAACTTCGAGACAATGACTTCTTCAGCGGGCGGCTAGGCTTGGTGCCGCCGACGTAGAGCGAAAGCCACGGCGCCGAAGCCGAGCAGGGCCAGCGAGGCCGGTTCGGGCAGGTTGCTGAACTGGAGATTGTCGACCACCAGGCTGCTGCCCGTGGGCCCGTCGACTTCGAGGCCCAGTTCGACGCCGATGAGTTCCCACAGGCCGGCGTCGAACACGGCGAATTCGCCCTGTTGCCAGTCGGTGTCGGGCGCGTCGGGCGACACCAGCGTGCCCACGGCGACGCCGTCGATGTAGACGGTGAAGATGGCGTCCATGTCCTCGGGGGTGGGCACCGCGGTCCAGCCGTAGTCGAACAGGACGAAGAAGGGCCCGCTGGGGGTGTCGACGATCTGCGTCATGCCGCCCGGCGAATAGGCGGTGAACTGTGGCACGTAGTCCTCGGGCAGGTCGAAGGGGTTCTGGACGGCCGTGACTGAGTAGTCCGGGCCGAATATCGTCCAGCCCGCGAAGGGGTCCAGCGGGTCGATCGGGTTGGTCGGGTCGAAGCCGCCGTTGTTGACGGCCGTGGGCATGACGTCGCACGAGATGTTCTGACCGGCCTGCAGCTTGAGCTGGGGCGGCCCGTCCCAGGCGATGGCTTCACCGCTCACCTTCATGAAGCCCACCAGCCGGTTCTCGTCGTAGCGCGAGTACTGCACGCGCAGCATCGACTCGCCCGGCAGCAGCGTTCCGGCCGGAAAGGTCTGGCTGGTGGCCATCAGGTCGATGTGGTCGGGGTCGGCCCATCGGCTGTCGACCTCGACATCGTTGTCCGTGGCGTCATGGTTGACGCTCATCGACAGGTTGCAGCCAGGGGGAACGAACTGGCCCTCGCGGAACCGCCACTTGAAGGCATAGTTCGCCGGGTGCTCCTCGCCCTCGGTCGGTTCGCAGAACTCCGGGGTGCTGGCGAAGTCTGCGTACTGCAACGGGTTCAGCGTAAAGGAGTAGACGCTTTCGGTCGGCAGAGAGGCGTCGAGGGTCAGCGTCCAATATCCGGAGTACTGGTCGTTGAGTTCATTGAACGTGTAGTCCCACGCGTCGACGGGGGGCGGCTCCGGCTCCCAGAACCATTCGCCGTCCAGGTCGTCGTACGACATCGCCGTGTCGGCTCGTTTGTCGAAGATGTTGAACGCCACCGACGTGGCGCCGGGGTGCTCGATGTACAGCTTCGGCAGGTAACGGACATCGCCGTCCATGCCGATGTACGGGTCGATGAACTTCTCGAACTTCAGCAGGACGGACGACGCCTCGGCCCATGCCGCGGGCCCGCCCGACACCAAAAGCCCCATGCCGATCGCAAGAACGAGTCGTGAAAGGCGCATCGTAGACCTCCTCCTGGTAGTGCGTCCGCGGAACAGATTGGTTCAGGACAACGCTCTCGCCTGCATCATCGCCCACGGCAAAGAGGTTGCTGCGGGAGACTTCTGAGAGCGCATACTCTCGCAAGACTACAGTATACCATGGAAAACGCCCGAAAGCAAACGCTTGGGGCGGAATTCCCCGGATCATCCGGGGGCCATTGGGGACGGTACCCATGTTTTCGGCCGGTCTTCAAGGCGGCGAACCTTGGGGCGGACGGGCACCGCGGCGCGGAGCCAATAATCGGCCGCTGGAGCGCCTGCAGCCGGGCCAGGAAGGGGCTGCCGGGGCGCAGTGCTATTTTCTGCGCCGCTTGGGGGGGCGGCCGGGTTTGCGGGGGACGAGGCGGCGGCGGAGGCGCTTCTGGAGACGCTTCACGAAGTCCAGGTCGCCGAGCGGGCGCCCTGTGCGGCCGTGGCGACGAATCGCCTCCATCTCGGCCTCGTCCTCCGGCTCCAGCAGGAAGCCGCGCCAGTCGCCGGCCAGGTCGAGGAGCGGCTTTACGCGCACGAGCGCATCGTCCTTGCCCGCAAGGTGCGCCTTGGCGCTCGACCACCGATACCGCCACGGACGACGCACCAGGTGCGCCCGCACGGGTTCGCGTTCGACGTATCGGGCGGCGGCCAGGAGGTGCGGCTGGTCGATGACGAACGAGGCGAAGCGGCCCTGCCACAGGTACCCCCGCCATCCCTGTCGGAGGTTGACGCGCTGCGTGTAGCGGCGGTGGACCTCGCCGATGGCCCGCGCCAGGGCGGCCTTGGTCTTCGGCACGGCGATCAGTTGGACGTGGTTCGGCATCAGGCACCAGGCCCAGATCTCGACGCCGCACGCCGCGCAGTGCTCTGCCATCAGGGCGAGGTACGCCTGGTAGTCCTCGTCGGAGAAGAACGTCTGCATCCCGCGATTGCCGCGCTGCGTGATGTGATGCGGGTACCGCGGAACGACCACTCTCGCTATCCGTGCCATGGCCTCATGCTAGGCCGCCGGGCACGCGCCGTCAAGCGAAACACGGTAGTGTGTCGCGGCATAACCCGCGCGTTTGTCACAAACCGCTCGTTGCGGGGTTTCCGCTGCCGGTTCAGCGATGCCTGTTGCCTGCGGCCTTTTTGGGCGGCTCGCGCTGGGGGCGCGGCGGCGTGTAGGCCTCCTGGAGGATGGCGGCCATACGTTTGGCGATGTCGGGGTGGTCGGCGGCAAGGTTGTTCGTCTCGGCGATGTCGTTGGAGAGGTCGTACAGTTGGAGCGAGGCCGCCTGGGGCTTTTTCTTGCCGCCCGATTTCTGAATCGCTTTCCACTTGCCCATTCGGGCGGCGCGGGCGCCGCCGTGCTGCCAGAACAGGTACTCGTGGGGTTTCTGCTTGCGTCCGGCCGCGGCCTGGCCCAGAAGCGTCGGGACGATCGAGATGCCATCGATGCCCTTGGGCACGTGCTTCGTAACGCCGGCGAGTTCGGCCAGCGTCGGCATGACGTCCGGGAAGTACCACGCGAGATCGCTGACAGCGCCGGCCCGGACCTTGCCGGGCCAGCGGACGACCATCGGCGTGCGGATGCCGCCTTCCTGCATCGACCGCTTGTACCCCTTCATGGAGCCGCACGAGTTGTGGACGCCGTCGAAGCGTTTGGCGGCCCCGTTGTCGGAGCAGAAGAACAGGAGGGTCTTGGAATCGAGGTCGAGTTGCTTGAGCAGCGTGATGATCTCGCCGACCTGGCGGTCGATCATCGAGTCCATGGCGGCGGCAACCTTGGCATCGTTCGGCCAGTCCTTGTCCTTGTAGAGCGCCCACGCGGGGTCGTCCTGGGGGAACTCGTACTTGGCGTGCGGGGGCGTCCAGGGGCAGTAGCAGAAGAACGGGCGGTCCTTGTTGGCGCGGATGAACTTGATGGCCTCCTGGAAGATGACGTGGTGGCTATACTGGCCCCGCTTGCCGCCCTCGTTGCCGGGCAGCGGCACGCGCTCGCTGTTCCGCCACAGGTACGTCGTGTAATAGGAGTGTGCGTGGACCTGGTGGTAGTAGCCGAAGAAGACGTCGAAACCCTGCTTCTCCGGCACGCCGGCCGTTCCGACGGCGCCCAGGCCCCACTTGCCGAACCCGCCGGTGGCGTAGCCGGCCTGCTTGAGCACCTCGGCCACCGTTACGTCCTCGTCCAGCAGCGGGATGCCGCCGCTGTTGCCGCGCACCGACGTGTGGCCCATGTGATAGCCGGTCATGAGGGTGCTGCGGGCCGGTGCGCAGACGGTTGCGCCGGAGTAAGCGTCGGTGAATCGCATCCCCTCGGCGGCCATGCGGTCGATGTTGGGCGTTTGGATGGTCTTGCTGCCGTAGCAGCCCAGGTCGTAATAGCCCATGTCATCGACGATGACGAATACGATGTTGGGCACGTCGTTGGCTGCCGCTGCGGCAAGGCCGCCGGGCATGGCGAGCGCCGCGGCGCCGGTTCCCACGGACTTCAGAAAATCGCGTCGGTACATGGTTCGGTTCCTTTCCTGCTTGGCTGTGCCCTGCGACATAAACCTCTTAACGTTGGTGCGCGGCGGGTCTCCGGACACGCCGCGGACAGGCTTGATGCGCGGCGGGTGGGGGCACCCACCGCGCGAAACCCGTGTCATGTGGTTCCTACTGTGACAAACCGATTTTGAGCGTCAGCGGAACGCCCTTTTTCAGGGCGACCTCGGCGGTGCTGCCGTTCCGGATGGCGAGTTTCCGCCCGCCGGTCTCGACGGTCTCCAGCCCCCGCCGCAGAATGAGACGGACGGCCTGGTCCTTCTTCGAGACGAGCGTGACGGAGACCTGTTTCGCCGGCAGGTCCCAGGCCAGGTCCATCGGCGTGACCATGATGGTGCGGGCGAGTCCCGATGCCTCGGGACGAGTCGAACGGGTCTTGCCGTTGTTGTGGCCGTTCGTTCCGCATTCCGCGTTCCGCATTCCGCATTCGATTGGGTCTCGCCGCCCGCTTGGATTCGTCCTGCTCCATAAGACTTACGTCAAATCGCCGTTCGCCGGAACCCCCGAAAACGCGCTTTTTGGCGTCCGAATCGGCGTTTTTGGGCCGTC
>CAYVAM010000181.1:0-8974 GCA_964449275.1 uncultured Anaerolineales bacterium
TCTGCTGGTCGGCCTCGCCCGGCCGGTAGGGGACGTGCATGGCGTTCAGGTGGTCTTGGCGTTGGGTGATGAGCGTATAGGTGGGCAGCGAATCGAGCAGGTCGCTGGAGTACTCCACGGCCGGCTCGACGCCGGGCTGTGCCGAACCGGTCCAGGACGGCACGCCGTCGTACACGAAGTACGCGAAGTTGGGCTGCGGGTCGCCGGCGTACGGCCCGGTGGCCGCCGCGCCGAGGGTATCGGTGGCTGTGATGCGGTAGCGGATCAGCCGCCGATGAACCTGGACCGAACCCGGCAGGACGGCCGTGTAGATGGCGTCGCCGGGGATGCCGTCGCCGCCCGTACCGTCATCAACCATCGGCACGGTGGTCCAGTAGGCGGGGTCGTTGTAGCGGGGATCGTCGATCGCGATGTAGTCGCCCGGCTCGACCACCTGGTAGGCGAGCGCGACGCCGGCGACGCCGTCGGGGTCCGTGACCTTCATGGTGATGGTGACGTCCTGGCCTGACGCCGGCTGCGTTGGCGAGTGGTCCAGTTGCCGCATCTGCGGCGGCGCGTTGGCGGAATGGACGGAGTTGCATGCCCCCGGTGTCACACCGGCTGCCCCGCCCGTGGCGGTCTGCAGGATGGCGTCGAAAAACGCATCGGAACTGTCGCCCAGCGAAACGTTGAGCAGTTGCACCGCCAGCACGTTGGCGCCCGCCTCCAGGTAAGCAGCCGGATTGGGCAGGACGTTGGGGACAAACTCGGCGTTCTCGCTGTTGCCGTCGGCCGTTGCATCGTAGGGCGCGTCCGGGTCGGAGATGTTCAGCCCGCGCACGTGGGTGTCGTTGATCCAGACGTTGACGGCGTCGTCGTACCGCACGTGCAACTCCAGGGCCGTGATGGCGCCCGGATCGGCTACGGTAAACTCTTTGCGCAGGTACACCGTGGAGTAGTTGTCCTGCATGTCGTCGAGGTTGGTGACGATGAAACCTTCGCCGTAGCCGATGGGCGTCTGGCCGGCCGGCCAGCCCGTTTCGGGGAACCCGATTTGCCGCCACGTCGCGGGCGGTTCTGAAAGACCCTTGAAGTACGCCCACATCTGACCTTCGTCCAGGAGCGTCAGCGGCTCAATGACCGTGCCGACCGAGGCCCGCCAACTGCCGGCCAGGTCGTTGTCGAGCGCGGGGTTGATCAGTTCGATGGAGTAGCCCGGAGGGTCGCCGACGGTCGGCCAGGGGAACCCCGCGCCGTAGTCCACCTCATCGACCTCGACGCCGGCCGCATCGCGCAGGACGATTCGTTCGCCGTCGTTGTCGAGTTTGCCGATGAACGGCCCGAAGGCCGTGACGCCGAACTTCGAGAGCACCGTCGCCGGGTCCTGGGCCACGACGACGTAGCCGTAACCGGGGAGCGTTGTGGCGCCCGGGAACTCGAAGTCGATGCCGTCCGAGAACCGCCAGTGCGAGATGTCGATCGGATCGGCCGTCGTGTTGTAGAGTTCGACGAACTCGGCCAACTCGGTCTTGACGTCCGGGTCGTAGTGAATCTCGTTGATGACCACGCTGTCCAGGAGCAGCCGCGGCTCAAGCGGCTCAAAAAGGGGTGTTACGTCCAACGTGCGACTCGCCCGGTCCATCCTGATCCCCTCTCACAGCAATGGCACAGCCTTGCTCTCTGCAAAGGTTCTCCCCAAGACAGTATACACCGAATTCCGGCGATGTGCGAACCGCCCTCGCGAAAAACCGCCAAAATACACGTCCAGGGGGTGATTATAGGAGGATTCTGGTCTCTATCGGGGCCCGTCGGCCCAGCGACGCTCAGCCCTTTTGCGCGGCGGGCAGGCCCTTTGCGCGGTGGGTCTCCGGACCCACCGCGCAAGAAACCGCTCTGAGGGACTGCACAAGCCCTCTCGCGCGGCGGCCTGGGAAGGCCACCGCGCGGAACGTGCAACAGGCGCCCTAAGGCACAGAAAGGGCTGGCGGGCCGGGCCGGCCGCACCGTCTACCCGCTACAGATGCCACGGGGCCCGCATCGGGATGTTGACGAAGCGGTTGGCTTCCTCGTCGCCGACGATCTGCTCGGAGACCGGGTCCCACCGGATTTTGCGGCCCACACGGATGGCGATGTTGGCCAGGTGCAGCGCCGTCGTGACGCGGTGCGAGGACTCGGCGTTTCCGCCCGCCTGCTTGCGTGTGCGGATGGCCTCGGCGAAGGGGATGAGCGGTTCGGGCGGGGGCAGAGCGGCCAGTTTCTTCCGGCCTTCCTCGTCGAGGTCCTTGGCGCCGACCATGCTCCGCTTCTTCGGGCGGTCGTACTTCCTGGCCTTGTCCCACTTGCCGCCCGTCACGATGATCCTCAGGCCGTCGGCGAACGTGAGTTCCACCCATCCGTAGTGGCCGACGGCGTCGGGATGCTGCGGCCATGGGGCGTGCGGCTGGATTTCGACGGGGCCGGTATCGTCCTTGGCGTACGTCCAGAAGAGGGGGTCCGTGCTGTGTGCGCCGAAGTTCGTGAGGTCGCCGCCCTCGTAGTCCCAGTAGAAGCGGTTCTTGTAGTGGACGCGGTCGGTGTGATACGGCTTGTAGGGGGCGGGGCCCAGCCACATGTCGTAGTCGAGGTTCGGCGGGACGGGCTGCGGAGCGAGGTCGGTCCGCCCGACGCGGTTCCTCGCCCCGGCGTTGACCACCGTGCCGCTGAGGTCCTTCATCAGGCCGTGCTTGAAGATCTGGTGGTTCTCGATGTGGCCCTTGTTCTTGGCGTTGGAGTACCGTTTGAACGTGCCGATCTGGAAGACCACGTTGTGTTTCTTGACGGCATCGGCGATGGCGCGGCCTTCGGCGATGAACTTGGTCATCGGCTTCTCGCAGAAGATGTCCTTGCCGGCCTGGGCGGCGGCGATGCAGATGAGGGCGTGCCAGTGCGGCGGCGTGGCGATGCAGATGACGTCGATGTCCTTGCGTTCCATGACGCGGCGGAAATCCAGAAAGCGGGTCTTGTAGTCGGGCTCGCCGCCGATGCGTTTCTTGTCCACGTCGCACACGGCGAGTTGCCGCGGGTTCTCCAGGCCCATCGCCTTCCAGGACCCCTTGCCGCGGTTGCCGTTGCCGATAAGGGCGCCCGTGACGGTCTCGCTGGGCGCCTGGTGACCTTCTCCGCCGAGGACGTGCCGTGGAACGACGGCGACGGCGGCCGCCGTTGCGGCCGTGCCCAGGAAGCGGCGGCGGGTAATCGTTTTCGACCTGCTCATGATTCGTCCTCCTCGCCTCGTAAGGCACCGAGGTTACTTGCGCGAGATGAGTTCGATGGCCTGGCTGATGGCAACGCGTCGCGGCCCTTCGGCCTTCGGCAGGGCGTCGCGCAGGGCCTTCAGCGCCGCCGGGCCGCCGATGGCCAACAGCGCCTGGCTGGCCGCGTTGCACAACCGGTTGCTCGATAGGAGTGTCGCCAGGGCGGGGACCTCCTCCGGCCGGCCGCACAACTGAAGTTGCCGCACGATAAACGCCTTCAACTCCTCCGAGTGCTCGGCGGCAAGTTCGCCGGCCAGGGTCTCGGCAAACATTTTGCGCGCCTGACCGGCCCCTGGACGCGAGGCGTAATGGGCCAGCCCGTGAAGCGCGTACTTCGGCTTCACGCCGCTCGGGTCGCCGAACTCGTCGCCGACGCGGTTGACCAGTTCCTTGACCACGTCCGGCCCGCCGGCCAGCAGCGTCGTGCACAAGCGGCCGGCGGTTTCATAGTCGTCGGCGGGGATCTTCTCAAGGACGTCGGCCACCTGCTTCGACGGTTCGGCCGCAGACGACCGCGCGGCCGCCAGCGCCGATACGGCCGCGGCGCCGAGGGCCGCCGTCCTTGCTGCTGGGGTCTTCGAGGGTTCCATGGTATCACCTTTCATAAGGGTCCCGGGGTCCGGCGTCCGGAGGAGCCTTTCGCGCGGCTCGTCCGGGGCTGCATTATGATGTTTGGTTGCGGGCAACGCCACCTAAGGCGTGAATTCCTCGATCTTGTCGACCGCGTGAACGACCTCCCAGCGGCCCAGCACCTGGGGGTTGGCGACGAACTTCCCGTCATACCGGAACATGTCTTCGTCGCTCAGCGTCTCCTGCTACCGGGTCGAAAGGATGGGCACGGCAGCCGCCGATTTGACGATCTCAGCCTGCCCCAGCGGCGGGATCTTCATCTCTTCCAGCCAAAGGGTAAAGTGCCCGCGGGGAGGAATGACCCCCTGGCGCGGGTGGTGGTATCGCAGGAAGCTGGTGGCCGCGATGGTCACCTTGCCGCCCTGAAACTCTTTGACAAACTCCTTGTCAATAAAGGCACCGCGCGGTTGTCCGCCCTGCCGCTTGCCGACGCCGCTGCCGATCTCGATCAACTGTTTGCCGTTGACATAGATGGCGTAGCCCTCCCCGGCATTCACATGCGCGCTGCCCCCGACCACGATACGGTAGCGGTGGCCCTCCTTGAGCGGGGGAATTTCAAAGGTGCCGCGGATTAGCAGAACCTCCTTCTCCCACAACGTCCTCGGGGTCTGGCTGCACCCGCAAAACGGTGCGTTGCACGAATCGCTCAGCGGCTCCATCTTACCGCCCAACTGACCGAAGGGCGGCAGTCCCTTCTTCCAGCCGGCCTTGGCGGCATCAAAATCAACCGCAAACCAGTTCGTCATCCCCTCGGGATAGGTCACCTTGCGGAAACGGGGGCCGCCTTTGTCCTTGGGTTTCTTCTCTTGCGGGTCAAAGCTGTAGTAATCCCACTTCATGTTCTTGAGGTCCGGGCCGAAAGCGTGCCAGTCATAGTCGTGCACCCCGGCTGCGCGATAGTATTGAGTCAGACCGTACATCGCGCCCCGCAGGAACGGTGAAGCCCGCTTCGGCTTCTCCCCGCTCGCCTCACTTAACAGTGCCGCTTGGTACCTGGGGTTGGCGATATAGCCCGGCACCATACCCCCCATAATAATCGGGGCCAGCGCCGCTTTCGCGGCGGCCTCATCCTGCTCTGCCGGTTCGGGACTTGCCTGCTGTGCAGCGGGTTTCGGCCTGGCGGCTTGCGGAAGCGGTTCCGCTTTTCCGCCGAGGAGCTTGACCATCGCTCGACCAAGGGCGTGGCCCACAAGCATGTAGGTTTCGGCGTTGCGGTTGTAGTGGTAGTCCTGGCTCATCGGAGAGTCATCGACCTCCCGCCAGAAATCGCGGGTGTCCACGGAGGCCACGGTCCCGGCGAATTCCGGATGCGTCTTCGGATCGCCGACGGCCATCTGCGCGTTCAGGATCTTCAGGAACTTATCAGCCATGTTGTGTCCGCCGAAACCGACCGTGGCGACGACGGCAGGCATCTTGGGCGCCTTGAATTCCTTCCGCACATCGTTAATCAGGTTGACCAGGTTCTTCTCGTACTCCGCAATCAGATCCTCGGAGAAACTGTCCTTGTGGCCTTGCCACCAGGCGAATCCGGCGATCTCGTAGCCCTGGCCTTTGTAGTCCGGCACGATGTTTTTGATATCGTCCAGTGTCTTGCGAACGCCTTCGATCATGAGGCGATACTCCAGCCCTTCCCACTTGCTGTCGGGTTGCTTGCGGCCGCTCGATGGCGGGCGAAAATCCATGCCGAGCGCGCGGTTTCCCTGGGCTGTCTTGATGAGCAGGACCTGCTCGTCGTGGTAGGTCCCCATGACGTGGCCGAATCCCAGTTCCGGGCCGATGGCCTTGCCGTTCGAGGTCGGGCCGAGGGGGCTGCCCTTGAAATGGATGCGGGCCTCCTGGAAATAGACATCGTTCCGCACCGTCCAGTTTCCCTCGTCATCGATCAGGTTCGGGAACTTCTTCTCACGCTTCGTCACGATTTCCAGATCGCCTTTGCCAAGCAGATCCAGCCGGCTCATCCAGAATGCCGTGGAGCCGCCCTTGAAGTATGTAATCTTGACCGGATAGCGCTTCCCCGCCTCGAGCGCGACCTCCTGCTTGACCGCCTGGCCGCCCACGTCCTTGCGGTAGACTTCCTTTGCATCCAGTTCCATGACGTTGTACGAGCTGTCGCCATGGCCGGGATTGACGGTGTAGTTGCCGGACTCAGGCACGTCAATAAAGCCTCTGGCCACCACAGTATGCGGGCCTGCGATGGTCGGAAGCGCGCCCTGGGCAACTCCCAGCGCCACCGTCTGTGTCTTCGCCGGTTTCGCCTTGTCATAGTCCCTGGCCGGGTCGTAGGCGCCCTTGTAGATGGAAGCCGTCGCCCCTTTTTCATTTTTCGGATCGGCCGACGGGTACACCCCGTGGGCATTGATCTTGTAGAAGCCCCCCCGGTAAACACTCATAGGGCCCTTCGGGGCATCAGGGTCGGCCGTCAGGTAGATCCCTGTGTAGCGGCATCGGGCGCCGCTGAGATTACCCATGCCCACCATGTTGGACTGCCCGGCCAGGATATAGACCTTGACCGGCTTCGTGGCGTCGCCCGGCTTGCCGTCGGGATCGGGCAGTTGGGCGGGGATGTCCTTCGCCGAGGCATTGAGGACGAGGCTTGTCAATACCAGGGCTGCGAGGCCACATAGGGTCGTGATTCTACGGTTCATTTCGCTTCCTTTGTGTTTGTTGTAGTCTACTCTTTACCTCTCTCTACTTCGTCTGTCGTTTCATCACATACAGCGGCGGCGGCCGCCGGCCCTCGGCAACCCTTGTGTTACACCTGCCTGCTTCGATGAAGAGGGGCCCGTCATATCGCCACGGTTTCTTGACGGTCATCTTCATTTCGGAAGGTCAGGGGTTGCATTTCGATCCCGCAGTTTTCCGATTTCCGCCAGTGTCGTAATGCTTGATTCCACAATCTTGCCATTTCTATCCGGGCCGACATTGAGCAGGAAATTCGAATTCCTGCTATTCGCCGTGGCCATGAGATCTACGACTTGCCTCGCCGTCTTGGATCGAGCCCCCTCTTTCCAGAACCATTTCTGTTCCAGGCACCAGCATGTTTCGCCTGGCGCCGTATTCCCCTGTGGAAAGTGCCTCATTTCCTTTACGGCAATGTCCACATACGGCGTTCCTTTCCTGCCCCAGTTCCACCAATTTGCACTGGCAAGGGTGTTTGGGCGTATGCCTCGTATGTGAGTTAGGATTTCATCCGCAGGCATTACCTTGGGGTCAAGCGCATCATTCCAGATATAGAAGGCATCCGGGTACTTTGTCAGAAGTTCCGCGATTTGCGCTTTTTGGAATTCATTCTGTTCATCCAGAGTATGGGCCGCGGGATCGCATTCCGGCGGCAAGACCTTGTATTGCTTGGGATCACCAAATCCCGGGTGGCGCCAGCAATGGTAAAGCCCCACCTTTAATCCCCGGCTCTTGAATGATTTGATAAACTGTGCCACGAGGTCCTTCTTGTACGGACAATCAGGGTGCATAACGTCGTATGTTGTATATTTGCTGTCCCACAAGCAGAAGCCGGAGACATGTTTGGCCGTAAGTACGGCATATGTCATGCCGGCAGATGCCGCGGCGTCTGACCACGCATCAGTGTCAATAGTATCAACCCCCGGATTGAAGGTGGAAGGGTCGTGGTATCCAGAGACCCATTGGACGCCCTTATATGTTGCCAGATTGAAATGGACGAACATGCCAGACTTCAGTTTCAGGAAGTCTTCCTGTAACGCGTTGACCGGCCTGGTGGCGGCCGGCGCTTTCCCGTCCGGATCGGGCAACTGATCAGGAACGTCCCCGGCAACGGCAGGAAGGACGAGGCCTATCATGACCACAGCCGCGAGGGTCAATGCGGTTCTGATCGGGCTTCTTCTTGCGGTCATGATGATTCCCTTCTCTTCTTTGCTTACTGGTCCAGATTCTCTACTCAGCCGCCCGTTTCAGAACGTAAAAGCCGGGATTCCCCATTTGACCTTTGGCCCACGACCACGGTGGGCCTTTTCGGTCATTCTAACACGGCTCCGGAGATCAACAAGCCTTTCCCCGGCTCCAGCAAAGGGGCAACTGCCTAGCGTCGGACCGTGATCTTCGAGCCGTGAAACTCCACCTTCAAACGGCGATCAAACCCGACCCGCAACGCTTCACCCATTGGGTTCTCCCTCGATTGCGGCCGGAATCCCCGAACAACCGCATTCTACGGGCCAGAAGCCAAGGGCGCCAGAGAAGAACTCAACTTCAATCTGGGAAACCCGGGGTAAGACTACTTTGTGGCGGCCTGACCCGCGTCGAACCTCAACCCCTCCATCACGCGGCCGTCGGGGTGGCGGATGCGGACGCACGCGCCGCAGCCCAACGTATGTTGGGTGATCTTGGCGAAGAACTCGTTCCGGCCTTTCCGCAGGGCCGCCTTCGCTTTGTCCTGGCCGGGCGCAAGGCCGCGGATGGCGTTGTTCGCGTGGACCTGTTTCCCGTTGACCCACAGTTTGATGCCGTCGTCGGTGCCGATCTCCAGGAGCACCGGCCCTGCCGCGGGCGCCGTGACGTTCGCCTTCAGGTAAACGATGCAGTGGTTGCCCCCGACGATGCTCCCGAGGTCGGCCTGCCAAGCGAGCGCGGGGTCGGCCGGGCGTGGCGCCGGCTTCCACGTCACGTTCGCCGCACCGGGCTGCTCCGGCGGAAACGGGATGTCGAACAGTTCGCTGCACTCCTTGCCCGCCTTCCGGTACGGTCCGGCGACCAGCCAGCCGGTGACGTAACCGACGAGCGGCCGCATGGCGTCGAGCGCCTGCCGGGCCTTGTTGCGGAGGTTCTCATCGTCGGCCTCGGCAACGATCCGTCGGAGCGCGGCTTGTGCCTCCGCAGCATGGCTCCCGGCCAGGGAAGACGCGATCTGGACGCAGGCAGCCTGAGCCTCGCGTCGGACATCCTCCTCGCGGCAGAGTTCTTGAACCCGTTTCAGTGCGGCGACGTGAGGCAGTCTGGCCAGTTCCGCGAGGCCCAGTTTCTTCTCGTCCGTCCGTTTGGAGGCGGCCATGCCCTCCTGGCACAGTTTCCATCGCTCCGCGACCGGGCGGTCAGCCGCACCG
>CAYVAM010000182.1:0-8754 GCA_964449275.1 uncultured Anaerolineales bacterium
TGCCATCGGGGGCTAGTCAAGATGTGCGTGCGCCGTTTCGACCAGCCCCCCGTGGTAACGGGGGGTGCCGTTTTGATTAGCCCCCCGTGGTAACGGGGGGTGACGTGCCGCCCCCGATTGCCATCGGGGGCTAGTTGAGGTCGACGCGTTCGCGTGCGGGCGCCCATCGGGGGAGTATGTTGTCCAGGCTACTGTCAGTCAAGTTGCCAGCGCCTGCGACGACAGATCGGTGTAATTCGAGAGGAATGTTACCTTTTGGACGGACCAGTTCTTTCAGCGCATTTGCAGCGCGCAGGTTGCCCGGGACGCCAAAACGTGCCATCACTCGCCAAGAAGAGGAGTCGGAGGGGGAGAACGGCGAGGGGGACGTAAGTGGCGCACTTGTCGCCACTTGCGACCACCTGTCAACACATGACAATGAAGCCACCTCGGGGATTTGAACCCCGAACCCCCGCTTTACGAAAGCGGTGCTCTACCGTTGAGCTAAGGTGGCTCGATATGTTGTCAACTTGTGACAAGCCTTGGCGGCTTGCCCTAAGTGGCGACAAGTCTACCGTTTGCGCCCCCGCCTTGTCAAGCCCGTCGCTTCCGGCATCCCGGCAAGTGATGGCAGGTATTGGCGTCCCGGGCAACCTGCGCGCTGAAAATGCGCTGCGCGCCTGTTGCCCGTCAGCAGGGCCCGGGGAGGTATCCTCCGTGCCGGTGGCCCTGGCCGCCTGCCGCTGGCCGACGTTCTCCTCTATCGACGGGACGGTGTCCAGGGCTTTTGTCTGATCCAGCACCTGAACGTGGGCGTACCGGCCAAGGGTGAGCGTGGGCGTCGAGTGGCGTGCGAGTTCCTGGACAACCTTGATGTTCGCCCCCGCCGAACCGTTGGAACGCCGTCCCACGGGCCGTTCCGCCGTCACGAGGCCAGGAAACCTCAAGATCGAGGTAGGCGCAAGCGGGGGGGACAGTATGATGCATGTCAAATCGCCCGGCGGCGTAGCCGGGCAAGGTCATGCGGGAAATCCCGGTTAAGGAGCCAGGCCGTGAGGAGAATCATCATATCGACGATCGTCGCCGTCCTCATGGTGTGGTGCGGAGATAATGAGCGGCAACGGGCGGCGGGATCGCAGCCACCCAACATCGATATTTGGGCGGCCGCCGCGAAAGCCGCAATCGCCGATCTCCTCCGTCAGCATGGCGGGAAGCCGGGGGACAAACGGGCCGAGGTCACCGCAGAAGTAACGAAGGCCGACCTGAGGGGCTCCTACGCCGTCAACGGACAGATCCACGTCGGCACGTTCGGCAAGCCCGAGGGCAAGCCTCTCACAACCGGCCACCAGGACATGAAGCCGTCGTGGTCGAAGACGGGCGACATGCTCGTGTTCTTCCGCCTCGTCAAGCCCGCCCCGCGCATCCCCGACTGGAAGACCGCGATCTGCATCGTCAAGACCGACGGCACGGGCTTCCGCAATCTCACCGACGGCACGCACACCGACTTCAACCCCACGTGGACACGCGACGGGACGAACCTGGCCGTCTTCAACCGACAGAACAGGGAGACGCGCGGCTACTTCGTGATGTTCGCCGGTCACGACGGCCGCCCCGGCGACGAGTACGCCATGAGCGACACGCGCATCCACACCTACGCCTACAGTTGCCTCAAGGACGGCCGCCTGCTCGTATCGGCCTCGGGCCGCCCGGGCTACTTCCTCATGACGCCCGGCCGCAACAACCGCGCGAAGTACGAGCCACTTCAGTGCGAGTTGGCGAGGAAGGGCAGGCTCGACCGCGTCAGCATCTCGCCCAGCGAAACGAAGGTCTGCTTCGAGTTCCAGCGGGGCTTCGGTGAGTACCGCTACCCGGGCCGCCTCCTCTACATCGCCGACTTCGACGCCAGGGCGCGCAGCATCACGAACCCGAAGGTGATCGCCAACGAGGCCGCCGATCGGGACGTCACCTTCCTCTACCCGCGATGGACGAGGGACGAAAGCGCCGTCGTGTACCACTGCAACAAGACGGGCAAGAATCAGCTCTACATGTATCGGCTGAAAGACGGCTCGACGGCCCGCGTCTCGACAAACGCCGGCGCGGACTACATGTTCCCCCATGGCGAGAAGTCGCCGAAGTAGCGTGGGAGTGACGGATGTCGAGTGTCGGTTGGGCCCGCTCTCTGCCGCGCTCACCACTGACCACGCATCACCTGTACGTCACGAGCCGAGGGAAAGACCAAATGCCAAGGCCCACCCACCAACTCCCCCGCCGCGAGTTCCTCAAGCACACCGCACTCGCAGCCGCTGCCGCGGGCCTCGCCGCCGGCGCTGCATCCGCAGCCGTGCCGAAGGAAAAGAAGATCGATCTGGCCGATACGATTCCAACTCGCGTGCTCGGCAAGACCGGAGTGAAACTGCCGATCCTCGGTTACGGTGGCGCTGCGCTTCCCAAGGCCTGGGCCAATCCGCTGTCGCTTGAGGATCGTGTGAAACTGGTTCGCTACGCCTGTGATCGAGGTGTGCGCTACTACGATACGGCGGGCAACTACATGGAGAGCCAAGCGATTCTCGGCGAGGCCCTCAAGGACGTGCGCGACAACGTCTATCTGGTCTCGAAGGTCGAGACGACCGATCCGGCCAAGGTACGCGGCGCCGTGGAGAAATCGCTCAAAGAACTACAGACAGACTATCTCGACGCCATCCTGATCCACGGCACGCCGGGTATCGAGCAAATGACCGTCGAGCAAGCGATGAAGGTTCACGGCGAACTGGTCAAACTTCGCGATGAACGTATCGTCCGATTCATCGGGTTCTCCGCGCACTCCTACTTCGACAAGGCGCTGGCCCTGATTTCCTCCGGCGGGTTCGACCAGTGCATGTTGTCGTACGGTTATATCCCGAGAGGTCACAATCAAGTGTTCTCGGCCAGAATGGTCGAGCTGCGCAATGCGTGCGTGGCGAAAGCCCATGAACACGGCATGGGTATCGTCGCCATGAAGGTCATCGGCGGAGGCGTTCTCGGCGCATGGTCCGGACTCATTGTGCCGGGATTCGACAAGAAACGCCTCGAGCAACTGCCCGCGGCCGCAATCCGCTATGTGCTGCAAGATAAGCGGATTCATCTCCTCACCATCGGCATGCGTCTGAAGAGAGAGGTCGATGCCAACATCAAGACGCTCTCGGGCGATGCAACGTACACCTTGGACGATCGGGCGCTTCTTGCCCGGTTCTGCGCAAAAGCGCTCGACCGCAACCCTCTCAAGGCGATGAGGGTTGATTGACAATGAAAGCAACTACTGCTCGGTTACTCCTCAAATGATGGGTGCCACGGGCGGCTTGTCCGCCTGTGCCCTGACCGGCGCGCAGGTCAAGGCGATCGCCAGGGCCCCCGACCGCAGCGGGGGCGGCACGAGAGCAATCCAGTAGAAAGGGAAGCGTAGACATGAAGTCGCTCGGCAGACGTGGTTTCCTCAAGTCGATGGCCATAGGCGCCGCGGCGGCCGTCCTGCCGCGCCGTCTTCACGCGGCCAGGGTCTCGACGAAGCTGCCCAACATCGTATTCATCCTCGCCGACGACCTCGGCTACGGCGACGTCGGCTGTTACAATTCACAGGCGAAAGCCCCCACGCCGAACCTCGACCGGCTCGCCGGCCGGGGCATGCGCTTCACCGATGCGCACAGCCCCTCCACCGTCTGCACGCCGACGCGCTACAGCCTGCTCACCGGCCGCATGGCGTTCCGAACGGGGATGCGCGGCGTGTTCACCGGCGTGGGCGGGCCGTGCATGATCGAGAAGCAGCGTCTGACGCTGCCGCAGATGCTGCGGGAGAAGGGCTACGCCACCGGCGGCTTCGGCAAATGGCACATCGGGATGACGTTCTTCGACAAGGCCGGTAAGCCCATCAACAGGGGCGGGCTGGATGCGGTCAAGCGGGTCGATTTCTCCCGCGCGATCCCCGACGCCCCGATCCATCGCGGCTTCGACCGCTTCTTCGGGACCGTCTGCTGCCCCACGACCGACTGGCTCTACGCCTACGTCGACGGCGACCGGGTGCCCGTCCCGCCTACCGGCCAGTTGGACAAGGGCCCGCTCCCCAAGCACCCCTATTCCAGAGACAACCGCCCCGGGATGATCGCGCCGGATTTCGACCTGGAGAAGGTCGACCTGGTCTTCCTCGAGAAAAGCAAGCGCTTCCTCGAGCACCACGTCAAGGCCGACACCGACAAGCCCTTCTTCCTCTTCCATTCCATGCAGACCGTCCACCTGCCGTCCTTCCCCGCCGACCCGTTCAAGGGCAAGACTAAGGCCGGCCCGCACGGCGACTTCATCTTCGAGATGGACCACGTCGTCGGCGAACTGATGGAGACGCTCGAGCGCCTCGGCGTCGCGGACAACACGCTGGTCATGTTCTCCAGCGACAACGGGCCGGAGACCCTCACGACGGTTCGAATGCGGGTCGATCACAAACACGACCCCGCGCGCCCGTGGCGAGGCATGAAACGCGACGACTGGGAGGGCGGCCATCGCGTGCCGCTCATCGTCCGCTGGCCCGGCAAGGTCAAGCCCGGCAGCACCACGGGCCAGATGGTCAGCCTCACCGACGTCATGGCGACGTGCGCGGCGGTTGTCGGCGCCAGGCTGCCGGACAACGCGGCCGAGGACAGTTACAACTTCCTGCCCGTCCTGCTCGGCACGCAAGGCGACAGGCCGGTGCGGCAATACCTCCTCCAGCAGACCATCAGCCTGAAACTCTCGATCCGGCGAGGGCCGTGGAAGTACCTCGATCACAAGGGCTCCGGCGGGAACAACTACGAGCGGAACGCAATGCTGAAGCCCTACGCCCTGCCCGAGAAGGCCCCGACGGCACCCGGCCAACTCTACAACCTCCAGACCGACCCCGGCGAGACGACGAATCTCTACTTCGAGCACCCGGAGATCGTCAAGGAACTGAAAGCAAAACTGGACGAATACAAGGCCAGCGGCCGCAGCAGGCCCGCCGGGCCCCGGATGGCCGCTGGCATCGGCCTACCCCCGCCATGAGCGCCGGCCTCTCGGATCACCCCGGGAGCCTCCAGGAAGGGCTGACCTTGCCAGTCGTTCAGTAGTACGCCCCCGCAGAACGGAGGCGTGGTAGAAGATCATCCTGGTTCTGTCAACGGAAGCGGATCCAAATCCCGGACCCCGAGGTTGACACCTTGCTGCCTGCGGGACACTGTGGCCTGCGAATGGGGCCGGGGCGACTATCGTAATCTGGTGCGTCCCAAGCGACGACACCGAATAGACGGCTGGAAGAAATCCGCTTCAGAACCGCTTCCGACTCCGGCAGAGACTTGCTCATAGATGGGTGTCCCCGGAAATCCCCTGGGCGGCGTCATATCTGGCCTTTAACGCACTGGATCCACGCATCGTCATGTTCAGCCGCCAATTGTTCTTCGGCGATCTTCACGTGACGTTCCATTTCTAGCCAGCCCAGGTAGTCCGGCATCGGGCGTCCGGGGTAGCATGCTTGCCAGAACTGCCTAGCCACCTCCATGCACGTGTCGCAGGCCTGATTCGCGAGACCAACCCAGTCTCCCGGTGACAGCCAGATTGCGGCTTTCGCCTTGGCGAAGTGAGCTGCAGCGTCCCGCAATTCCTTTACGTGCTTTACGAATGTGGTGAATGGCTCCTTCTTCTGCTTCGGATCTGTCAGAATCAGCGGTTTGCTTCCGTCTCCCCGGACGATCTCGGCGAACTTCTCGATCTTCTTCTCAGTCGAAAGGTACCTTCCCTTCTTGCTTCCACGCAGGAGTTCCTGGTCCCTAGCTGGCAGGCCAGGATTCCGGCACGCAAAATCCTCGCCAACGCTGTTCACAAAGCATTCGACGAACGCATAGAAACTGAACACCGCTAACCTGCTGTCGCGACAGATACTCTGATTCAGCGCTTTCAACTGGCGCATCGCCGCACTGTGGTCTGTCAATTGCTTGGCCTTCTCTGCCAGCAGGTGTAGCGTGTTCTCGCCTCGCCTCCCCCGAACAAGTAAGCTGAACGCATCTCGGAGCAGGAACTCCTCTTCCACTGCCGCCGTTCCTGCATGGTGGCCAATTCCGACACGTCCGTGCAGCGGCAAGTCCTGCCAGATGCCAAGCGCCTTGGTGTCGAATCGCTCAGCCACCCAAGCGTGCGACAGACCCTTGTTCCATGAGAAGGGCTTATCCTTACACAGCAGCCAGTAGTCTTCGGCAATCTCTCTCCATGGCCGACGTGGCGGGATCCTATCGAATGCCTCCTGAAGCATCTTCTCGAATTTCTCTAGCAGGGCGGGGCCACGGCTCCTGATTTCACCCTCGCCAGCATGCTGTGCCCATCTTCCGGTCTCTTCCAGGAAGCGTCGGCACTCCGGCGATACGATCTGACCGGTGAAGGAATAGACCAGCTGAAGGTACGCGAGAGGGCGATCCAGCGCGACTCGCATTTCTCCCACGGAAATGTTGCTGAAAACATGTTCTTCCTGACTCATTATGTCTTCCCTCATTCCGGGGACAGTATCCTATTTTCTCCTCTTGGGCGGGCGGCCGGGGGCGCCGGGGAGGAGGCGACGGCCGAGACGGCGCTCCAGACGACGGACGAAACGGCTGTCGCCCAGCGGACGGCCCGTCCGGAGGCGGCGGCGCAGCCGCTCCACGTCCTCCGCGTCCTCCTCGGCCGCGAGAAACCGACGCCAGTCGTTGACTTCGGCCGCCAGCGGCCCCCCCGGCTTCACCCAGGCGTCGCCGCGCCCCGACACGTGACGCGCCGCGCTCGACCACCGATAACCGTGCCATACCGATAGGTTACCGCAAACGGCAACGCCCATCAAGCCGAATGGCACATTGTGGCCTCAGGAAACCAGGAAGGTCAGGCCGAGAACTCGCAGACACAGCGCCCGATATGGCGGAGAGGCCGGGATTCGAACCCGGGGTACCCTTGCGGGCACACTCGGTTTCCAACCGAGCCCATTCGGCCACTCTGGCACCTCTCCACTGGGCGTTGTCCGGCGCCGCAAGCATATCGCTCGGAACGCCGCCCGTCAAGCGTGGCTGCCTCTTCGTGCCGAGGCCGGCTGGCTTGGAACGGTTCAAGGCATCGGTGAGCGACCGCACGGCGCCACCCCCAGCCGCTCGCCACGGCAGCGCGGAATGGGCCGTCACTGGAGGGCGGCGATGCGGGCGAAATCGTCTTTCAGGCTCCGGTACAGCCGGCCGTACTCGGGGTACAGTTGGTCGTACAGCCGCACCGTCTTGCGGTTGGGCTTGGAGGGTTTGAGCGTCCGGATGGTGGCGTTGCACGCTTCGGGCACGGATTTCCATACGCCGGTCCCGACGCCGGCGAGCAGGGCCACGCCGTAGGCCGGGCCCTCTTCGCTGGAGACCGTCCAGACGGCCTTTCGGTAGACGTCGGCCTGAAGACCGCGCCAGAACGCGCTCTTGGCCCCGCCGCCCGCAACGCGAATCTCCCGGACCGGCACACCCATGCCCTGGATAATCTGGAGGCAGTCGCGCATGGCGTAGGTGGCGCCTTCCATGACGGCGCGTGCCATGTGGGCCCGTGTGTGCATGTTCGAGAGGCCGATCCAGGCGGCCCGGGCGTTCGGGTCGGCGTGCGGCGTGCGTTCGCCCGTCAGATACGGCAGGAAGTAGAGGCCGTCGCTGCCCGGCGGCACGTTGGCGGCGGCGGCCGTGATGAGTTCGTACGGGTCCACCTTCTTGCGTTTCGCCTGTTTCACGAGGTCCTGGCACAGGGTGTTGCGGAACCACTGGAGGCTGCCCCCCGCCGCCAACACGACTCCCATAACGTGCCACTTGCCCGCCACGGCGTGGCAGAAGGTGTGGACGCGGCCTTTCGGGTCGGTCTGGACCTCCTCGGCATGGGCGAACACGACGCCGCTCGTGCCGAGTGTGGCCGAGATGACGCCGGGGCGCACAATCCCGTTTCCGACGGCCCCGGCGGCCTGGTCCCCGCCGCCGCCCACGACCGGCGTACCGGCCGCCAGCCCCGTCGCCTTGGCGGCTGCGGCGGTCAGGTGCCCCGAGACCTCCTGCGATTCGTAGACCGCGGGCAACAGGGCCGGATCGATTTTGAGGAGGCCGAGCAGTTTTTTCGACCAGCGGCGGCGTTTGACGTCCAGGAGGAGCGTGCCGGAGGCGTCGCTGACTTCCGTTGCAAACTCGCCCGTCAGTCGATACCGCACGTAGTCTTTCGGGAGGAGGATCTTTGCGGCCCGCTCGTAGACGCGCGGTTCGTGTTTTCGCACCCAGAGGATCTTCGGGGCGGTGAAGCCCGTGAGGGCGGGATTCGAGACCATCGAGATAAGTTTCCGCCGGCCTCCCGCTCGCCGTGTGATCTCGTCGCACTCGGCCCCCGTGCGCTGATCGTTCCACAGGATCGCCCGCCGCAGCACCACCCCGGACTTATCGAGGAACACGCTCCCGTGCATCTGGCCCGACAGGCCGATGCCCGTCACCTGCGATCCCTTGACCTTGCCCTTCGCCAGGGCCAGGCGGATGCTTCCCACGGTGGCCTTCCACCAGTCTTCGGGCGCCTGTTCGCTCCAGGCCGGCCGGGGGGCATAGGACGGATACTCCACGGTGACCGACGCTCTGATGCGTCCGCGCGTATTCACCAGGAGCGTTTTCGTTCCGCTGGTTCCGATGTCGATGCCCAGAAGGTATGCCATCGTTGGCTCCCGATTGAGATGCGGTACCTGTTTAGCGTGCTCTCGAAGCGATGTCATTTCGACCGAGCCCTCGCCAA
>CAYVAM010000183.1:0-8736 GCA_964449275.1 uncultured Anaerolineales bacterium
CGAACGTGTCGCGCGAGTTCCCCATCTACTGCGAGGACAGTTTCAGCGTGGACCGCCAGCGGGATGCCGTCACGATCCGGTCGCGGTTCCAATGGGTCTCGATCGAGGACGACTGGGACACGCCGCAACTCAAGTTCGCCCCCATCAGCCCGGTCCTGGCGCTGGCGTCGATGGAGGGCAAGTTCCCGGTCACGTACTCGCGGCACGTGGCCAACCCGGGGATGTTCACGCCGTACGGCCCGTACATGGGCATCGAGAGGGTTGACGAGTTCGACGCCACGTTCTACGTGCTCAAGTACGTGCACGAAACGGAAGCGTCCGATCCGCCGGATGCCGACGCCCACCCGACGGTGGCGGCGGCGCTCGAACGCCTGCGTGAGACCGCCCGGCGCAAGTTCCCCTCCGCCGACCGCTACGACTACGATCACGGCGGGATGAACAACTTCTGCTGGGCCGTCCAGGGCGACCAGTGGTACGCGAAGGGCCTGCCGTATTACGACGAGGAGACGCGCGACCGTGCCATCGCGAGCCTCCAGAAATACTTCAACGAAGACGCCGTCGTGGGCGACCGTTTCAAGGAGCGCGAGTACCCGAAAGACTCCGGCCGCACCTATCTTCTCCTCGAGGGGCCGGGCATCGGCTCGTGGGGCGTCCTGGGCGACGCCGGCAAGTTCTCGACCAACCTCCTGGAGACGCTCTGGTGCTACGCCCACTTCACGGACGACTGGGACCTGGTGAAAAAGCGGTGGGACCTCGTCAAGAAACTGTTCTGCACGCCGGCCGAGACGACCTGGACCACCTTCGGCCGCGGGTCCATCGCCGAACTCGGCGACGAGGCCGCCCCCTGCCTCGCCTTCGCAAGGATGGCCTGGAAGGTCGGCGACATGGACTCTTACGCCTACGGCTGTTACATGTTCGCGCGGGAACTCGTGCATCACTGGGTCAAGCAGCGGGGCGCCGGGTATTTCCGCCTGCACCAGCCGTGGCACACCATGGAGTTCATGCCCGAGGAGGTTTACCTGACGAACCTCTGGGGCGAGACGGCCGGTTGGCAGATCGACGGCCCCGCCTACCCCGCCGAAACGGGCGAGCGCCAATACACCAACCGGTGGGTCCGCTTCCACAACGAGGACGTGGCCCGCTTCTACCGCGACGCCCTCGCCGCCGACGTGCGCAAGGAGATGGACCTCCTGACCGAACGCTGGGACCCGAAGCGGAAGTTCACGAACAACTCGCACATCATGCCGAGCCTGGTGCAACTGCGCTCGCTGCTGCTCGACGAGTCGCCGGAAGACCTCGCGAAACTGGCGACGCCGGAGGAGTTTCGCGGCCCGCCCTCCGGCGTCATCGCCGGTTGTATGGCTGTACTCCGCGCCGGCCGTCCGAAACGGTTCGAGCGCCTCATCCCCAAGGTCGGCTCGTCGCCCGTGGTGGCGGGCCTTGAGCGCGAGAACGCCGGCCCGAACGTCCACTTGACCCAAAGCGTCCGGCACTACGTCACGCCGAACCCCAAGACCGGCGAAGGAACCATCATCTGGCCGCACGTCACCTGGTGGGCGCCCGAGCGCGGCAAGCGTTGGTCGTTCGGCCAGGTGCGGCCCGACCCGCACGCCAAGCCGCTCGACGTCGAAGAGGTGCCGCTGAACTGGAACACCGCCGTTTACGCCTACCGCCTGCCGTGACGCCGCGGTGGCGACAGGGTGGCATGGCCACGCTTGCGTGGCCATGTCCTCGAATCCGCAACATGGTCACGCAACGGCGCGTGACCATGCCACCCGGCCGTGAGGCCGTGTCGCTTGAGAGTCCGAGGAGAGCGCTATGAACGTCCGCCCGTACACAGTCCTCCTGGCCGTGCTCGCCGCAGCAGGCGTCTGCTGCGCCGAAGCCAGGCCCTCGCTCCGCGCCAACTGGCAGATGCCGCCGCGGTGCGAGCCCTTCGCCCCGCCGCGCGTCAAGGACATCAAGGAAGAACTCCGGCAGACGGGCTACCGTCTGGTCATCGCCATCCACCCCGAGAAGGGCAGCGACTTCAAGAACCACAAGTACCCGCCGCGCGACCTCTACATCGTGGGTGCCGACGGCGCCGGCCTCAAAAGGCTTACCAACACGCCCGACAAAGAGGAACACATCCCCCGCACCGCACCCGACGGCACCTGCTTCACCTACAACTACGGCGATTTCCTCGTGGACACAAAGACGCTTAAGAGCCGCGAAGTCAGCGGCGGATACGTCTGGACGCCAGACAGCAAGCGGACCGTCCATTGCGGCAAGCGCGGCATCGTCTATACCGACATGACGACCGGCAAGACGAGCCAGCCGATCGGCGTCGAGCGGCGCGTCGGCATCGCCGACATGACGTCCGACGGCAAATGGTTCATCTTCGAGATCCGCAACTTCCGCGGCTCGAAGTACTCGGTCGATTTCCTCCCGGCCGCAGGCGGGCCCATCCGCAAACTGCCCAACCACCCGGCGGGCGGTGGCGAATGCCACCCACACTTCTCACCCGACGCCAAATGGACCTGCTGGAACGGCGGCGGCAGCCTCGCCATCCGACGCTTCGACCCCAGCCTGCCCGACGGCACCGACGGCAAAATCATCACACTGCCCAAGGAAAAACTCGGACAGGACCCCTGCGGACGCTGGTCGCACTGCGGACGGTACGTCGCTTACGTCAAGATCTCCCACAAGGGCAGTTGGAAGCGCCACTCGCCCTTGTGCATCGTCCGCCTTGCCGACTCCGAGACCATCACCATCAGCCCGCCCGGTTGGATCGGCCACCACTGGGACTACGACTGGCTGCCCCCGACCGAGGAATGAGCGGTTGAGTCCTACGCGCGCCATGTCGCGACACCCTCCCCTCTGTCATTCCGAGGAGCGGCTTCAGACGCGACGAGGAATCTCGCCGTTGTCGGTTCCGAACCGCATCGCGGCTGCCCTGCTCTGCCCCGTCACCCTCGCCATCTTGCTTGCCGCAGCCTGCGAACGCACCGAACCGCCCGCCGGCGACGACGCCACGACCGTCATCACCACCAAGTCCGGCGTTGCGATGGTCCGCCTGCCCGGCGGCTGGTTCACCATGGGCTCCGGCGCGGCCGACCAGGTCGATGAACCGCCGCACCGCGTTCACGTCAGCCCCTTCGACATCGACCAGTTCGAAGTCACCCAGGCCGAGTACGAGAAAGTGATGGGGGTGAACCCCGCGAAATGGAAGGAGCCCAAGAACCCCGTCGAGCAGATCCGCTGGGCCCAGGCGGCCGCCTACTGCAACGCACGCTCGAAACTCGAGGACCTCACGCCCGCCTACGATCCCAAGTCCTGGGCGTGCGACGTTGCAGCCGACGGCTACCGCCTCCCCACCGAGGCCGAATGGGAATACGCCTGCCGCGCGGACGCCACCGCCGCCTACCATTTCGGCGACGACCCGTCGCGCCTCCGGCGCTACGCCTGGTTCAAAGGCAACAAGCGGCTGGGACCCCAGCCCGTCGGCACGCGCCGGCCCAACCCGTGGGGACTCTACGATATGTGCGGCAACGTCTGGGAATGGTGCCACGACTTCTACGCCGAGGACTATTATCGGCACAGCCCGCAGGAAGACCCTATCGGCCCCGCCACCGGCAAGAACCGCGTCCTGAGGGGCGGGTGCTGGAACTCCCGGCCCGACCTGTGCCGCTCCGCCTACCGCAACAACGAAGACCCCGGCTACACCGACGTTTGTTTCGGCGCCGACGTCCACGGCTTCGTCGGCTTCCGCTGCGTCCGGCGGCCGCCCACACCTGCGAAGTGAGGTCTCGCACGGTCGGGGATCGAAAGGCGAGTGCCCATGGCCACGCAAGCGTGGCCATGCCACCCCGCACGCGGGATGACCCTACAAATCCCCGTCACCGCGCGGTACACTTCGGCGTTTAATGCTTCACCGACCTAATACCCGAACCTGGAAGGAGAATGCGATGTCGCTCAAACACCTGTTCGCCGCACTTGCCGTCTGTATCCTGGCGGCCACCGTCGTCACGGCCGCCGAGCCACCGTTGAAGGCCCTCATTATCGACGGCCAGAACAATCACAACTGGAAGGAATCCACGCCGATCCTGAAGCGGCTTCTTGAAGAGACCGGCCTCTTCAAGGTCGACGTGGCCACCTCGCCGCCCAAAGGCCAGGACGTGAGCGGCTACAAGCCCGACTTCGCCGCCTACAACGTCGTCGTCGGCAACTACAACGGGGCCGAGTGGTCCGATGAAACCAAGAAGGCCTTCGTCGATTACGTGGCCGGCGGCGGCGGGTACGTCTGCTACCACGCCGCCTGCAACCCCTTCCGCAAATGGAAGGAGTACAACGAGATCATCGCCGTCGGCGGATGGGGCGGACGAAACGAGTCAGACGGGCCCTTCATCCACTGGAAAGACGGCAAGGTCGTCCGCGATACCAGCCCCGGCCGCGGCGGCGGACACGGACCCCAGCACCCGTACCAGATCGTCGTCCGCGTGCCCGACCACCCCATCACCAAAGGGCTGCCGCCCGCCTTCATGCACTCGGCCGACGAACTCTACCACCGACTCCGCGGACCGGCAAAGAACGTCACCGTCCTCGCCACCGCCTTCTCCGCCAAAGAGAAGCGCGGCACCGGCAACCACGAGCCGATGCTCATGACCATTGCCTACGGCAAGGGACGATGCTTCCACATCGCCCCCGGCCACGCCGGAAAGCAACTCAAGAGCGTCGCCTTCATCGTCCCCTTCCAGCGCGGCACCGAATGGGCCGCCACCGAAAAGGTCACACAGAAGGTGCCGGCCGACTTCCCGACCGCCGACAAGGTAAGCCGCAGGGAGTAATACACGCGCCGGACGGCGGGCCTCCTGACTCGCCGCGCGCGCCGGACGGCGGGTCTCCTGACTCGCCGCGCGCGCCGCGCGGCGGGTCTCCTGACCCGCCGCGAGACAGGCAAACCCACCCGGCGCGCGACGCCGTGGGCCGGGAGGCCCGCAGCGCGCACCCCGGCAATCGGTCCACGACGCCAACCGACAGGAGAAGCCGCATGGAAACACGAAACACGATCAGCCGTCGCCGCTTCCTCCGGCGTGCCGCCTGCGGCACGGGCGCCGCCCTGCTGGGCCCCGCCGTCGTCCGGTCCTCGGCCCTCGGCGCCGACGGGGCCGTCGCCCCGAGCAACCGCATCGTCATGGGCGCCATCGGCGTCGGCGGCATGGGCACCGGCAACATGCGAGGCTTCCTCGGAAAGAGGGAAGTCCAGTTCGTCGCCGTCTGCGACGTCGACGAAGGCCACCGCAACCGCGCCAAGGGACTCGTCGAAAAACACTACGGCACCGGCGAATGCGAAACCTACAACGACTACCGCGCGCTCATCGGCCGCGGCGACCTGGGCGCCGTCTGCCTCGCCATGCCCGACCACTGGCACGCCATCCCGGTCGTGGCGGCCGCACGGGCAGGCATCGACATGTACGGCGAGAAGCCGCTCGCACGCTCCATCCGCGAAGGCCGAGCCATGTGCGACGCCGTCCACCGGTACGGACGCGTCTGGCAGACGGGGTCCTGGCAGCGGTCGGTCGGCCACTTTCACCGCGCCTGCGAACTCGTCCGGAACGGACGCATCGGCAAGGTTCAGCACGTCGAAGTCGGCCTGCCAACAGGCGGAAAGAGCGGACCCGCCAAGACCGTCCCCGTCCCGAAGGGCCTCGACTGGAACATGTGGCTGGGCCCGGCACCCTGGCGGCCGTACTGCCATTTCCGGGGCAGCAGCATCCACTTCCACTGGCGGTGGATACTGGACTACTCCGGCGGACAACTCACCGACTGGGCCGGTCACCACATCGACATCGCCCACTGGGGCCTCGGGCTCGACTACACCGGACCCGTCGAAATCTACGGCAAGGGCGAGTTCCCCGACGAAGGCCTCTACAACGTGCCCATGACCTATAAGTTTACCTGCAAGTATGCGGGCGGACTCGAGATCGTCGTCGCCAACAACAAACAGCAGCCCATGGGCGCCAAGTGGTACGGCGAGGGCGGCAAGTGGATCCACGTCAGCCGGCGCGGCCTCAACGCCTCGGACCCCGGCATCCTTCGCGAACAGATCGGCCCCGACGAAATCCACCTCTACAAGCCGACCGACCACAAGCAGAACTTCCTCGACTGCATCAAAAGCAGGAAACTCACCATCACGCCTATCGAGATCGCACACCGATCCATCA
Organism: uncultured Anaerolineales bacterium; assembly: GCA_964449275.1. Classification (GTDB taxonomy): domain Bacteria; phylum Planctomycetota; class Phycisphaerae; order FEN-1346; family FEN-1346; genus JAUVZF01. The sequence goes on from CAYVAM010000183.1 coordinate 6,204, forward strand.
GCGTGGCACTCCTCGGCGAGATCGCCATGCTCACCGGACGCAAAATCAAATGGGACCCCGAAAAGGAGGAAATCCTCGGCGACCCGGGCGCAAGTGCCCTCCTCGGACGCTCGTACCGTGAGCCCTGGCACCTGTAGGCCGCCGCTTTTGCAAACGCCAACGTACCCTCAACACACCAAGCGAAAGGAAACACGATGCTGACTCGACCGAACACCACAGCCGTCCTCGCCGGACTCGTCGCGCTGGCGGCTCTGGCTTCCGTCGCGGCCGCCCAGGGCGACCCCTACGCCGACATCGTCACCTGGAAACTCGGCGAGCAGCAGAGCCGCAAGCCCATGACCACCATCGAGGAAGAGATCCGCGGCGCCGACCCCGGCCACCTGGCCGTCATCGAAGGCAAACTCCTGAAGGCCCTGGCCGACCCCCGCGCCACCTACGGCTGCAAGCAGTGGGTCTGCCGCATGTTGCGCCGCATGGGCACCGAGAAATCGGTCGCGGCGCTGGCGAAACTGCTCGCCGACAAGCGTCTCTCGCACATGGCCCGGTTCGCCCTCCAGGACCTGCCGTCCGAGAAGGCCGGCCAGGCGCTCCGCACCGCGCTGGCAACCACCCGCGGGGAGACCAGGATCGGCGTCATCTCCTCCCTCGGATTCCGACGCGACCGGCAGGCCGTGCCGGCGCTGGCCAGACTCGCCGGCGGCACGCACCAGCCTACCGCCCGGGCAGCCGTCTCGACACTCGGCCGGATCGGCGGCGAGGCCGCCGCCAAAACCCTCCAGGGCACCAGGGTGCCCGCCGCCCTGGCGTCCCTCAAGGCCGACGCCATACTGATGTGCGCCGACTCCATGCTCGCCGAAGGCAGCCCCGCCTCGGCCGCCGTCTACTACCGCAAGATGGCCGCACCCGGCAACCCCACGTTCATCCGCCTGGCCGCCTTCCGCGGTCTCGTTTTGGCGGACAAGGAAAAGGCCGTCCCGGCCATCCTGCCCCTGATGAAGGACAAAAACGTCGAACTCCAGCGTGCGGTGGGCAAGTTTATCACCGAGATGCCCGGCACGGCGGTCACCAAGTCCCTGGCCGACAGGCTGGGGACCCTCGATCCGGGCGCCCAACTGGTCGTCCTCGGGGCGCTCGAGACCCGGGCCGACAAAGCCGCCGCCCCCGCCGTCGCCAAGGCCGTCGAGAGCACCGACGCCGACGTCCGCATCGCCGCCGTCCGAACGCTCGCAACGCTCGGCAGCGCCGAGCACGTGGACCTGCTCACCAAGACCGCCGTGGCCGAAGACGACGTCGGCAACGCCGCCACCGAGGCCCTGGCCCGGCTCTCCGGCGAGGGCGTCGCGCAAAACCTCATCAAGATGCTCGACTCGCCCGACGCTGCCATCCGCGCCAAGGCCCTCGAGATCGTCACGTTGCGCAAGGAGGAGGCCGCGCTGCCCGCCGCCATGAAGGCCGCCTCCGACGCCGACACCAAGGTCCGCACCGCCGCCTACAAGGCCCTCGGCGCCATGGCCGGCGCCGGCGAACTCGGGCAACTCGTCCAGATGCTCGTCAAGGCCGCCACCGACGCCGAACGCACCGCCATCCAGCAAAGCCTCGCCCTGGCCGCAGGACGGGTTGAGGGACCCGCCGGCACCGCGCCGGTCGTCGCCGCGCTCGGCAAGGCCGCCGGCACCGCCAAGGTGAGCCTGCTGGCGGTGCTCGCACGCGTCGGGGGAGACGGCGCCCTGAAGGCCGTCCAGGGCGAACTGGCCTCCACCGACGCCGAGGTCAAGAAGGCCGCCGTCCGTGCACTCGCCGACTGGAAGGATACCCAGCCCCTGCCGGTCCTGCTGAACGTCGCCCGGACCGACGCCTCGGCGGCCAACCAGGTTCTGGCGCTTCGCGGCTACGTCCGGCTGGCGTCGCTCGACTCCAGCCGGCCCGACGAGCAGACCGTCAAGATGCTCGCCGACGCCATGGCCGGCGCCAAGCGGTCCGAGGAGAAGAAACTGATCCTCGCGGCTCTGCCCAAGTTCGCCTGCGATGACGCCCTCCGTCTGGCCGAGTCCTGCCAGCGGACGCCGGGCCTGGTGGCCGAAGCGCGGCAGGCCGTCAAGGCCGTGCGCAGCGCCCTGGTCTCGACCAAGATGAAGGTCTCCGCCGGCAGCAACGGCGGCGCGGCCTCGGCAGCCATCGACGGCAACCCCGTCACCCGATGGACCACCGGTCACCCCATGAAACCCGGAGACTGGTTCGCCATGGACTTTGCCACCACGGTCACCCTCCGGTCGATCTTCCTCGACCACCGGCCGTCCGGCAACGACTGGCCGCGAGGCTGGGAGGCCTACGTCTCCCAGGACGGCCAGAACTGGGGCCGCCCCGTCGCCAAGGGCAAGGGCAACGCGCGCGGCACAAAGATCACGCTGCCGCGGCCCATCCAGACGCGGCATCTGAAGATCGTCCAGACCGGCAGCGCCAAAAAGTGGCACTGGTCGATCCACACGACGAAGATCGACACCGAGTAGTACGACAACGCTGCTTGAACCTCTCT
>CAYVAM010000184.1:0-8732 GCA_964449275.1 uncultured Anaerolineales bacterium
AGACGGCCGGTTTTGTATAGAATATAGACCCAACTCATGCTTTCCCCTCAGCCTCACCCGACCGCGAGAAATTGTTGCCACAGACGGCCGAGGCATGCCTCGCCCCTATGTCGCGATGCGATTGTCCATCTGCCACAATGGCACCCCCGGCCCATGGTTTTCCTGCCTAAACGGCCGCTCTGACGGTTTGGAAAGGCCCTTGAAGTCGTGGTCCGTTTGTGGTAAACACCCGCTTTCGCTCAGCAGGGGCTGTCGCGGCCCTCTGGGGCGCTGGAGCGGGCCATTTGGCACCCGCTTTGCTCCTTCTTTGGCGTCTGAGAGAGCGAAAAGGGTCCAGACCCGCCCGGCGAGAGGTCGGGGGTGGGCTCGTTCTTCCGCATTCAACCGAGGGAACCCGTAGGATAAGGAGACCCGAGAGCATGGCAGCCAAAATGTTGGCCTTTGATGAGGAGGCGCGGGCGGGGCTGCTTGCCGGCGTCGAAAAACTGGCCAGGGCCGTCAAATCGACCCTTGGCCCTCGCGGACGCAATGCCGTCCTGGACAAGGGATGGGGCGCACCGACGGTCACGAAAGACGGTGTGACCGTAGCCGAGGAAATCGACCTGAAGGACAAGTACGAGAACATGGGCGCCCAACTCGTCAAGGAGGCCGCCTCCAAGACCAGCAACGTGGCCGGCGACGGCACCACCACTGCCACCGTCATTGCCGAGGCCCTGTTCAAGGAAGCCCTCAGGAACATCACCGCCGGCGCCGACGCCATGGCACTCAACCGAGGCGTCCAGAAGGCCGTCACGGCCGTCGTCGAGCACCTGGAGACGATCTCGAAGCCCATCGACGTGAGCAAGCCCGACGAGGTCTCACAGGTCGGCACCATCAGTGCCAACGGCGACGCCGGCGTCGGAAGGATGCTCTCCGAGGCCATGGACAAGGTCGGCAAGGACGGCGTCATCACGGTCGAAGAGGGCAAGGGCCTTGAAACCGTCGTCGAGGTGGTCGAGGGCATGCAGTTCGACCGCGGGTACCTCAGCCCGCACTTCGTGACCGACCCCGACCGGATGGAGACGGTTCTGGAGCGGCCGCTCGTCCTGATCCACGAGGAGAAGATCTCCAGCGCCAAGAACCTCGTGCCGCTCCTGGAGAAGATCTCCAAGGCGAACCGTCCGCTACTGATTGTCGCCGAGGACGTGGACGGCGAGGCGCTGGCCACCCTCGTCGTCAACAAACTCCGCGGCATCCTGCGGGGCTGCGCGGTCAAGGCGCCGGGGTACGGCGACCGCCGCAAGGCTATGCTCGACGACATCGCCGTCCTGACCGGCGGCCGGGCGATCATGAAAGACCTCGGCATCGACATCGAGAGTATCGGCATCGAGGACCTCGGCACCGCCAAGAAGGTCACCATCAACGACGACAACACCACCATCGTCGAAGGCGCAGGCTCCACCGATGCCATCCGCGGCCGCATCGAACAGATCAAACGCGAGATCGACGTCACCACCAGCGACTATGACCGCGAGAAACTCCAGGAGCGGCTGGCCAAACTCTCGGGCGGCGTGGCACAGATCAACGTCGGCGCCGCCACCGAGATCGAAATGAAGGAACGCAAGGCCCTCGTCGAAGACGCCCTGCACGCGACACGCGCTGCCATCGAAGAGGGCATCGTTCCGGGCGGCGGCGTGGCGCTCTTGAGGTGCCTGGGGGCGCTCGACGGCGTCAAGACGGTCGGCGACGATGAGGCCACCGGCGTTGAGATCGTCCGGCGGGCGATGGAAGCCCCCGCCCGGCAGATCGCCGCCAACGCCGGGTACGAGGGCGGCGTGGTGGTCCGGAACATCCTCCGCAAGAAGGGCGCCTACGGCTTCGATGCCGACAAGGGACACTACGGTGACATGATCAAGGCCGGCATCGTCGATCCGACGAAGGTCGTCCGCACCGCGCTTCAGAACGCCGCGTCCGTGGCGGGACTGCTGATCACGACCGACGCCTGCATCGCCACCAAGCCCGAACCGAAGGGCGAAGGCGGGCCGCCAGGCGGTATGCCTCCCGGTGGCATGGGCGGCATGGGCGGCGGCATGGGCGGCATGATGTAAACCATTGCGGATTGCGGATTTCGGATTGCGGATTGAACGGCAAACGGCAACGGCCACTTCCTAGCCGCGACCGTAAGGGAGCGGAGGCAACGGCCTAGCCGCGACCGTAAGGGAGCGGAGACCGGGCAGTGTGAACCTCAATTGGAATCGTGTTGACGGAGACCAACCCATGAAGATCGAACCCCTCGAAGACCGGATTGTCATCGAACCGTTGGAAGCCGAAGAAACGACGCGAGGCGGCATCGTCCTGCCCGACACGGCACAGGAAAAGCCGCAGCAGGGCAAAGTCGTCGCCGTCGGACCAGGCAAGGTCCTCGACAGCGGCAAGCGGGCAAAACCCGCCGTCAAGAAGGGCCAGACGGTCGTCTACGCCAAGTACGGCGGCACCGAGATCGAAATCGACGAGGTGGACCTGGTCATCCTTCGCGAGAGCGATATCCTGGCAATCGTCGAGTAGGGCGAGAGTTATGTCGTTCGAACCCGCTGCATCGAGCCCGCTGCACCGAGCCCGCTGCACCGAGCGCGTTGCACCGAGCGCGTTACATCGAGCCCGCTGCACCGAGCGCCTTACATCGAGCGCGTTACATCGAGCCCGCTGCGGGAGCAGCGGGGTACGTTCCCAAACGTGGCCCTCAATCACGCGACGGCCGACAAAAACCGTAGCCTGGCAAGGCATTGGAGATAACCGATGGCTAAGCAACTGATGTACGCGGACGATGCGAAACGCAAGATGGCGGCCGGCCTGAAAAAACTCGCCGATGTCGTCAGGATCACGCTCGGCCCCACCGGCCGCAACGTCATCCTCCAGAAGTCCTACGGCGGCCCGAAGGTCACGAAGGACGGCATCACCGTCTCGAAAGAGATCGAACTGCCCGAGAAGTTCGAGAACATGGGCGCCAAGATGGCCAACCAGGTTGCCTCGAAGACGGCCGACGTCGTCGGCGACGGAACCACGACCGCCATCGTCCTGGCCGAGTCGATCTTCCAGCAGGGTCTGCGGCACGTGACGGCCGGGGCGAACCCGATGGCCCTGAAGCGCGGCATCGACATGGCCGTGGACGCCGCCGTCGATAGCATCTGGGACCAGAGCCGCAAACTCAAAGGCCACGATGAAGTCGCCCAGGTTGCCACCATCAGTTGCAACGGCGACGCCCAGATCGGCGAACTCATTGCCAAGGCCCTCGACAGGGTCGGCAACGACGGCGTCATGACGGTCGAGGAAGGCAAGAGCATCGAGACGGTCCTCGAGTTTACCGAGGGCATGCAGTTCGACAAGGGGTTCCTCAGCCCGTACTTCCTTACGAACCCCCAGACGATGGAGTGCGAGTTGGAGGATCCGTACCTGCTGATTCACGAGAAGAAGGTCTCGAACCTGCGGGACCTCGTGCCGCTGCTCGAGAAGATCGCCTCCAGCGCCCGGCCGCTCCTGATCATCGCCGAGGATGTTGAGGGCGAGTCGCTGGCGGCCCTGGTCGTGAACCGCTTGCGCGGCGTCCTCAAGGTCTGTGCCGTCAAGGCCCCCGGATTCGGCGACCGCCGCAAGGCGATCCTCCAGGATATCGCCGTCCTGACGGGCGGAACCTTCGTAAGCGAAGACCTGGGAACGAAACTCGAGAACCTGGAAGTGGCGCAACTCGGGACCGCCAAACGTGTCGTCGTGGACAAGGACACGACCACCATCATCGGCGGGGGCGGCAAGAAGAGCACCGTCAAGGAACGCATCACGCAGATCCGTACACAGATCGAGACGACTACCAGCGACTACGATAAGGAAAAACTGGAAGAACGCCTGGCCAAGTTGACGGGCGGCGTGGCCATCATCAAGGCCGGCGGCGCCACCGAGAGCGAGGTCAAGGAGAGAAAGGCACGCATCGAGGACGCCATGCACGCCACCCGCGCGGCCGTCCAGGAGGGCGTCGTGCCGGGCGGAGGCGTGGTGTGCCTGCGGGCCATTTCCGCCGTGGAAGCCGTAAAGAAAAAGGCGCGCGGCGACGAAAAACTCGGGGTCGAAACCGTCAAACGGGCTCTCGAAGAGCCGATGCGACAGATCGCACAAAACGCCGGACAAGACGGGTCCGTCGTCGTCGAAGACGTCCGAGGGAGCCCAAAGACGCACGGCTTCAACGCCCAGACCGCCGAGTACGGAGACATGGTGAAGATGGGTATCATCGACCCGGCAAAGGTGACACGGACGGCGCTCCAGAACGCGGCCTCCATCGCCTCGCTCATGCTGACGACCGACGTCATGGTAACCGACGCGCCGGAAGACGAGGACGAAGACATCGGCGACGAGGCCGTCGCGTAGACGGAGCCGAACATTGAGAACGAGCCACACGGGGCGGAGGTGCGCACCACCGCCCCGTTTGTTCAGGCGCCGGCGTAGCCTGAAGCGCTCGTGGCGGCGTCCTGGTTAACCGCCTCGCTTGCAAGGCGCGCCAAGTGGCGTTGTAGGGTTAGCCGCCTCGCTTGCGAGGCGCGCCGGAGGGCCGAAGGCTTGCCCATGCCGGACGACGACTATTACGCTGTTCTCGGCGTCGGGCGCAATGCGTCGGCCGATGAGATCAAGAAGGCGTACCGGCAGTGCGCCATCAAGTGTCACCCGGACCGCAACCCCGGCGACCAAGAGGCCGAGGCACGCTTCAAGAAGTGCGCCGAAGCCTACGAGGTCCTGTCCGACTCCGACAGGCGACAGCGATACGACCGGTTCGGCAAGGCGGGGCTGCGCGGCGCGGGCGTGCACGATTGGGCCCACGCCGATGTTCGCGACATCTTCTCGATGTTCGAGGACGTCTTCGGGTTCGGCGACCTGTTTGGCGGACTCGGTGGACGGGGACGCAGACGGCAGGGTCCACAGCCCGGACAGAGCCTGCGGTGCTTCATCGACGTCAGCCTCGAGGATGTCCTCTTGGGCGTGACCAAGACGGTCCGGCTTTCGCGCCGCGAACAGTGCGAGGCCTGCGGGGGAAGCGGATCGACCTCCGGAAAACGCCAGACGTGCCGCACGTGCCGCGGGCAGGGACGCGTCCAGCAAGGCGGCGGGTTCTTTCGCATCGTCCGGGATTGTCCCCACTGCGGCGGAGTGGGCACGGTCGTGGCCGACCCGTGCGCTGCGTGCGGCGGCCGGCGATTCGTCACGCGCAAGCGGACGATTGACGTCCAGGTTCCGCCCGGCGTCGAGGACGGCCAGCGCATCCGTTACGCGGGGCAGGGCAACGCCGGCGAACCGGGCGCGCCGCGCGGCGACCTGTACGCGGTGGTCCGTATCCGGCAGCATGCGTTCTTCGACCGTCACGGCCGGGACCTGCTGTGCATGTTGCCGGTGAGTTTCACGCAGGCCGCCCTCGGCGCCAGAGTGGACGTGCCGACGCTCGAAGGCAGAGAGGAGATGGAGATCACACGGGGGACCCAGAGCGGCGACCTCTACCGACTCGAAGGCAAAGGCCTGCCGGGCATCCAGGGCTACGGTCGTGGCGACATCCTCGTGCAGGTGGTGGTCGAGATCCCCAGGAAACTCACGCGCCGTCAGCAGGACCTGCTCCGCGAATTCGCCGAGACCGAGAAGAAGGGCGTCCTGCCGCAGCGCGAGAGTTTCCTCGAAAAACTGGCCGGCTACTTCACTCAACACAGCCAGAAGGACGAGAACCCGTCATGACGCGAGGATGTAGGGTGGGTGCTCTGCACCCACGCGGTTCTTGGGTTGCGTAGTCTGTGTGGTGGGTGCAAAGCACCCACCCTACAAGGTTACTTCACTCAACACAGCCAGAAGGACGAGAATCCGTCATGATGCGAAGCAAGAAGAGCAAGGCGCCTCGTGCCCCGCAGCGCGAAGCGCGCGATGAAACGCAGGCAACCCCGCCCGAGGAGGTCCGGGAGGAAGCCCCTCCGACGGAAGGCCCGGATGCGCTCGATGCCAAGCAGCGCCAGTGCCAGGAACTCCTCGACAGCCTCCAGCGCCTGGCGGCCGAGTTCTCCAACTACCAGAAGCGGGCCGAGCGGCGCGTCCAGGAGGGGCGGCAGGAAGCGGTCGGCGACCTGGCGCTCGATCTGCTGTCGGTCGTCGATAACCTCGAGCGTGCCATTGCCGCCGCAGAAGCGACGCCCGATTTCGACGCCCTCTTCGAGGGGGTACGCCTGCTCCACGACCAGTTGCTGGCCGCCCTGAAGAAGCACGGCATCACGCCGATCGAGGCCGACCGGCTGGCCTTCGACCCTGAGCATCATGAGGCCGTGGCGCACCTGCCCAGCGATGAGCACCCCAGCGGGCACGTTATCGAGGAGATGCGGAAGGGGTACCGGCTCGGCGAGCGGACGCTCCGTGCCAGCCGCGTGGCTGTCTCCAGCGGAAGGCCGGAGGCCGAGACGGGGCAAGAAGCGCCGCCGGGCGACGGGGCCGCTGCCACCGCCGATCAGGAGACGAAGGAAACTGACGACTAAGGTCCAGGCCGGGCCGGATCGGGCGCACAGTCGGCGCCATGCCGGCGGGGAATCAGGGGAAACCGATGCCGACGTACGAGTACGAGTGTAAGGCGTGCGGCCACAGGTTTGAAAAGTTCCAGTCCATCAAGGCCAAGGCTGTGCGCAAGTGCCCTGAGTGCGGCAAGATGAAAGTGCGCCGGTTGCTGGGGACGGGCGCGGCGCTCATCTTCAAGGGCCCCGGGTTCTACGCCACCGACTACCGCAGCCGGTCTTACAAGGATGGCGCGAAGAAGGATAAACCGAAGGCGGACGGCTCGGAGAAAGGTTCCGAGAACGCTCCCGGCAAGTGCACCGGCTGCAAGAAGGCGGCGGGAACCTGCCCCCACGCCGACAAGGAGTGAGGCCCCCGTGACGGAACGGTGTCGGTACTGCGACCGTCCGCTGGATCCGGACGACCCGGAGCACAAGCGTTGGTGGCCGTTCTGTTGCGAGCGGTGCAAGATGGCGGAACTCGGACGGTGGTTTGAGGACCGGTACGTCATCAGCCGCCCTGTCGAAGAGGTGGCCGACGACGCCGCCACAACCGAGGAGGTCCTGCCGGAAGAGGACCGCGGCCATAATAGTTCTTGACACATCTTGGGTCCGGGCCGAATATGGTGGTCGCGGCAATGGGATTTGGTCCCACGTCCGTTCACGAGGCGGTGTGAAAGTCTGAAGTGTCCCTGAAAGGAGAGGGCCATGTCCGAGGAAGGCGGCGAAATCCAAACGATCGACTGGCGCCGGTGCTGTGCGTTTCTCGAGATCCTCCGGTCGTTCCGGATGGCGATTCATCCGGCGAACCTTCTGCTGTGTTTCCTGGCGTTGGTGCTGAGTTTCTGGCTGGCGGTTCTCATTGATGAGATCCCCGGCATTGGCGAAACGACCGTCAATGGTGTGAGTTTCTACGAGAACATGCGCGGGATCGCCACCTCGACGTTGTGGGGCGAGTGGGCGCTTCCATACATCGGTGGCAATACATGGGATGACTTCTTTACGTTTCTCATGGCGCCGGCTGCGGCGGGGCGCGAGGTCGTGGGACTGACCGTTGCCTATTGGCAGCAGAAGCCGTTCCCCTGGTTCGCCCTGGTCAACACGATCCTGTCGCTGGCGATCTGGGCGGTCGCCGGCGGAGCCGTCACGCGGATGGCGGCTGTACGGGTCGCCCGCGAGGAAAGTGTCCCCCTGGAGAAGGCCCTCCTTTTCAGCCTCCGCAAGTGGCCGAGCACCGTCACGAGCCCGCTCATTCCGTTCGGCGTCCTGGTGTTCCTGGCGATCATGACGGGGGTTGTGGCGGGCCTGCTGCTCATGGTCCCGCACGTCGGCGAGTTTGTCGTGGGGATCCTGCTTTTCCTGCCTCTCATCATGGGTGTTGTGTTGGCGCTGATCTTCATCGGCGGGGCCTTCAGCGTGGGGCTCCAGTGGCCGACGATTGCGGCCGAAGGCTCCGACTCGTTCGACGCCATCAGCCGCAGCATCTCGTACATCTCGAGCCGGCCGTGGAAGTACATCTTCTACACGGTCTTCAGCGTCATCTACGGTTGCGCGACGTTCATCCTGGTGAAGTTCCTGACATTCCTGACGCTGCGGATCACGCACGAGGCTGTCTCGACGTTCAGTTGGGGCGCCGGCGGCGCCGAGGACAAGTTGATGCGTCTCTGGCAGGTGCCGACGCTGGCGAATCCGTTGCCGGAGACGGGTCTGGAATTGTTCGGAAGCGAGGCGAGGGCCACGTATATCTTCGCCGTCTGGGTCTGGGTTGTCCTGGGCGTGATGATAGCGTTCCTCGCCAGTTTCTTCTTCTGCTCGCAGACCGTCATCTACTTCCTCCTCCGTAAGAGCGTTGACGCCACCGACATCGAGGAAGTGTACATGGAGGAGTCGGAAGAAGAGGAGGAACTGCCGGTCGAGCACCCGGTAGAAGGCTCCGAAGCCGACGAGGCGGGCGAGGAAACTGCCGAAGAACCTCCGGCCGAGGAAGAGGGCGAAGACGAAAGCGGTGGGGCAGAGGAAGAGGAGAAGGGCGACGAGTAGTTCGCCTCACGTCAATCTGTCGACACTTCAGGGCCGGCGCCGGTGACGGCGTCGGCCCTTGGTTCAGAGACTGTTTCGCAAACCTGCGGGTGGCATGGCCACGCTTGTACCTGTTTAGCGTGCTCTCGAAGCGATGTCATTTCGACCGAGCCCTCGCCA
>CAYVAM010000185.1:0-8689 GCA_964449275.1 uncultured Anaerolineales bacterium
CTGGCCGTGGACATCGGGTACGCCTGGCTCGACCCGAGGATCCGTTATGCGTGAGCCGTCTGAGAAGCCGGAGCAGTTCGAGTCGTCGGCGTCTTCGGCGGCGGCCGGCGCCGGCCGGCCGGCGCTCTCGCCACTGGCGCTCGCGATGCGCAGGTTCCGCCGCAACCGCCTGGCGATAACCGGCCTCGTGCTGCTGCTGGTCATCGTGAGCGGCAGCCTCGTGGGTCTCGTGAAGAACACGACGGCGGTGGCGCGCGGCGAGCCGGAGCCCTATCAGAAGTCGCTGCCGGGCGTGCATCCGCAGCCGCCGTCCTGGGACCACCCGTTCGGCACCGACCCGCTGGGGCGCAGCATGTTGGCCCGGACGCTCATGGGCGGATGCATCTCGCTGACGGTGGGCCTGTCGGCGGCGACAGTGAGCGTTCTCATCGGCACGTTCTGGGGCCTGACGGCGGGGTACACGGGGCGCGGCGTCGATACGGCGATGATGCGGATCGTGGACGTCCTGTACGGTCTGCCGTACATGCTGCTGGTGATCATTCTGCTGGTTCTGTTTGCGGAGCGGACGATCTGGGTGCGGATGGTGGCGTTGTTCATGGCGATCGGCGGCGTGTCGTGGCTGACGATGTCTCGCGTCGTGCGGGGCCAGGTGCTCGCGCTTCGGGAATCGGAGTTCGTGCAGGCGGCACGTGCCCTGGGTTCGGGTGCGGCCAGAACCATCGTCAAAGAGATGCTGCCGAACCTGATGGGGACGATCCTGGTGTGCGCGACGCTGACCGTGCCGCTGGCGATCCTGCAGGAATCGTTTCTCTCGTTCCTGGGTCTGGGCGTGCCGCCGCCGCTCGCCTCGTGGGGAACGCTGGCGAGCGACGCCGTCGAGGCGCTCAACCCGGTCCGCACCTACTGGTGGCTGCTGCTGTTTCCGTGCCTGTGCCTCGGTGCGACGCTGCTGGGGCTGAACTTCGTCGGCGACGGTCTCAGGGACGCCTTCGACCCGCGGTCACGGTGAGGCAGCGTGCGGCGGAGCGTTCGGGATGGAGACGGTGATCAGGAAGTCGCCTCCCGCGGTTGACCGCGCCGCGACGGCGCCGCCCAGGACGGTCACGACCTGGTTGACGAGCGGCAGGCCCAGGCCGCAGTGAATGCCGACGTCGGTCCGGGCGTCATCGCCCCGCCAGAGCCTCTCGAACACGTGGTCCGCCTGTTTCTGAGTGAGGCAACTGCCGCTGTTGGCGATGCGAATCGTCGTCTCGTTCTTTTCGGCGACGGTCTCGATGGTCACCAGGCCGCCCTCATTCGCATGGACGACGGCGTTTTCGAGAATGTTGCGGACAACGAGACCCAGCAAAGACGGGTCGGTGGTGACGGTGACCTCCGGCCCGGGCACCCACCGGACCCGCAGGCGCCTTGCCTCGGCCGCTTCGGCCAGTGGCTTCCAGGCATCGCGGAGGAGATCCGCCAGGCACACCGTCTCGGGCCTGATCTCGACCTGCCCGGCATCGAGGCGTGCAAGAGACAAGAGATGCTCAACCATGGCCTGCAACTGGACGGTGATTCGCAGACAGCGGTCGAGGGCGTGCGCATACTCATCGGCCCGGCGTGACTTCGTGAGTGCGACGTCCATCGTCGAGCGAAGCCCGGCGAGCGGCGTTCGCAATTCGTGGGCCACGTCGGCGCTGAAGCGGCGCTCCCGCTCGAAGGCGGCTTCCAGGCGGCCGAGAAGATCGTTGAGCCGGGCCGCAACCGGCTCCAGTTCGGCAGGGGCGTCCGGCAGGTGGATCCTCTGAGACAGGTCCTGCTCGCCCAGCCCGCCGATGCGGTCGGCCAGCCGGTCGAGCGGTCGCAGGCCGCGCCGGACGAACAGCCACAGGACACCCGCCGAGACCGCCACGGCCGCGAGTCCCACCGCCACAAGCAGCACCGCCAGTTGCGCCAGGGTGCTATCGACGGAGCCGGTCCCGCGTGCCAGCATCACGGTGACGGCCGCAGCGTCGGGTGGCGGCGAGGAGCCTTCGGTTTTCGGGGTCATGGTGAAACCGGCGGCGCGGCCGGGCCGACCGTCGGGCAGGACCACCCGGCGGCAAAAGGGCCCCTCGAGCGACCCCGCCGGATGCTGCAGGTCGGCCCCCGCGAGCGAGGGCGAACGGAAGGCCACCGTGCCGTCGGTCAGCCAGATCTGGAGGTACGCCGGACGGTCGCGCCGCTCGAACTCGTGCATGTCGAATTCGTCGAAGTTCAGGTCGAGTTCTCTGCGCTCCCACTCCATGGCGGAGGCCAGCAGGCAGGCCTTGTCCAGAAGGGCACGGTCGAACTGGTCCACGAGGCCGTCGCGCACGAGCATGTAAAGCAGCACCCCGGCGGCCAGGAGCACGGCAGCCGTGCCGAGCGTTGTGCTCAGGATGAGTGTTGTGCGAAGCGACCGCCTCATTCGGGTTCTCCGAGCACGTATCCGACGCCCCGCCGCGTGTGAATCAGAGGCGGCCGTTTCCCTCGCTGGAGCCGCTTGCGCAGGTGGCCGACCGTCACGTCGATGACGTTGCTGCCGGGCTCGGCGTCGAAGTCGTAAATGTGGTCCCAGATTTCGGTGCGCGTCACGACCTGGCCGACCCGCAGCGCCAGGAACTCAAGGATGGCATACTCGCGGGCCGTCAGTTCGACCGCTCGCCCGGCGCGGCGGACGGTCCGAGCGCTGGTGTCAATCTCGAGGTCGGCCACGCTGATGACGGGTGACCTGGCTTCGTACTTCCGCCGGACCAAGGCGCGGACGCGGGCAAGAAGTTCCTCGAAGGCGAACGGCTTGACAAGGTAGTCGTCGGCGCCCAGGTCCAGGCCCTTCACGCGGTCCTGGACGGTGTCCTTGGCCGTCAGGATGAGAACGCTTGCCGGGTTCTCGTGCTCGCGCAGCCGCCCCAGGATCGTGAGGCCGTCCACCTTGGGGAGCATCAGGTCGAGGATGATGACGTCGTAGTCGCCGCCGCGCGCGTACCAGAGCCCTTCCTCGCCGTCACCGGTGGCGTCCACGGCGAAGCCGGCCTCACGAAACCCCTGTGCGACGGACGTGCGGATGGGCTCGTAGTCCTCAATGACGAGAATCTTCACCGCGAACCACTCTCATAACACACCGACCGGCGCCCGGTTGCCACGGCGCCGGCCGGCACGTGCAAGATCCTAACCACAAAGGCCATGACGGTGATTGTCCGCCCGTGTCAGGCCCTGTCAAGCCTTCTTAGTCGTCGTCATCGTCATCGTCGTCGTCATCATCGTCATCATCATCATCGTCGTCCTCGATCTCCTTCTTGAGGAGTGTCCCGTCGGCGGCGACCTTGATTTCGATCTCCTTGCCGCCCTCGTGCCACTCGGCCTCGTAGGTCGTGACGCCGTTCTTGGTCTCTTCCTCGATCTCCTCGATCTCGTTGTCGCCGGCCTCTCTGAGGATGGTCGCCTTGACGGCGGCGGGGACCTGGTCGATCGTGACCTCCCGCTCGTTCTCGTCCACCGGCACCGGGTCGTCAGGCGCCCAGCCCAGGACAAACGGCGCACCCACGGCCGCGCCAACGACAACCACAGCCCCGACGATTAGCCAATGTGACAATTTCATGGCCAGTCTCCTTCACACACAATATGGCTTCCGGCGTTCCCGGAACGCCCGGGAGTTACCTTACCATCCGCCTTTGCTGTGCACAAGTCTATCCGGCGAACATGAAAGGAGGATGAAAATCGCCCGAAAAATAAAAAATTTCCGGCCCGAGGCGCAGGCGCGATATCGGTCACGGCTGCCCCGAAACGCCGGCCCGTGGAGCGCCAAGGCGGCGGATAATCGCTTGACGGCCCGGCACCGGGCTGATACGGGTTAAGACCGTTTACAGTGCATGGCGGGATGCTTCGATCCCGGAGCGCCGGGACTCGAAGTGACAAACAGAAAGGAGACAGACGTATGAACGTCATCCTGGTCATCTTTGATTCGCTGCGGAAGGACTGCATCGGCGCCTACGGCGGGATGCCGTTCTGGGGGTACCGGCCCCAGACGCCGCACTTTGACGCTCTTGCGAAAGAGTCGCTCGTCTTCACGCGGGCGTATCCGGAATCGCTGCCGACGCTGCCGACCCGGCGGGCCATCTACACGGGTCGGCGCGTGTATCCGTTTCACAACGCGGACTTTCGGCTGAAGGGCGACTTCGTCGGCGCGCCCGGCTGGGGGCCCATTCCGGAGGAGCAGCCGACCCTGGCCGAGATGCTCAAAGACGCCGGCTACCGGACGGGCCTCATCGCCGACGTGTATCACATGTTCAAGCCGTCGAAGAATTACTGGCGCGGGTTCGACCAGTGGAAGTTCCTTCGCGGCCAGGAGAAAGACCCGATGCGCTCCGGGCCGCGCCTGACGCAGAAAGAGGTCGATACCTGGCTTCCCAAGGAGTGGCAGACGCCGCAGCGCATCGAGTTCATTCAACAATGTATCATGAACGTCCACGACCGCACGACGGAGGAGGATTACTTTGCCGCGCGGGTCCTCAAGGAGTCGGCCCTCTGGCTCCAGCAGAACCGCGACGCCGACAAGTTCTTCCTGACGGTCGAATCCTTCGACCCGCACGAGCCGTGGCTGGTTCCCTCCTGCTACCGCCGCATGTACGGCCCCGACGAGGGACCGGAGCAGGTCGTCTCGGGCTATCGCGACACGTCGGCCATGCGGCCGGAACTGCTGCGCCGGACACAGGCCAACTACAGCGGCCTGGTCACGTTCTGCGACCGCTGGTTCGGCTTTTTTCTGGAGACGATGCGCGTGCTGGGGCTCCTGGAGGATACGCTGCTCGTTTTCACGAGCGACCACGGGCACTCGATCGGCGATTACCATTACATCGGCAAGCGCGGGTACCCGAGCCGCCCGGAGGTGTTTGACGTGCCCATCATGGTCCGCCATCCCGAGGGCCTGGGCGCCGGGCAGACGAGCGACCTCGTGGTCCAGCACACGGACGTCACAGCGGAGATTCTCCGCGTCGCGGGCGTGGACCTGCCGACCGAACTCGACGGGCGGCCGTTCTTCGAGCAGGCCCTGGCGGGCGGGCCGCCCCTGCGCGATCACGCCACCGTCGGATGGGGATCCGCCGCCACCGTCATCAACGACAACTGGTGGTTCAACGCCAAGGTCAACGGCAAGGGGGCCTTCCTGCACGACCTGACGGCCGCCGAACCGTTCGCACGGAACCTGGCCGACGACCATCCCGACGTCGTGCAGCAACTGTTCCAGATGGCGGTCGAGGACGCGGGCGGCGGCTTCCCCGACTGGATCAGCGACCTGGCCGAGAGCGAGGCCGACGCCCCCGGATGCAGCGCCCTTGCGGCACGGGCGTGAGTCGCCCCCGGCGCCGCGCGGTGGCCTTCCCGGGCGGCCGCGTAACCGCATCGCAAGCCGGGTGGCACGGCAGTGCGAAGGGCGGCCGTGTTGGGCATCGGGTGCCCACGGCCGCCCCGGCGGGGCTGCCGTGCCACCCGCGCTAAACACGTACAGTCACCGGGGGGCTGACTGCCACTACCGCCGCACCGTCCAGACGTGCACGAGCGACTTGTCGTCCTCGTCGCCTCGGAACTCGATGACGTACAGGTGCCCGCGCTGCGGGTCGACGGCGCACGCACGAACGCGGTACTTGTGCTGGGGCTCCTGCGGCTTGTACAGGAGATCGTCAAAGTCGAGGACGGCGTAGGGCTGGGGCTCGTGCGGCTTCTTCTTCCCCGCCGCCACGGCCACGAGGTCCGACGGATCGTAGAAGAGCATCCGGGCGACCAACTTCGTGCTCCACCAGCCCCGCTGGTCGTAGGGATGCGGCGGGACGGGCGGCCACGGCCCTTCTTCCGGCCACACGACGCCGTTGGCGAAGCCGTACCAGCACTTACCCACGCCCTTCGTGCCGACGAAGACAACGGCCGCCTTCGTGCCGACGGTCAGCCAGGCGGCACCGGCCCACTCGTCGGCATGGTGATAGTCGCGCAGGATGTGCCGCTGGTCCTCCTCTTCGTACACCGACGAGTACAGGAGCAACGGGGTGGCCTTGAGGGCCGTGTCGGCCGGCGGCGGATTCCCGTGCTGCCACGGGGCGCTGACGATGACCGTGGGCCCCATGCTGCCCTGCCCGCCGTCGCGGAACCGGCCCGATGCCAGGCACAGGCCGCCCGTGTTCGCGTCGGCCCACGCCTTGGGGATGCCGAACATGTAGTCGGCCGCGAGGTACTCCGAGTACTCGCCCGTGCGCCACGGCCCGGCCGTGTTCGGCTTGGCCAGCGTCAGGTCGCACCAGCAGTGGGTCGGCCCCTTAAACCCCTCGTGCATGTGCTGGCCGAAGCAGAAGTAGAGTTTAGGCGTGGTCTGCTTGCCCATGGGCGGCAGGACGGCCAGATCGGCCCGCGGAATCTCGTACTCGGTGAAGTGGCCCGCCCGCACGTCGGCGAACGGCTGGAGCGTCTTGGCGGTCGGCAGGTCGGCCGGGTTCTTCGCCTTCGAGACGACCGGCGCCGGGATGCTGATCTCCGAGACGTGGTGCTGATGGTCGTGGCCGATGCCGAAGAGCGATCCCGGGTACCCGTCGTCGGACCCCTTGGCGTCGCCGTCCGGATAGTACGCCAAGCCGTCGCCGCTCCACGCCCAATCGCTTCCGCCGGACGCGCCCGGCAGCCGGAACGCGCCCTTGTAGACGAGGTCGTCGGGCCCGAGGCGTGCGGCGCCGCCGGACGGGGCCGGTTGCGACGGCGACTCGCCGCACGATGCGTGCAGGGCGATAGAGAGCATCAGGGCCGCGAAGGCGGCTATCATCCGGCCGGTTCGGGCATCGAGCATCACGTTCTCCTTTTCCGGGAAACGGGGACCACGCGTTCAAGACATAACCGGAACAGGGCGGCCGGTCAACGGTATAGAGCAATTCACGATTGCATGTAGCACATTGCGCGGCGGGTCGGGAGACCCACCGCGCTGCACGCAGATCTCCATCTCGGCCAGGAAGCACTCTTTGCCTGGCCACACCTACTGGCCGATTCTCACCGTGACCGTCGTGCCTGGCTTCGTCAGGCTGACGCGGACGGTCTGGGTCTTGCCGCGCGCCGCCGCCGTGACCTCGTAGTCGCCCAGGAAGCCGCGGGTGGTGAACCGGCCGCGCGCGTCGGTTCGGCCCGTCGCGTCGGTCCACCACGTTTTCAGGACGAGGTCCTTCCACACGTTGCCGTGGGGACGCAGGGTCCAGTCGCGGCTGAAGAGCGCGGCGTCGGGCTTCCAGTGCCGCCCGGCCCAGAAACCCCACATCAGGATGCCCTTGACCTTGGGGTGGCTGAAGAGTGTGGTGAGGAAATCGCGCATGTAATCGGCCTGCACGCCGCGATCCTTTGTGTTGATGTCGAACTCGGTGACCTGGATGGGCAGGCCGAAGGCGGCGAACCGGTCCAGGATAGCGACCAGCCGCGCCGGCGGTGTCAGGTTGCCCCCGAAGTGGCACTGCATGCCGAGCCCGCCCAGCGGGGCCCCCTCCTTTCGCAGGTATCGGACGGTCCCCTCGTAGTGGTCCTGGTGCTTGCGGTCGGTCCCGCCGCCGGCCAGAATGTTCTGGTCGTTCAGGTAGAGAACGGTGGCGGGGTCGGCCCGGTGGGCGGTCTTGTACCACTCGGCCATGACCTCCTTGCCGCACACGTCCATGGCGTCATGGTTCCACAACGGCTCGTTGATGACGTCCCAGTCGGTGATGCGTCCCTTCAGGGCCGACACCTCCTCCTGCACGTGGCTGTCGATGCGGCGGCGCAGGGCGGCCTTGTCGTTCTTCAACCCCTCGACGTCCTTCGGCATGCGCCGCCACGACGGCCACACCAGACAATGGCCGCGCGCCGCAATGCCCTGCTTGTCGAGCCACCCCAGGGCCTTCAGCATCATGCCCCGGCGCTGCTTGTCTTCCCATTGCGGCCACTTCAGATCGTTTTCGAAGACCACCTTGCTGAAGCACGTCGCGATGGTCTGGCGATAGCGGCGTCCGTCGTCGGTGTCGGCGATGAGCGTGCGCGCGTCGATGGCCGAGCCAAAGCCGAAGGCGTGCCGCTTCATCGCAACCTTCACCTCGGCGTCCGCGACGGGCTTGCCTGCGGCGTCAACGACCGCGACCGTCAGGCTGCCCTTGCGTATCGTCTCGATGCGCCGGGCGGCGGCCTTTCGCCACGGGGCGTCGGGTTCGCGGCCGTCGTAGGTGGTTGGGACGGGCGGCCGGGCCGCAGCGGCAGCGACTCGGACCGGCGCCTCTCGCACTGCGCCGGCCAGAATGAGCAAGAGAGCGACAAGCCGTCCGGTTCGCGCGTTCGTCACGGTTCCTGTTCCTTTCCAAATGGACCTCGCGTGACGATGGTAAGGCCGCCGCGGGCGTTTCGCAAGAGGTACGTGTTTAGCGGGGTGGCACGGCCCTTGGGCCGTGCAGTCGCACTCGGTACGCCGGGTGGGACGGCCACGCCCAGCGTGACCGTGTGCTCCTCGGCGCGACGCGACCCACGGCCGCGGCTTCGCCGCTGCCGTGCCACCCTCTTGGTGGCGCGTGGGACGCTAAACACGTACCGCAAGAGACTGGACCGGCCTCACAGCCCCGGGGCCGGGCCGGCCGGCGATGGGTGTGGCAAGTTTTCCTGGCGGGCGCAGGCGGTTGTAGCGCCGGGCTTTATGCCCGGTCCCGATGTATCG
>CAYVAM010000186.1:0-8676 GCA_964449275.1 uncultured Anaerolineales bacterium
CTCGACGTCGTGGGCGAACTGGATCTGCCCGAGATCTATGGGGCGTACGACGGATCGAAAGGCGGGCACAAATCGTCTCGGGAAGCCGTGAGCGTCCGCTCTGTCGGACAAGACAAGAAAAGACCGCCCCAGCCTACCGGCTCCCGACTACGGCGTCCGATCCGGGTATCCGGCTCCGTATTCTTCAGGGGAGAACGTCCTGTGAGACCCCTTGCCCTGGCGTGGCTTGTGGCGATGTTGCTGGCGGCGATGTCTCCGACGGCCGCCGGCGACTTCACCGTTGCACCCCGCCGGGAGACGCCGCCGTTTGCTCACTCCGAATCGGCCGACGATGCCGCTGTTTGGGTGCACCCGACCGATCCGTCGTTGAGCCTGATCATCGGCAACAACAAGGACGTGGACGACCCCGAGTGGGGCCTGCACGTCTACGACCTGGCCGGCAATCGTCTCAGCGCCGTCACCGGCGCCAAGCAGAACAACATGGACGTGCGCTACGGTTTTCCGCTGGGCGGCAGCCGGGTGGACATCGTCGCCTCGACCAACCGCACGGCCGACACGATCGACTTCTTCACGATCGATCCCGCCACGCGGACGCTCGGCCCCGCGGGCTCGATCCCCAGCGGGTTCAGCGACCCCTACGGCCTGGCGCTGTGGCACGATCGCAGCAGCGACACGTTCCACGTCTTTCTCTCCGACAACGACAGCAACGGCTCGATCCGGCAGTTTGGACTGTTCGACGATGGCGGATCGATCAGCGGACACCTCGAACGCGCGTGGGACGTCGGCTCGCTGACCGAAGGCCTGGTCGTCGATGATGGCCGACGCAGCCTCTTCGTCGGCCAGGAGGACGTCGGCATCTGGCGCTACGACGCCGATCCCGGCGCGCCCACCGGCCCCGGCGACCGCGTGCCCGTCGGCCAGGGCGCCGGCCAGGTCAAGGCCCGCGACGTTGAGGGCCTCGCCCTGCTGCACGTGGGCGATCCGAGGGGCGAGGCGGGCTACCTGTTGGCTTCCGAGCAAGGCAACAACACCTACGCCATCCTCGAACGGGTCGACCACGACGGTGACGGCAACCTGTACGAGTACCTGGACCGGTTCGCCATCGTGTCGGGCAACGGCATCGACGGGACGAACGACACCGACGGGATCGAGGCCGTCAGCACGGGGCTGGGCGCCACCTTCGCCGGGGGTCTGTTCATCGCGCAGGATGGCTCGAACGACTCCGGTGGGCAGAACTACAAACTCGTCTCCTGGGACGATGTGGTGGCCGGCGCCGCCGGCCCACTCGCCGCCGACCCGCTCTTCGATCCCCGCTGGGACGGGCTGACGACGCTCGTCTGGACAGGCGCCGCCGGCAACACGTGGGACATCGACCGGGCGGCCAATTGGTCCCACGGCGGCAAGCCTCGCACCTACTGGGAGGGCGATCACGTCGTCTTCGACGACACGGCTGCGGCCGCCCCGCTGATCCATCTCGCGGACACCGTCCGCCCGGCGTCCGTCCTTGTACACAACGATGCGGTCGATCTCGAGTTGGCCGGCCCCGGCTCCATCGCCGGACCGTGCGGCCTGACCAAACGCGGCGCCGGGTCGCTCACCATCGCGACGGTCAATGCCTACGCCGGCGAAACCCGCATCCACGCCGGAACGGTGGTCGTCGCTTGTGAGGGCGCTCTGGGAGCCGGAGCCGTCGAACTTGGCGAGGCGGCGGGCTCGGACGCCGCCGCCCTGCTGGTCGCCGGACCGTTCACGGTGGACCGCGACATCACCGTGCAGGACGGCGGCAGCGCGACGGTCATCCGGACGCTCGGCGGCACGGGCCCCTCCGGCGCGGCCGTCTTCTCCGGCGACCTGACGATCGGCAACGACCTCACGCTTACGGCGGCCGCGGGCGGCGAGGTCCGGTTCGACGGGGCCCTCAGCAACGCCGAGAGGCACACGCTCGTCAAGGTCGGCGGTGGAACCGTCTGCTTCGAAGGGTTCCAGACCCACGGCCCGGGCGCCCTGCTCGAGGTCGCGGAGGGGCTTGTGGTCCTGAACACCGACGCCGGCGGCACCGGGCTCATGGACGACGCTCACCTGTCGATTCTCGTGGCCGACGCGGAAGTCCACTTCGGCGCGAACCAGCACCTCGATACGCTCCACATCGGCGACGGCGGGCTGGTCCGCTTCACCGGCGCGAACGTCGTGGTCGTCAGGCACCTCGTCATGGACGGCGTCGACCTGGGCGCGACGACCCTGACACCCGAACCGGCGACGCTCGCGCTGCTGGCCGTGGGAGGTTTGGGCTTACTTGCCGGCCGCCGGCCGAGGCAGGTAGCCTGACCAGTCCTAGCCGCAGGACCACCCCTTTTCTTTCGGCTGGTCAGCGGCGAAGCACAGCCCGCCCCGGCGGGTAAACGGCGTCGGTGCCCTTGGCCGCTGCGGTTTCGCACTCGCCGTCGTACGTCTCCATAGCGGGGCAGGTCATCTCCTTGACCCCCTCCCGGACGCGTTATAGACTACACCTTACCGGGCGTGGGCGGCCCCGACTGTTGGGCGGCACGCGCCTTTCCGCGAGCCATCCGTGACTCGGCTTGAGCGGGAACGTTCTCAAAAGGGGGGCAGGCAGAGTTCCGGGGGGCGCAACAGGTTCCGGCCTGCCCGACGGCAGGTTGTGCAGGCCATCCGGAACCTCCCGGCTGGATGAAAGCGAGCGCAGGAGCATGCAACCGGAACCATGTGTCCGCAAGTTCTCAATCATTTCCGTGGCGGCCGCGGCCGTCCTGATCTTCGGCACGGTGTCGGCCAAGGCAACGACCTATTACGTGAGTCAATCTTCAGGGAACGACAGTTGGACCGGCCAGGCCGCGAGTCCGGAGGGCACCACTGGCCCGTGGAAGACGCTGGCGCGGGCGTCGACGGACTATGTGGCCGGCGACCGCATCTTGCTGAAGTGTGGCGATACCTGGAACGAAGAGATTCACCCCAAAGGAAGCGGAACGCCCGACAAGCCGATTTTCATCGGCTCGTATGGCGAGGGCCGGAAGCCCGTGATTGACCGGCAGGATTACCGGCAGGACCGGATAGGCATTCACCTGGCCGATCAGGAGGGCTACAAGATCGTCGGAATCGAGTTTGCCCGCTGCATGACCGGCATCTACGCGGAGTATTCCGACGGTTCCCCCACGAGGAAGTTCATCTGGATCGAAGACTGCTATTTTCATGATTCTCTGAAGTATGGGCATTACGAGACCTATCCCAATCCTCGGAATATCGGCCTTGGCATCTGCTTCTTCTCGTATGAGTGCCATAACAAGATCGTGCTGAGCGATATCACGATCAAGAATTGCGTGTTCCGAAGGCTGGCCTCCGGCGTTTGGACCAACAGTCCGGATAACTTCAACAAGAATGCGTCCTTTATCTATAATTTCGGAAACATGACCTTCGAGGGCTGCCTGTTCGAGGAAGGCTTTCAGTGGCAATTGGGGATCCGCGGGGTTGCCGGCGGGGCCGTCCGGAACTGCGTCACGCACGACATCGGCCGGGGGTTCCGGGCCTGGAACGGCGTGGCCGGGGCGATGTTCTTCCGCTGCAAGAATTGGGTCTTTGAAGACAGCGAATGGGGGTTTATTGACATAGGACTGGGCAGTAGGGATGGTGAGGCGTTCGACTTTGAGGGTAACTGCGACCACATGACCATGCGGAGGTGTCTCTTCCATGACACCGATGGCCCCGGTTTTCTGCTTTGCTGTTATGCCTCCGACTGCCACCCTAACATGGGCATTCGCATGGAGAATTGCGTCCTGAACGGAAAGGCCAAGCGTCCTATCGGATTGCCCAGATGCGAAATCGTCAACACGACGGATTGGAATCAAGTACTGTGGAAGAATTGCCGTTTCTATCTCTCGAAGGGGGAAGCCCTCATGAAGGTGATGGACCCCGAGAAGGAGAAGAAATCAACCTTCGTCAACTGTTTCGTCAAGAACCTCAGCAAGGCCTGCAGCACACGGAATCTGGCCGCCAGGGCAACCGCGTCTGCGTCTTCGCAGGAGGCCGGCAGTGAAGCCGCCAAGGCCATCGACCGGAGTGCGACTACTTCCTGGAAGGCCACGGCGTCCACTGACCAGTGGCTCCAACTCGATTTCGGCAGGCTCACAGCCATTAGTGAATTCAGGATCAGAGAGGACGCGTCCTCATCGGTCGTCCGCTACGTAATCCAGTGCTGGGACGCCAAGGCCTCCAAATGGGTGGGTTGCTTCAACGGCAGGACCATCGGTCCCGACTTCATGGCGCCGATCACCAGCCGGCGCACGCGGAAGGTGCGGCTGCGGGTCATGAGGACAAAAAGCGGAAACCCCGGTATCGGCTCGTTCGAGGTATACTATGATACCACCGGCTGGCTGCCAATAACGGCCGCCGGTCAGCCGGGGAAATGAGACCTGGCCCGCACCAGGTCCTTCAAGGGCTACGCCGGTGTCTGCGCGGCGCAGGCCGCGTTGCCCGAGACGGTGCCCGTGGCGCGGACGGATTCCTTCGCGCCCGCCTTCGCCCCCAGTTCCGCCCGGCCGCGCCGGCGCCGACCGTTCGTTCTCGATGGCCGCGTGCCTTCGCGTCCGGGAACGCGAGGGCGCAATCCCCCCGAAGCCCCCTGCTGGTGGCTGCGCCCTCGCGGATGGTCCAGGGAACCCCGCGCCGGCGGGCCACGCAAAGGTATGAGGCATGACCCGCGGCGCGGTTCGTGCGGTTGCCGCACAGAGCGGTCCCGTGCCGGTCGGCCCGCGGCCGAGGAAGGCCGACCGGTTCGGGGCGGTCCCGCAGTCCAGCAGGCCTCACGCCGGCCCCCGTCCCATCCCGCAGCGGGAGCCAGCCTCAACCTGCCGTCCTTTACTTCAATATCGTTCCTCGCCGGCGGAACGCACGCGATTTACAAGGGGGGTGTGACAACAGTGTGGCACAGTGGCACGCGAAAGGACGTTCCCAGAGCCTTTTTCCGAGGCGCTCACGTCCGTGAAGAACACGTTGCCGTGGACATCGACGGCGGGCAGGTCTGGCAACGCCGCGCTGGGTGGTGTATACTTCGGCCGGCGGCAAAGCATCCCAGACCGTCGATGGGAACTGAACAGCAGGAGAAAGAGTTATGATGAGACGTTTGTTCCTGGCTGGTTCTCTCTTCCTCGTATTGAGCGCGCACGCGCACGGCAGCCACATCGATCCGAAGCACACGTATCCACGCTTCCAGGTGGGGGTGACCGGCATCCATGCGACGATCGAGAAGGGCCTGGTGATGACCGTCCAGGACGCCGACCCGGGCTCGCCCGCCGCGGGAAAACTCGAGAAGGGCGACGTCATCCTGGCGGCCGGCGGCAGGCCCGTCAAGGGCGAGGACCCACGGGTCCCGCTAGGCGAGGCGGTGACTGCGGCCGAGGCGACCGGCGGCAACCTCGTCCTCAGGGTGAAACGCGGCGGCCGCGAGGCAAACGTGACGATCACCATCCCCGTCCTGGGCCCCTACAGCAAGACGTGGCCGCTGAACTGCCGCAAGTCGAACCGGATCATCCAACAGACCGCCGCCTTCGTGTGCAAGGCTCAGCAGCCCGACGGCGCGTACAAGTTCGGGAAGCGCGCCGACCGCGACAGTCTCTCGGCGTGTCTGACGGGCCTGTTCCTGCTCTCGACCGGCGACGACACGTATCTGCCGAACGTCAGGCTCCAGGCCCGGGCGTTGGCGGCCAAGGTCGCGGAGCGTCCCACGACGAGCACGTGGCACCTTGGCCTCCAGGGCATCCTGCTGGGCGAGTACTATCTGAGGACCGGCGATAAGAGCGTCCTCGGCGGGCTGAAGGCGCTGTGCGACCAGGCAACCCGGTCGCAGGCCGCGGGGAGTTGGGGCCACGGGGGGCTCCCGAATCCCGGCTACGTGCAGAGCGGCTTGATGAACTCGGCCGCCGTGCCCGTGCTCACGACCCTCATCCTTGCGAGGGAATGCGGCGTGACGGTCAACGGGGCGACGTTCATGCGGGCGCTCGAGTTCTTCTACCGCATGGCCGGGCACGGCAGCGTGTGCTACGGCGACCATCGGGCCGAACTGTTCCCCAACACCAACGGCCGCAACGGCATGCTCGCCTGTGCCCTGTCGCTGCTCGACGAGAAGCCGTACCAGATGGCGGCGCAGCACCTGGCCCTGATCCTCGCCGATTCCTACTACGCGCACGAGTTCGGTCACACGGGCGGCGGGTTCAACGTGATCTGGCGCGGCCTGGCCACGGTCCACGTGCCGCACGACAGACAGGCCCACTACCGTCGGCAGATGGACAAACTGGCCTGGTACTACGACCTGTGCCGTCTGGCCGGCGGCGGCTTCAGCCTGCTGCCGTCCCCGCCCACCACGACGCGCTATTGCGGGGTGATGTGGGGCACGGGGGCCGTCGGCCTCACCTACACGGCTCCCCTGAAGACGCTGCGGATCGCCGGCGCGCCGCCGACGAAGTTCAGCGTGAAGGCAAGGATCCCGCTGCAGCCGTGGGGCCGACCGGCGGATCTGGAGTTCCTGCGCACCGACGATTGCCAGGGCTTCGGCAAGGAGACGGCGGAGCCGCACGAGGTCTACGAAATGCTCAGGGGCAAACAGAAGGACCGCGCGCCGGTCGCCTTCTGTGCGAAGATGATGCGGCGCCACAACCCGATGGTCCGCACTTGGGCCGCACGTCGGCTCGCGGAAAAGGCCGACGAGGCGTCCATCAAGGAGATCGTCGAGGCCCTCCATCACGCGGACCCGCGTGTGCGGCGTGCCGCCTTCGACGGCATCTCGGGCTACGACAACTGGGGCAGGCCGACCGATCCCAGGCGTCTTCGCGGCAAGATTCCTGCGTCGGTCGTGTCGGCGAAGTGCCTGCCGGCGATCGTGAAGACGCTGAAGATGCCCACCTCGGCGTGGTGGGAGATCGACGGCGCCCTGTTCGCCCTCGGCCGCGCCGAGCCGGCCGACATTCGGAAGAATCTCGCCCTCGTGCGGAAGTTCGCCTCGCACGAGAAGTGGTATCTGCGCGAGGCCGCCTTCTGGGCCGCCGTGGGCCTTCGCAAGACGATCACCGCCGAGGAGTTTCAACTCCTGGCCGACATCTATGCCAAGGAGCGCCACGTCTTCGCACGCTCATCGTACGATGCGGGCTTCCGCTTTCTGGTGCAGGGCGAGAAGGTGCAACTCGATCCGAATACCGAGGCCAGGGTGATCCGGACACTCGGTGCAACGCTCTACAGCGCGCCCATCGCCCAGGGATACGGCACCGCCGGCAAGCACGAGGCGGCACATCGCACCATGATGATCCTGAAACACTTCGATCCCAGCGTGTACAGGTGGATCGTCGGCGACTTCGTGAAGTACCTCGGCGACTGGACACCCGACTACCAGCACAGCGTGTGGCTCATCACGGGCAGCAAGTGGCAGCCGGGGCTGATCACGGTGGCCGACCTGCTCGGCACGAAGGCCAAACCCCTCGTCGCCGGTCTCAAGGACTGTCTCGAGAAGAAGATCGACAAGACCTCGACGAAGCGCGAATACGTGGAGTGCCGGACGAAACTCCAGAATGGCATTCAGGAGTACCAGCAGAAATACGGGAAGTGACGCCCGGAACGTCCCACGTCCTCGGCCAAACCGCACCCTCTATCCCGAAGAGGGCTGCGCCTGAGGTCGCCGGTGCAACTCGGACGGTTCACCCGCGGGCGGGGCTTCTCAGACCTTCTCCAGGTCCCAGCCCTTGCGGTATGGTTCCTGCACGAACCTCTGGGCCGCGGGAGCGTTCGTGACCTTCATGTTCGCCCCGTCCCACTGAATTGGCCGGCCGGCCCGGACGGCCACGTCGCCGAGCAGGACGAATTCGATGAGCCGCGCGCCGTAGCCGAACTCGCTTAACGCGGGTTTGCCGCCCTTGCAGGCGTTGAGCCAGTCGCGGTGATGACCGGTGGATTTCCGTATGGTCCGTGGTGGTTGCTTGCCCTTGTTGGTGTTCAGGTAGGTCTTCATCTTGGTTTCGGGGATGATCCTGGGCGAGTTGCTCCATCCGCCTCCCATGATCGTGCCCTTGGCGCCGACGATGAGGATGCCGTTGCCGCCCCCGCCCAATCTGCGGTCCGGCTCCAGTTCCTTCGGCCGCTCCGGGCGCAACTTGCCGTCGTACCAGTGCACCGCCAGCGCCGGCTGGCTGCCCTTGGCGTCGAAGCGCCAGACGACGTGGTTGTTCGGGGAGACCACTTCCGTATCGACGAAGTCGGTCTTTGCGCACTCGACCGTCGAGGGATGCCGCTCCGCAAGTTCCAGGGCCGCGAACGCGGGGTCCACGTTGTGGACCATCATGTCGCCGATCGCCCCCGTTCCGAAGGACCACCATCCACGCCAGTTATAGGGGGCGTAAGCGGGGTGGTACGGGCGGAACGGCCGGGGACCCAACCACAGGCCCCAGTCGAACCCGTCCGGGACGGGCGGTCTTTCCTTGGGCCGGCCGCGGCCCTCGGCCCAGCCGCCGGTGCCGCTCCAGACGTGAACCTCGGCGACCGTCCCGATGGCGTCGTTCCAGATCCACTCGCACGTAAGGCGGTGCGAGGTGCTGCTGCGGCCCTGGTTGCCCATCTGGGTGGCCACGCCGGCTTCCTTGGCGGCCTTGGCGATCATCCGGGCCTCGTAGATGTTGTGCGTCAGGG
>CAYVAM010000187.1:0-6828 GCA_964449275.1 uncultured Anaerolineales bacterium
AACGACTACGACATGATCGACCGGGCATGGGTGTTGAGTGAAGGCGCGCCCTGTGACGGCGGCGCTCCCGCACCGACACCCGAACCCGCCACCCTCGCGCTGCTGGCCGCAGGGCTCGCAGGGCTCATCGTGCGGAAGCGCAGGACGTGAGACTCCGGCGCGGGAAACCAGTGACCGACTAACACTACAGCGCCACTTAGCCCTTTTGCGCGGTGGGCATTCTTGCCCACCGCGCAAGAAACCGCTCTGAGGGACTGCACAAGCCCTCTCGCGCGGCGGGCAGGAATGCCCGCCGCGCGGGATCGCGGTAACCGGCGCTGTAGCGCTAAGCATACACCGCCGGCGGGAAGAAGGCCCTGCCGCTCTACCCGGCGGCGTGAAACAGGGCCGACGCCGGCACCGTTTGCTTGGCCACACCGGGACCCGCGTACTTGACGCTGAGGCTCGGCGTACTTCGGCCGCCGCCGTAGCGGCAGCGCAGACGAATCGGCCCCGTCATCCTGCGATGTCCTCCCGGGCTCTCCTCCGCGCTCCGCAGTCTCAAATCTGAAATCTGAGATCTGAAATGCGAGATTTGAGGTTCAGAGCGTCCACCCTTGGCGGTACTCCCGCCGAATCACCTGGAGCACGGCCGGGTCGGAGCAGTTCGTCGGCTTCATCTTCTCGCCGTCCCACTCGATTCGCTTCCCGGCCCGGATGGCCACGTTGCCCACCAGCGCCGCCTCCGTCTCGTTGCCCGCGAAGTCGAAGTTCGAGCATGCCGGCCGCTCCCCCCGGCACGCGCGGAAGAAATCGTCGTGATGGCTCTTGACGCGTGGAATCGTCTTATCGGGTTGCGAAAACGCCTTCATCTTCTCCTCCGGGATGATCCGCGAGCCGAACATCGTCGCCTTCTCACCGATGTAGATGGCACCGTTCTTGCCGAGTTGGCGGCTGTCCTCCAGTTCCTTCGGGCGCGGCGGTTTCTTGCCGCCGTCGTACCAGACGAGTTTGACGGGCGGCTGCTCGCCCCGCGCGGGGAACTCGTACGTGATGATCGACCACAGGGGGAACGTCTCGCGGTTGCACCCCGAGTGCTTCGCCTCCACCGCCGTCGGCAGGCCCAACTTCAGCGCCCAGAACGCCGGCGCCATGGCGTGGCAGGCGATGTCGCCCAGCGCGCCCGTCCCGAAGTCCCACCACCCGCGCCACACGAACGGGTGATACACCGGCTTGCCCTTGTGCGGACCGTCGCGCCACGTCGACGCATACGGACGCTCCGGCGCCGGGCCCAGCCACAGGTCCCACTTGATGTTGGCCGGCACGGGCTCGGTCCAGTTCGGCCGTCCGACGCCCTGCGGCCACCAGCCGAGGGCACGGTCGGTCCAGATATGGACCTCGCGGACCTTGCCGATGGCCCCGGCCCAGATGAACTCGCACAGGCGTCGGTGCTCTTCGCTGGCCATCCCCTGGTTGCCCATCTGGGTGGCGACCTTCGCCTTGCGTGCCTCTTCGGCGAGCCGCCGCGCCTCGTAGATGGAGTGCGTCAGCGGCTTCTCGCAGTACACGTGCTTGCCGTGCTTGATGGCCATCATCGAGGCCGGCGCGTGATGGTGGTCGGGCGTCCCGACGAAGACCACGTCGAACGATTTGGCCGCCTCGTCGAACATCTTGCGGTAATCCGTGAACGTCTTGACCTTTGGGTGCTGCTTGGCGACTTTCCTGGCGGCCCCGGCCAGGCGGCCCTCATCGATATCGCACAGGGCGATGAGGTTCTGCTTGGCCGCCTCGGCCACGTGCGTCCCCCCTTGTCCGCCCGCGCCGACGCACGCGCAGTTCAACTTGTCGTTCGCCGCATACGCGCCCGTCCGAAACGGACCCGCGAGCACGGTGACGGCCGCGCCGGCGGCGGCGCCTTTCAAGAGAGACCGGCGTGTGATGTGATGGCTCATCTTCGACTCCTTCGCATGAAAAGGTGCTCAGAACCCCGATCACGGGTGTGCCACGGCCGGTCTCGCCCGGCCGTGCGTTTTGCGCCTCGCCGGGTGCCACTGGCGGCTTGTCCGCCAGTGCCCCCACCGCGCCGAGACACGCGCCACGCTACAGGGCATTGAACTCGGCCGCAACGCCAAAAGGCCCGGCGTTTTTTCGTTGTGCCCCCTCGGCCGCAGCCCTAGTTTGAGAGCCGAACGCCACCGACACGGAGGTCCGATTATGCGCAGACGCAGGTGCCTCAGATCAACCGGGGCAAGATCGCCCTTGACATGAAGGTGGTTATGGATGTCTCCAGAACCCTACGCCTGAACCGCAGGCAGAGCGACCTGATGGGTATGGAGGTTCTTGGTGGAACCTCAGATCTTCCATTTCAACTGTCCTTTCTGTGGCGCGCGCCCAGGACCTGTCTCTCTTGACAGTTTCCTTGATCGGTGGCGAGGATCCCCCGAGAGCGACTTCGATGCCCTCCTGGAGACTTACCGTGCCATCCTTGCCGAGATAGCTGCGAGCGAGGTTCGATGGAAGACGAAGAAGTTCGAGCGCGCCCTTGATAGGCTTCGCTCGTGGTTTGGTGGCCCACGAAGCGCGTGCGCACACCAAGTTGACGTGTGCGATGGGAACCGGCGGATCGCGCTTTCCGATTGTCCGCTTTGCCTGACCTCTAAGGGGCCAAGGCCGCCTGACAGGTACTTCACCCTGTGGCGCGACGCGTGCAGTGTGCAGGTGGCGAACTTCTTCTACGAGAGCGGAATAGTCATGTTCGCGATACTGCGCCAGTTACCCCAATGGGCTACGCCGCAAAGGCTTGGCCGCTGGGGAGATTTGCTGGCGTTGAACCAACGGACCCTTGGGGCAGTAGGGCTGCTCGAGTGCCCACTGTGTGGCAGGCATACAACATGCCTGTACGGTGACGGCTCGGGGGACGACCCACATCGTTGTCGATGGTGTGTTGACAGGGAGGGACCGACTTGTATAACTTATATAAGCCTTGTTATGGACGAGGACGGCGGGATCGGCTTGAAGCACTCCACCCAGACGTTACCTGAGAGGCTGGGCGGGCATATTGTACCGCGCACGCCCAAGCTGAGACGCGGCTGGCGTCGAAAGCGCCGGGGGGGAACAGCCTAATAGCATAGGCAACCGAACACCAAGGGTATGATACAATGGCAGTGAGATAGGCCCGAGACGGGCACAGGTTTCTCCTTCCCGGGTCCAGCACATGCTGATTTCGCAAGAAAGCATAGGGTCTGTTGCTTGCTAGTCACGCAGTCGACCACAAAAAGGCCCTTGATTCACCACCATCGTGTGGTGTCCCACGGATTGGCGGGATATGCTGAGGCGACAAACTATGGCTCCAGCCGACATCGTCCAGTTCTTCGCGCGTCATTTCGTAAGCATCGGGTGGATCGACCGCACACCAGGAGAAAGGTCTTCTGCCAATGAAGGGCTTGGGCAGCCATTCAACGTATCGGCGTTCGTGATGCAAGTCTGCGGCGATTGGTTTCTGGTAACTGCTGGGCATGTAATTGAGGACTTGAAGGTCGCTCACAGCACAGGCCAAGTGCTCACGAATTTCCAATTGAACGACACCTGGGCCAACTCGCCCGCTGGCGCAATTCCAATTCCTATTGACTTCGAGTATGTCCTTGCACGGGCGCAGTCGCTCTACGACAGCGATCTTGGCTTGGACTACGCCTGCATCCACTTCGGAGATCACTACAAACAACTCCTCCAGGCGAATGGCATTGTGCCCATTGACGAAACCGCTTGGGAAAAGGGTGTTCCAGAAAACCCCGATTTTCACTTCATGCTTGGCGTCCCCGCCCAGTTAAGCAACGTCAATCTCCAGTCAAGCACACCATGCGAAGAAGTGAACTGCGTCCTTCTTCCGATTCGTGAAGTAAATGAACTGCCCGAGGACTTGCAGAGCAAGCCCCATCGCTTCTACGGGAGACTGGATGATCCCTTGCGGTGTACTAATGGCGCGCAACTGACCGACATAGATGGTATGAGTGGGGGGCCGATAATAGCCGTCAAGAGAACCCCAGAAGGTCAGATGCGTTATTGGGTCGTTGCCATCCAGAGCGCCTGGCGGCGGTCCGACCGGATTGTCATCGGCAACCGCATCCTTGTCTTGGGTGAGGCCATCCGAGCCGTCCTGATCCCAACGATGCGCCGGGCACATGAAGAGGACGGTTGAAATGATGAACGGATTCCAGAGTTACGGCAACACCCATCCCTGACAAGGTCTCTGCAAAGTCGGAAAGGGGCCGCCCGCGTCCGGCCAAGCGTCTGAACGCGCCTCGGCCGCCAAAAGGCCCGGCGTTTTTTCGTTGTGCCCCCTCGGCCGCAGCCCTAGTTTGAGAGCCGAACGCCACCGACACGGAGGTCCGATTATGCGCAGACGCACGTTCCTCAAGACAACCGGCACCGCCGCATGGATGACGGCCGCCGGATGCACGTCCACTCGCGTACGCGGCACGCCCGGTGCGGCCAGGTCCGCCTTGCCCGACACCTCGAAGATGAACGTCCTGTTGATCGACATCGAAGACATGACCGCCGAGGCCGTCGGCTGTTACGGCAACCCGATCCCGAAGACGCCCGTCCTGGACGGCTTCGCTCGCGGCGCCACCCGCTTCGCGCGGACCTACTGCCAGGCGCCCATGTGCAACCCGTCGCGGACGTCGTTCCTGACGGGCCTGC
This sequence comes from uncultured Anaerolineales bacterium, assembly GCA_964449275.1. Classification (GTDB taxonomy): domain Bacteria; phylum Planctomycetota; class Phycisphaerae; order FEN-1346; family FEN-1346; genus JAUVZF01. The sequence goes on from CAYVAM010000187.1 coordinate 4,678, forward strand.
GGCCGGACTCGACGGGGGTGCTTTCGAACCCCGAGCCGATGCACGAGCGTCTGCCGGAAGGCGTGCTCTCGCTGCCGGAACTGCTGAAAGCCAAGGGCATCTACAGCATCAACATCGGCAAACTCTTCCACCAGATGCGGATGGCGGAGAAACAGTACGCCGCCTTCGACCGCCTCGAGTTCTGCGGGCGCCCGCCGGGATGGAAGGGCGTCTCGACCGGCTATCCGAAGCACCTCAAAGACGCGGCGGCCAACCTGCCCAAACCGAAGTTCCGCTTCTCGGCCGACCCCGATGAGGAGAAGCGCCTGTCGGAACTCTCGAGAAAACGCGCCCAGATCTACAAGACCGCCAAGCCCGGTTCCCGCGAGTACAACCGGGCCCGGTCCATGTTCCAGCAGCCGATGGGCAACATCGTCGGCGACTCCGGACGACGCGACGAGCAGGAACACGACGGCCGAAAGGCGCGAATGGCCGCCTCCATCCTCAAGGAACTCGCCCAAACCGGCAACCAGTTCTTCCTGTCGGTCGGCTTCTCGCGGCCGCACACGCCGCTCGTTTGCCCCAAGACGTACCTCGACCTGTACGATTTCGACGCGATCCCCGCCCCTGCGGCCCCGCCCGAGAAGGACCGCGGCATCCCCGCCGTCGCCAAACGGTTCGGCCGCAACTACGATATCTTCAACAGCACGTACCGAAAACCCGTGACGACCGAGGCCGCCCGCCGCGCCGTCCACGCCTACTACGCCTGCGCCTCGTTCGTCGACGCCCAGGTCGGCCTGGTCCTCGACGCCCTCGACCGCACCGGCCTGGCCGGCCGGACCATCGTCATCATCCTGAGCGACCACGGGTTCAACCTGGGCGAGCACGGCTGCTGGAGCAAGTACGCCCTGTTCGAGCAATCGACCCGCGTGCCGTTCTTCGTCCGAGTGCCCGGCCTGGCCGATGGCGGCGCCGTCTGCGACGGGATCACCGAACTCGTGGACCTCGTGCCGACGCTCTGCGACCTGCTCGACATGCCGCCGCCGGCAAATCTTGAAAGCACGAGCCTCGTGCCGCTCCTGGCCCGCCCCGACCGGCCGTGGAAGAAGGCCGCCTTCACGATTCTCAAGTTGGGCGCGACCGCCACCGGACGCTCCGTCCGCACAAAACGCTACCGCTACGCCGAGTGGACGCTGAAGGACGGCAGCGTCGAGAAGGAACTCTACGACCTGGCGACCGACCGGTGGGAACAGACCAATCTTGCCGCCGACGCCTGGCACGCCGCCCGCCTCCAAGAAATGGCAGCGCTTCTGAAGGCCGGCTGGAAGGCCGCCCGGCCGAGCGATTAGGCTGCGCCCACTTGAAAGCAGCGGCCGATAGCGCGGTGGTTCTCCCGAACCACCGCGCCTCACGTGCCCAGGTGCCGAGCGCGCTGAGCCATCCTGCCCACCGCGCGGGCAGTTTTCACTTGCTCCTTCTCCCCTGCCCGCCTAACCCATCCCCATGCCCAGAAAACGAGGCTCCCAAGCCAAACCCCGCGCCGCCAAACGCAAGCGCCCCTCCGGTAAATGTATTATGGCCCTGACCGTCACGGGGATCCTGGATAGAGAGAAGCGGAAGCGGATCAGGCTGTCCGAGCTTCAATGGAGCAAGCGCTGAGCGAGAACGCGACGGAAGAGGAACGCGGGCTGGAATCTTCTGCTTGCGAATGCCGCTATATCCGGCTAGAATATAGTTGTCTAGGACTTGGTGCTCGGGCCGTTCGCCGGCGGGGGCGTCGGCATTGCGGCAGGCGTGCGACAACGTCGCAGCGACCAGTTGGGGGCTCAAGACCGAAGGGAGGGAGCCATGCCTAGGAAGAAGGCCGCGAGGAAAGACGAAGGCGGCACACCGCAGAAGCGGAAACGGCTCAGTCAATCGGCAGTGCCCAGGCACTCCCTACGTGAGGCCCTAACCGTCGCCCAAGTCATCACTGATCAGTTTGCAGGAGACCCAACAGCACCGCACCGAGTTGCGATGGGCCTGAGCATCTCTCCCACCTCTTCTGCATGGCGAACTCTCACCGGTGCATCTGTGGCTTACGGCCTCACCAAGGGGGCCTACGGCTCGGCCACGATCGCACTAGACGAGCTTGGCAGGCGATGCACCGCACCTACGCAAGAAGGAGATGAC
>CAYVAM010000187.1:6838-8669 GCA_964449275.1 uncultured Anaerolineales bacterium
GTGATAGCCCGCGGCGATGCTGCGTTGCGACCGAAGATAACGAGGGACTTCTTCGCGAAGTACAATAGGGCGAAGTTCCCAAGTGACGACATCGCCAAAAACGTTCTTCTGCACGACTTTGGCGTCCCTCCTGAGCGCATACCACAGGTGCTGAGGGTTCTCAAGGATGACGGGGCGTTCGTCGGGTTCATTCACCAGACGAGAACTGGACCATTCGTATCGACTGAGGACTTGCGTCCGACACCGGTTACTGTCGAGGCCGAGAAGGACTCTCCAAATCACTCGGAGGGACCGTCGCCAGAGGAGACCGTGTCGACACTGGAGGCACCCACTGAGGAGTCCGCCCCTCCTCCAGCCGCCACGCTTCCAACGCCAGAGACCTTCAAAGTGTTCATCACCCACGGGAAGAACAAGAAGATCGTGGATCAGGTGAAGGACGTACTCGATCTCTACGACATCGAGTATGAAATCGCCGTGGAAGAGGAGAGTCCGGCAATCCCGGTTCCGCACAAAGTTCTTACAGCGATGCGCCAATGCCAAGCAGGAGTGATGATCGTCTCTCCGGATGACGACACTGCTGCGGCGTCTGGGACAGTCAATAACAACGTGCTGATCGAGATTGGTGCTGCGTTCGTACTGTACGACCAGCGTGTCGTCCTCCTCTGGGACAAGAGACTCAAAGTCCCCTCGAATCTTCAGGGCCTTTACCGTTGCGAGTTTGACGGGGACGAACTCTCGTTCGCAGCGGGAACCAAGCTGTCTAAGGCGGTGAAGGGCTTCCGCAAGTAGGGGGCGAGCAAGGGCTCGGCCACCTACGTTTCACGCCGCGTCCGTGCTGTGTGAAACGAGGGTCAAGCTTGCCCTTAGGGACTTGGAAATCTGGGGACGCTCGCAAACCTGCAAACCCACATACCTGTAAGCCTGAAACCTGGGGACAACCTGAGGACGGTAGCCGTGTTTTCGCTCGGTGGTCAAGGTGGCGGACTTCTGCGTGGCCGGCCGTGCTGTCGCGTGACCAGACATCGGCCGCTCACCCCGTGGGACATTTGTCATTAGGCATTTGACATTCGTCATTTGCCGTCCCGCCGCCTTACGCCCCCATCTCGACGAAGAGGCGGCGGATCCACGGCGGCGTCGCACGGTTGAACCGTTCGACGTGCTTGCGTCGCGTGAAGTAGTACAGCGCCATGCCCCCTGGAAACACACGCTCAGCCCGATGACCAGAAACAGGGACAGTCACCAATGGCATTAAGATAGAGGATCCTGGCGGGCTTCCGGCCTTGCATGGCCGCGGGAGAACCGGGCTTGAGGACGGCGCCCCAAGGGTTGCCCGGGGGCCTCTTGGGGCATCCGAAGGCCCTTGCCGCTTGACTTAATGCCATTGGTGACGGTCCCTGATTCTCGTGGGTACGAGGAGTTGACTGGCCCGGCCGACGTGGCTATAATTGCCAGATTGTAATCCATCTTACTGGAGATCGTGGCGTGGCCGTTCCGAAGTCAGAACTCCGGCGACGTGCGGGGCGGTGAAGGACTTCCGCAGCCAGGCGCTCAACGACCTGCCGATCCCCCGATCGGTCAGAGCCTTCGGCCGCGCCGCCGCCGCCCACGTGCAGGTTCGGGGCGTGTGCTCAGATTGCCTCACCCGAAAGGCCAGAGGGCGATAGCGTTGGGGAGCCCTGTCGTTTTGCCTTTGGGTTAGGATCATTTACGATCCAGGACGCGTTTTGAAAAAGGAGACCCGCCATGGCAGATAAGAAAAGGTTGACCACGGCCTCAGGGATGCCGGTTGACAACGACCAGCAGACGCTGACCGCCGGGCCGCACGGACCCG
>CAYVAM010000188.1:0-7028 GCA_964449275.1 uncultured Anaerolineales bacterium
CGTGGGTGCAAAGCACCCACCCTACGCACTGGCGGGCAAGCCGCCAGTGGCACCCACCGTGCGTGCAGTAAGGGCCAAGACCAGAAGCCGCGTGGGTGCAAAGCACCCACCCTACGCACTGGCGGGCAAGCCGCCAGTGGCACCCACCGTGCGTGCAGTAAGGGCCAAGACCAGAAGCCGCGTGGGTGCAAAGCACCCACCCTACGCACTGGCGGGCAAGCCGCCAGTGGCACCCACCGTGCGTGCAGTAAGGGCCAAGACCAGAAGCCGCGTGGGTGCAAAGCACCCACCCTACGCACTGGCGGGCAAGCCGCCAGTGGCACCCGCCGTTTCGTGTGACTAGATCTGGCTGCGCGGGCGGTACTTCCGCAAATCCGAGATGGCGCGGCGGTAGTACGGCGTGGCGATGGGGCCTCGCAGGATCGGGTCGTCCACCTCCTGCATCCACGCAAGCAGGACGCCGTTGAGGCGTTCGAGCACGTCGGCGCAGTTCGCCTCGCCGGAGAGGTCGTGGAACTCGTTCGGGTCCTCCTTCAGGTCGTAGAGTTCGGCGAAGGGGCGTGCGCCCTTGCGTTGGGGTCGGGCGGTGTGGCGCGAGACGGCAATCGGCACGGCGTCGGTGGGGTACTGGACGACGCGGTCGTTCTCGAAGCATCGGATGAGTTTGAACCGCTCGTCGCGGACGCTGCGAGCGACGTTTTCGCGGCGGGCGTGGGGCTGGCGATGACCGAAGACGTACCGTCGCGGGCCCTTGTCGGTCTTGCCGAGCAAGAGCGGTGCGAAACTCATGCCCTGGACGTTCTCCGGAACCGGCACGCCAACCAGGCCGAGCAGCGTGGGCAGGAAATCGACGTGGCTCATCAGTTGCCGGAAGACCTTCCCGCCTTCAAGCGCCGTGCCGGGCTGGTGGAGGATGTAGGGGATGCGCAGGCCCGGCTCGCGCAGGCACCACTTCGCCCCCGGGTAGGCGATGCCGTGCTCCGCCGTGAAGATAACCAGCGTCCGTCGCGCCAGGCCGCTGTTGCCCAGAGCCTCGAGGATACGTCCGATGCAGGCGTCCAGGAAGTGGACGTCGGCCTGGAAACGGGCGAGGTCGTCGCGGATTGCGGGTGTGTTCTTCAGGTACGGCGGGATGAAGACGCCCCTGGTGGCGTCGGGCTCACGGTGGCTGTACGAGCCGGCGCGGCGATGGACCTCGAAGAAGCCGACCTTCAGGAAGACGGGCTTCCGTGCCCCCTTGGCCTTGGCGAGAACGGAGCGTGCGGCCTCGACCGTTTCCTCGGCCTTCTGGCGCCGCGAGAGGACCTCGTCGTAGCCGAGCGTGTGCGGGTCGTTCCGGGTCACGTGCTGGAGTCCGGCCAGGACCGTGTGGTAGCCGGCGTCGCGGAGGATGGCGGCGAGGTGGCGTTCGCCCTCGTTCAGCGACCACCACCAGGGAGCGTGCGTCAGGCCCATCAGGCCGTTCGACTGCGGGTACCGGCCGGTGAGCATCACGCCGCGGCTGGGCGAACAGGTGGGCGCCCCGCCGTAATAGTTGTGGAACCGGATGCCGCGGCGGGCCAGGGCGTCGAGGTTCGGCGAGCGGACCGTCTCGAGGCCGTAACATCCCAGGTGCTGGCCGATGTCGTGGCAGGTAATCATAAGGATGTTGGGGCGCTTCGCCACCGTAGAGTCCTTGTCCGCCGCAGCCGTTTCGGTGAGTGCCATCGCTGCGCCGGCGCCGGCGGCCGCGACGAATTCGCGTCGCGAGAGGGAAGCGTCGTTCATCCTGTGGATCCTTTCATGGGCGGGCGCCGGGGGTGTGGCGGCGGCGCGAGGACGGGGGTCGCTCATGGCGAAGGCTCCGGCAGGGCGTCGGGCGGAAGGACGACGACGTTGTCGAACCAGGCCTCGATGCGGTGCGCGCGTGCGCCGACGCTGCCGGCGAGGATGGGGTCTTTTCGGTCGGTCCAGTCGATCCGCAGGCCGCGCTCCTTGTCCGCCGAAGGATGCATCCGGTTGAACCAGACACGGATGCGGGCCCCTTCGGCAGCCACGCGGATCTGGTTCCACACGCCGGGGACGGCGCGGCAGTCGAGGTGCGCGAGGTCATACTCGGCCAGGGGCTGCCAGTTGTTCGCCATCTTGCCGAGGTACAGACGCTTCGTGTCGAAGCCGACGTAGTAGCCGCGCATCTGGTCAAAGCCCGGGCCGGGATCGTTCACGCGGAAGACGAGTCCGGCGTTGCCGCCTTCGCCTTTGAGCATGACGACGCCTTCGAGAACGTAGTCGCTCCACTTCGTATCGCCGGCGATCATCTTGACGCCGGGCGAGACGGCGAGGACGCCGCTACCCTTCGTGCCCGCGGCGCCGTAGGCCGTCCATCCGGGGCGGCGGGGCGCGGGCGGCGTGTCCTGAAAGTCGTCGAAGAACAGCGCGCGGCGGCGGCCCGTGACGTAGGAGCGGACGGCCTCGGCCTCGGCCAGCGAGACGGGTGTGGCGTCGGGCCACATCAGACCGCACCACGGAACCGTCGGTTCGGGCGTGCCGTCCTTGGTGCCCCAGTACCAGCGGCAGTTGGAGTTGCCGACCATGAGTTCCCAGCACAGGTAGACGCCGGGCACGTACTTGCCGGCGTCGCGGCGGCGCTTCAGCCAGTGGACGACCTCGACCGGCTCGCCGTTGCTCGGGCGGGGGGCGTACCATCGGGCGCCGGCTTCGGTGAACACGGCGCCCTTGTCGGGGTTGAGGTCGGTCTGCCTGTCCCAAGCGGCGAAGTCGGCCCGGTAGTTGTGGGCGTCAACGATGTCGGTGGCCTCGTTGTCGTTCCAGCAACTGATGACGGGTTGGACGGGCGCCAGTTCCTTGGCCCAGGCGTAGGCCGTCTTGCGGAGTCGCGTGCTGTAGGCGCTGCGGCGGTTCGGCTCGTTGATGATCTCCCACCACAGGACCCGTTTGTCGCGGCGGTGCGCGCCGATGACGTCCTGGACGTACGCCTTGAGGCGGGGCAGGTGGTCGTCGGTGCGATGCTTATCCTGCGGGCAGGCCGCCCACCGGCCGTTGTGGCGTCCCTTGACGGGCGGCTTGGACTCAAGTTCCACGCCCTTGTGGTTCCAGCAATCGTCGAAGAACACGAACCCGGGCCGGATGCCGTGCCGGTTGCAGAGGGTCAGGAACTCGTCGATGCGCGCGAGGAACACCTCCTTCTCGGCCTCATGCGGGATGTTGTGCAGGTACACCCGCAGCGAGGTCAGGCCGAAGTACCGGTGTGCGGCCGCCAGTTCCTTCTCGATGGTCTCGGGCCGGAAGTCGTGCCACAGTTGCACCGCGTTCACGGCGTAGGCCGGCGTGTAGTTCGACCCGACCCAACGTTGCGTCTGAACGGGTTCGGCCGCCGGCGTGCGGTCCGAGAGCGACGCCAGAAGGAGGCCGGCCGCGACGATCGCGCCAAGCATGCGACGCTGTGCCATCTTCTCCACCCTTTCGCCTGTGCCGCGCGATGATACCGACCGGCGGCGTGGAGTTTCAACGTTGAAATCCGTGCCGTCCGGTGTCAGAATAGGTGGTTATGGACTGGACATCGAATCAGGCCATCGCGGTTTACATCGCCGCCGGGCTGGTTGTTGCGGGCGTGGTCGTCTGGCTGGTTATGCGGCGGACGGTGCGGACGCGCCTGCGGACCGAGCGCGAGGTCCGCCAGGACCCCGACATCCACGACTGGCTGGTCGTCTTCAACTGGAGCCGCAAGGCCCTGTACGTGCCGACGGTTGCGATCTCGCTCGTTGCGGCCACCGTCATGTTCCTGAAGGAGATGGGGTGGCTTGGCGAGGCGGTTACGCCGGAGATCATCGGCGGGGCCTGGTTCGCCGTCTTCTTCCTGAACTTCCTGGTCGAGGAGTTCGAGATCAACGTGAAGGTGGTCCTGATCGGGGCGCTGTGCCTGCTGGCGCTGCTGCTGTGGCTTCACCTGTTGGGATGGGTGCGGCCGTTCGTCCGGACGTTCGGGCATATCACGATCGAGATGAGTTGGATGGGGTACCTGGCGCTGGCGCTTATCGGGCTGCTGACGGTGCTGATTTCCTGGATCCGTGGCCTGTTCTATTACGTTGTGTTCACGCCGAATTACATGAACATTCAGTGGGGCCTGACGGAGGCGGGCGACCACATCGGCCGCGAGGACTACAATACACACGTCGATACGACCGACCTGCTGGAGCGGCTGATGGGGTTCGGCAAGATCGTCATCGTCTTCAAGGACCAGAAGCGCCCGCCGCTGACGCTCCTGGTGTGGCGGATCGGGCGGCGGGCGGAACTGCTGGAGCGTGTGCGCGGCAAGTTCGCCATCGACATGAACGCACCGCAGCCACAGCAGGCGCCCGAAGCGCCGGAGGAACCGGCCGAGTAGACCGCTCGCCGGAGTTTCCCTGTTGAAATCCCGTACCCGCGCCCTCAGAATAGACGCAGAAGGTCAAGTCTGTCCGGCAAGTCTGACGATGAATTGACGCTGAGCCTTTACGCAGGCGGACCAGCCAGGATCCGGCGCCTGCGCCATGGGCCTGCCAACAGACGGGGGACCAACGCCATGCCGCTCACGGCGGAACGCAGGCACAAGCACGGCCGGGTCGTCGAACTGCTCGAGGCGCTCCACCTCGACGCGGTCCTGTTCTCACGCCGGTGCAACTTCAGTTGGTACACGTGCGGGGCGCGGAACTACGTTGCCACGGCCGCCGACGTCGGCAACTCAACGCTCGTGGTTGCCCGAGACGGGGCGGCGGTCGTGACGAACAACATCGAGGCGACGCGCCTGCGTGGGGAGGACCTGGCAGGGACCGACGTCGAGGTCTTCGGCTACTCGTACGCCGACCCGGCCGATCGGGCCAAGGTCATCTGGAAGGCCGTGGGCTCGCGGCGTGTTGCGGCCGACGTGCCGGTGGAGGGCATCGACGCCGCACCGCTTCCCGATGTGTTCAACCGCCTTCGCTGGACGCTGACGGGCGGCGAGGTCCAGCGCTACCGCGCGCTGGCGACCGACGTGGTGGCGGCCGTCGAGACTGTGGCCCGCATCGCCGATCCCGGCCAGACCGAGGACGAACTGGCCGCCATGACGGCGATGGAACTCAGGCGTCGCGGCTGCCTGCCGTGGGTCCTTCTCGTCGGGGCCGACGTGCGGCTCGAAAGGCACCGGCATCCGCTGCCCACCGGCAAGCACGTCAGGCGGTACTTCATGGTGGCGTCGTGTGCGGAGCGTGGCGGGCTGATTGCGGCGTGCTCGCGGCTGGCGTCGTTCGAGAAGGTTCGCGGCGACTTGGCGGAGCGCCACCGTGCCGTCGTCACGGTCGATGCCGCGCTCATGGCCGCCACGCGGCCGGGCGCGATGCTCGGCGACATCTTCGCCGAGGCCCAGAAGGCTTACGCCACCGTCAGTTTCCCCGACCAGTGGATGTTCCACCATCAGGGCGGGTCCATCGGCTACCTGCCGCGCGAGGTCAAGGCGATGCCCGGCTGCAAGGTGGCGGCCCTCGACGGCCAGGCGTTCGCGTGGAATCCGTCGATCGCCGGCACGAAGTCCGAAGACACGATCCTGTGCCTCGAGACCGGGCCGGAACTGCTGGCGGCGCCGACCGACTGGCCGATGGTCTCTGCCGAGTGGAAAGGTTTTGCCATCGACCGGCCGTCGATCCTGGAACGGTAATCCATTGCGGATTTGAGATTTCAGATTTCAGATTTCAGATTTCAGATTGCGGATTTCAGATTTCAGATTTCAGATTTCAGATTGCGGATGCCATGCCTGCCGCGCGAGCGGCGGGTTAGTACTACTACGCTACCTGCGTCCGTGGCCGGGCGGGTGGCCATGCCACCCGCGGAAGGGCGCTGTGTCGCTAAACACGTATGAAGCGGCGGGTTGTGTTCCGGGGCTCAAGGCCGCTGACGAGGGAAAACCCGATGCTCACCGACAATATCCTGGACCTCATCGGCAACACGCCGATCATCCGGCTGAAGGACGAACTCATCTTCGCGAAGGCCGAGTTCCTGAATCCCGGCGGCAGCATCAAGGACCGCGTGGCCCTGGCGATGATCGAAGGCGCCGAACGCGACGGGAAACTTAAGCCCGACTCCATCCTGGTCGAGCCCACCTCCGGGAACACGGGCATCGGCGTGGCCCTCGTCGGCCGCCTGAAAGGCTACCAGGTTCGCATCGTCATGCCCGAGGGGATGAGCGAGGAGCGGAAGAAACTCGTCAAGGCGCTCGGGGCCGATCTCGTGCTGACCCCCAACGAGGAGGGCATCGAGGGCGCCGTCCGCCGGGTTACGGAGATGGCCGGCGAGGACCCGCGCATCTTCGTGCCGCAGCAGTTCGAGAACCCGGACAACCCACGCGCCCATTACGAGGAGACGGCCCGTGAGTTGTGGCACCAGATGTCGGGTGACATCGCGTGTTTCGTTGCGGGCGTCGGCAGCGGCGGCACGCTCCAGGGCATCGGCAAGTTCCTTCGCGAGCACAAGAAGGGTGTCCGCATTGCCGCCGTCGAGCCCAAGAACGTATCGGCCCTGCTCGGACATGAGCCGGGGCTGCACCAAATCCAGGGCATCGGCGACGGGTTCATCCCCGCGATCCTCGATACGTCACTCATCGACGAAGTCATCGAAGTAACCGACGAGGATGCGATCGAAACCACGCGGCAACTTGGCCGGGACTACGGACTGCTGGTCGGCATCTCCTCGGGCGCCAACGTCTGGGCGGCAAGGCAACTGGCGGAGCACGTCGAGGGCAACATCGCCACCGTTCTGTCCGACCGTGCCGAACGATACTTCTCGACGGCGCTGCTGTAGGGTGGGTGCTCTGCACCCACCGTGCGTGCAAAAGCGGCGTGGGTGCAAAGCACCCACCCTACGGGCTGCTGCTGCGCGCGGCCCGCGCATAGCGCGGTGGGTCTCCTGACCCGCCGCGCAATGTTGTCGAAGCGGCGTGGGTGCAAAGCACCCACCCTACGGGCTTCTCGACGGCGCTGCTGTAGGGTGGGTGCTCTGCACCCACCGTGCGTGCAAAA
>CAYVAM010000188.1:7128-8663 GCA_964449275.1 uncultured Anaerolineales bacterium
GCGGCGTGGGTGCAAAGCACCCACCCTACGGGCTTTCCGCGGCGGCGTCATTCGTCATTGTCCGAGGTACTCGCGCAGGGCCTTGGCGAGTGTCGAGAAGATCCACCGCCGCTTCTCGTCGTCCGTCTCCAGCAGCGTCACGCGGAACCCGTCCCGGCGGCAGCAGAAGCCCGTCAGCGGCACGACGCAGATGCCGGTGGCGCCCATCAGGTAGTAGACGAACCGCTGGTCGTTCGGACCGCCGTCCACGAGGTCCTCGACCATCTTGCGGACCGCGTCGTTTGCGATGGCCAGCGTCTGGGAATCGTTCAGGACGCCGTCCTCGAACAGGACCGTCATGTAGAACGCGCCGGACGGGCGGTTGACGAGGACGCCGGGGATGCCCTGGAGCGCCTCGTGGGCCTGCTTGGCGCGTGCCTCGAAGATGGCGGCGCGCCGTCTCAGGTGCGGCACGTATCGCGGGTCGCCCATCATGCGGGGGATGACCATCTGTGGAGCGGTGGTGGAGCAGACTTCCAGGCGCTTTGCCGCCACGACGGAGTTGACGTACGTGTCGAACATCTCGTCGCGGTGGCGGTTCAGGACCTCGATCCATCCGCACCGTGCGCCCGGCCACGGCACCTCCTTCGACACGCCGCGCATCACGATGCCGCACACGTCGCCGATAACCTCCGACGTGTGCAGCACCTGGTTGCCGTTGTAGACGATGTGGGTGTAGATTTCGTCGCAGATGATGAAGAGGTCGAACTCGCGGGCGATCTTCATCATCCCCTCGATGACCTCCCGCGGGTACACCGCGCCGGTCGGGTTGTCGGGGTTGATGAGCAGGATCCCCGCAATCGAATCGTTGTACTTCACCTTCAGGCGCAGGTCATCCAGGTCGGGCATCCACCCGGCATACGGGTCGAGGTCGTAGGTCAGGTGTTCGTAGCCGCTATGGGCGGCCTCGGCCGATGAGTGCGTGCTGTAGGCGGGCGTCGGACCGATGACGCGGGCCTCACGCCGCAGAAAACCGTACACCTTGCTGACGGCGTCGCCGATGCCGTTGAAGAAGATGATGTCGTCCGGCGTGACCTGGGCGCCGCCGCGCTTGTTGACTTCGGCTGCCAGGAACTCGCGCGTCTCGGGCACGCCGGTCGTGTTGCAGTAGCCCCACGCCAGGTTCTGGTCGATGGCCTCGTGCACGATCTCGCGGATCCACGGCGCGACCTTCTCCCCTTTCTGGACGGGATCGCCGATGTTCTCGTAAGTCATTTCCATGCCGAGGTCGCGGAACTTGTGTGCCACCTCGACGATCTCGCGGATGGCATAGGTCAGCGACCCGGCGCCTGCGTGGACGATGTTCCTTCGCATCTTGCCGGCCCTTCCTGCTTCGAGTACCCGGACGTCCTGAATCGGGCAGAGGTCTGTTAGTATACCGTGAGGTCGGCCGGATTGCACGTGCGGGATTGCTCGAAATCGCCGGCCGGTGCGGCAACGATTTCTGGCAGGGGACGATTTCCTGCGGATTGGCCGTAGCGCCGGGGTTTATCCCC
>CAYVAM010000189.1:0-8496 GCA_964449275.1 uncultured Anaerolineales bacterium
TGCGCGGGTTCGTCTGGGGCGAGCAGGCCGGATGCTGGCAGCACGCCTGCTGCCTCTACGGCGAGGAAGCCATGATCTTCGCCGCCATCGATACCCCCGCCTGGGTCCATCACCTGCTCGACGTGCTCCTGGCAAAGAAACTGCGGTTCATCGAGGAGTCGCTCGACGGCGCCAGGTTCGACCTCATCGAGACGGGTGGCGGGGCGGGCTCCAGCACCCTTATCTCCCCGAAGATGCACGAGGAGTTCTGCCTTCCATACGCCCGCAAAATCCACGACGCCTGCCACGCCGCAGGACAGAAGGTGGCCTACCACACGTGCGGCGGAATGATGCCCCTGCTGGACCTGATTGCGGCCAACGGGTGCGACGCGTCCGAGACGCTCAGTCCGCCCGCCGTCGGCGGCGACGTGGCCGACATCGGCGAGGTCAAACGCCGCATCGGCGACCGCGTGGCCCTTATCGGCGGGATGAACCAGTTCCAGATCCTCGGCGAGGGCAGCCCGGAGCAGGTCCGGGCCGAAGTCCACCGACTCTTCGAGGCCGCCGGACCGGGCGGGGGCTACATCTGCTCGGCCTGCGACCATTTCTTCTTCGCACCGCCCGAAAACCTGAAGGCCTTCGCCCAGGCGGCCAAGGAGTGTGTATACTGAGAAGCGGCCGCACCGGGCCGACCAGGACGGCCTTCACGTGTCGGGGGCCGACGCCGTTCGAGATCGACGCCAACTTCGGCGCCACCGCCGGCATCGCCGAGATGCTCCTGCAAAGCGTCGGCGGCCAGATCCATCTGCTCCCCGCGCTGCCGAGGGCGTGGCAAGCCTCGCCCTGTTCAGCCGTCGGCCCTCACTGCGTAATGACGTAAAAGACCCAGATCATGGCGCCGACGAGGAGCCAGGCCGCCACGAAACCGACGACCGACGTGATGGTCGGGACGGGAATCTCAAGACTCCGCCAGGGCAGCAGCGACCGCCGCGCGGGAACCTCGGCCCCTTCGGGAAGCGTGCACGGCTGCTGGAGCGTCTCGCCGGGCGCCACCGGCGTGCGGACCAGGGCGTAGAAGTTCTCCAGTTTGCCCTCGCGGACGGGCCTGGTGAGCAGGCTCACGAGGATTCCCGCCAGCACCCCGGCCGACAGATAGAACACCATCTGCCACGGCAGGTAGATCTCCAGGCCTTTGGCCGTATCATGGACCAGCCAGAGGCGCCCCGCCAGTTCAGTGCTCTGGATGCGCGCGAGCACCGCCTGCGGCAGAAACGACCCGACCAACAGGACGGTAATGGCCGTCAGGCTGGCGGCCCACGCGCCGGCCACCGTCGTCCGACGCCAGAAGAGGCCCAGCCAGAACGCGACCCCCATCATGGCCGAAATCTTCCAGAACCATTTCAGACCTTCACGGACGTCCGGCAACACAAAAGCCGCCCCCACTCCCCCGGCCACCACGGCCAGCGACACCAGGCGCCCCACCCGCAGGTAGTGTCGGTCCGGCCGCCCGGGCGCCAGCGGCTTGTAGATGTTCTCGGTAAACAGCCCCGCCGAGGCGATCATGAACGAATCGCACGAACTCATGACACTGGCCAGCAACGCCGCCAGGAACACGCCGAGCAGCCCCGGCAGAACCTGCGGCAGGAACTCCTTCGCCATGAGGCCGTAGACCTGGTCCGGATCGACCTCGCGACCGCCCAGGTACGCCACGGCCGCAAGGCCCGTCAGGCACCACGCCATCGTGCAGATCCGCTTGAGGAAATTGCCGCACATGAAGCCGACACGTCCGTCCATCTCGGTCCGGCCGGCGGCGCAGTTGCCCATGGTGTGCGGCTGGACGACGATGCCGACGAGCCCGTTGACCGCGATCATGACGATGTAGAAGATGCCGATCTCGCCCGGCGCCACCAGCGAGAACATCTCCCGCTCGGTGATCGTCTCATGCAGCCCCTCCATGCCGCCCACCGCCTGGAAAACAAACGGCAGCAAAATGAACGAGAACACCACCGTCAGGATGCCCTGGATGAAGTCCGTAACGATGGCAGCCGAAAGCCCGCCCGCCACACCATAGGCGACAAACAGCACCGTCATGACGGTAATGGCCACAGATGCCGGGATGCCCGTTCCCGCCTCGATGACCGCACCGGACCCCAGGAGCATCACGCCGATGTTCAGACTCAGCACCGCCATGCCCAGGACGGCAAACAACACGGCCACGCTACGGTCGTACCGGGCCGCGAACACGTCGCCCGTGGTGATCGCCCGGAACCGCCGCATCACCGGCGCGATCACCCAGTAAAACGGCGTCGCGAACAGCCACAGCCACTGGTACCAGATGCCGCTGAGACCGTTCAAGAACGTCTTGGACGCCACCGACACCGCCTGGTCGGAGTGCGTGCCCGTGCCGAAGGCGTGCGTCATCATCATGACCTTGCCGAAGCGGCGAGGCATGAAGAAGTCGCCCATGTTCCTGACGAGGCGTGCGGCCCAGATGCCCACCCCCGTGATGACAACCAGGTACAGCACCAGGCACACGATGTCGGCGGTCTGCATGCGGGCGAGTCCTTATCGGGGAATTGTCTACTCTGTGGCCATACCCTTTGTCAACACTCCGAGGATACCCGCACGACGCGCGGCGGTCGGCAACGCACGCGATGATTTGCGTTTTTGTATGTGTTTAGCGTGCCAATCAAGGCTGTCACCCTGAGCGAAGCGAAGGGTCTCGCCGTGCGAACCGTCGAACGGCAACGACCACGGCGAGATTCTTCACTTCGTCCCGACAAGTCGGGACTCGTTCAGAATGACAGGACGCTAAACACGTACGAGTTTTTCTTTGCGGCCCGGCGGCGTTGCGTGGGCTGCGCTGCCGTAACATGCCGCCGGCCATCTGTCACCCTGAGCGAGTCCCGATGCCTCGGGACGAGTCGAACGGGTCTCGCCGTTCGCTGACATTCCACCACCTCCATAAGACTTACGTCAAATTGCCCTTCGCCGGAACCCCCAAAAGCGCGCTTTTTTGCGTCCGAATCCGCGTTTTTGGGCCGCCAGGGGCGATTGGGCCCGAGAATGTTAAGATAGGTAAGGCAAAACGCGCTGCTTTTTGGTCCGTTTTTGCTCGTTTTGGTTCGTTTTGGTTCGTTTTTGCTCGTTTTGGTTCGTTTTGGCTCCCGTTTGGACGGTCCTTGAGAGGGGCGAAATTGACGTAAGTCACCAAGGCCAAAACGCCAAGACGAACGGCGAGCCGCAGAGGCCCCGAAAATTGTTAGAGTTCTAACAAAATCCGGGGTGGGGCGCATTTTTTGTTAGAGTTCTAACAAAACGGCCGGATGACAACGGCCCGTTCGAATGCGGAATTCGGAATGCGGAGTGCGGAACGAACGGCAAACGGACAACGGCCCTAACCGCAAAGGACGCGAAGAACGCGAAGAACGGCCTGAATCCGGGTAACGGCAGACGGCAACGGCTTTGAACGGGAGATAAGGTGTGTGTCACCGGAACTCCCGTTGTCACAAGAACCATCTCGGGCTACTCGGGCTTGGCAGCTCCGAGCAGATTCCGGGCCCATTTCCGCACGCGGGGATCCCGATCCTCGGACAAACGCCGCCAGAGCGGGACGTGTTTAGCGTTGGGGCCCGGTGGCGGGAACACAAGGATGAGCAGGAAGCGCCGCTCGGCCTCTTCCAGGGCCAGAACCTCCCCAATCGCCCGTTCCGACAGGACGGGATCATTCAGCGAGAAGATCCACATGAGGCACTGTTGGGCCTCCCACGAATTCGGGGCACAGGCCAGCCGCTCGATCTGCTCGGGCGGAATCGCCTCCCGCACCGTCTTGGCGTGAAAGTGGTGCCGGCGTTTGAGTTCGCGGCGAGCGTCGTCGATTCGCACGGTCACGTCGGCATAACCGTGAAGTGGCTTGTACGTCCTGTGTAGACAGCGGACCAGGATCTTGACCTCGAGTTTTCGCCTCGCGGGCGACGCCCGGGTCACGAGCAGTCGGCCTTCCCGGCCCGGGTCGGGTCGGTTCGGCTCAGGGAATGGCATCCCTTGTTTCCTGATGTAGGCGACCCAGAACGCGCCTTCGACTTGCCGCACAAGGTTGTCCAGGACTTGGCGGAGGGTCGACTCGGCCCGCTCCACGCTGACCGACGGATCCATCGGAAGCCGAGGCGGGAAGACCGGGCTGCCCCTGCCCGTTGTCGCCAGGGACCACCGCCAGGGAGTTGCCCGCGGTTTCCCGGCATGGGTCAGGCGTGCGGCCGCGGTGAGGCGGCCAAGTGCCGAATGCAGGGGCTCGTCGCGCACACGGAAGCGATGGACCGCACGGTCGAGCAGTGCGTCCAATTGCGCGTCGCGATGCCCGGTCCGGACGATCCGTATAAGGCCGTCGCTCGCCTGCCACCGCAGAGAGGGGTTCTTCTCACAGAGGGTGTCGAGGGCCGCCCCGATGGTCCCGCGGGCAAACTCAAAGCGGCGGATAAGGCGCTCGTCGGGCAGCACCGTCAGGTCCACGAGCGGGCCCTGGTCGCCCGGCCGCTCAATGAGGCGACCCGGCGGGACGAGGTAGCCCAGTTCCAGCGCGGCCGGGATCTCAAGTTGCGCCACGAGTTCCGGCAGGAAGTCGAGGACGTCGCCTCCTTCGACGAAGATCTCGCTCGCCCTCCGTTCCAGGAGATCGGCCGCCTGCTGCTGCGCAGCCGACGGCGCGGCGATCAGTATCCCCACCAGGGCAACCATCGTCCGTGCGGTCATGGTATCCTCCGATGCGCTAGTCCAACTGGATGTTGTACGTCCGGGAGCAAAAGGGGACATTCTACTTTTTCGTCTCTTTCCGCGGGCGGCCGCGCGGCCGGGGGAGTTCCGCGGACACGAGACTTAACTCCTCCGCCTCTCAGGCTTCGGTCCCGGCTTTTGCGGCCGCAGCGTGCGGCCGAGCAGGGTCGGCAGATGGTCGAGCAGCGGCCGCGAGTTCCGGGTGACATAGACCTTATCTCCCTTTGCCGTTCGGCTTCGGGCTCACGGCCTCCGTACGGATGCCGTGCCACCCGACGCGCCGGGGCTCGAAAAACGCACGGCCGGGCAAGGCCGGCCGTGGCACACGGCTCGAACAACGCACGGCCGGGCAAGACCGGCCGTGGCACACGCGGCACGCGGTGGGTGGGGACACCCGCCGCGCAAAACTCGGCCACGGCACGAGCCGTACCCGTGCCAGGGTGCCACCCCCCGTCACACTTACGATGTGGATTCGCCCCTTATCTTAGGGCCATTGGGTACCATCCCAATCCTGTCCCCCGAATCCGTCCCGAATCTCAGTGTCATCGCCTTGCCCGAGAGCATCCTCACGCGGACGGCGGAGCAGACCATCTTGCACATGTAGGACTTGAGGCCGACGGCGCCCTTCCTCGGCATCTCGCCCCACTTCTCGGTGGAGAGCGCGGACGGCGGGCCGGTCCATTTGATGTAAGGCTTGCCGTCCAGCGTGACGGAGATGGTGGCCTTGTCGTCTTCGAGCAGCACCTTGACGCCCACGGTGATGGGTTGGCCGCTCTTGATGGCCGCCGCGCTTGTCTTGGTCTCGTTCTCGTCGGCCATCTTGCCGCGGATCAACTGGATGCCGCTGTATTTATCCCCCAACTGGAGGATCGGCATCTTGCCGCCCACCGGTATGGCGATGCCCATGTTGGCGCCCGTGACGCATGTCAACCTGACCTCAAGTTCGTAGTTGCCGCGCGGACAGATCGGTAGCGAGGCGCGACAGAGGTCCTTCGGCCCGCTGACGATTCCGGCTTTCGTCCGCTTGAAGTCGCCCCAGGTCCGGAGGTTTTCGGCCGTGGTGATCTTGAGGACGTCAATCCACGGGCCGGGCGGCTGCGTCCAGCCCAGGGCCTTGAGGTCCTCGTTCACCTTCTTGAGTGCCAGTTCCACTTTCGCGCGGTCCATGTCGGCGGCGCTGTGCAGTTCCATGAACCGCTCATAGTAGCTGCGGCCCCGAACCAGCATGCCGATCTTGCTCACGGGGACCGCGGCGGCGGCGAGTTGCCGGTACCAGTCGGCCATTTCCACGCAGGCCACTTCCGGGGCCGCTTCTACCGGCTTGGCGGCCGCAGGCACATATTTGCGCAGCGACGGGTCGCATTGATCGTCAAGGTACTTGGCGGCCTCGGCGGGGTTATCGAGGTCGACCAGGAGCAGGCGGATGAGTTGGTCGCGGGCGTCACGATTGCCGGGATTGGCCTTCAGGTTGGCCACAAGCCGAGGCAGGTTGGCCGCCAACCGCTGCCGTTCGCCCAGCCGCTTCATCTGCGATCTGATCCACTCGGCGTTGGCGGATCGGATGGCGCGGGCCACCGTCAGGGCCCGGCGGTAGAACGTGGCGGCATCCTTAAAGGCCCCCGTGCCGGTCCTTGTCGCCGCGGCGTCGGTCAGGCAGGTGATCAGTGCCTCGCCGGCGGCGCTGCGGGCGTTGCCGCGAGTGGTGTCGTACCGGCGCTGGCAGATCGAGAGGACCCGTTCCTGTAAGGCCTCCGCGCGCGACGGCTCCTTCGTCGCCAGGAGTTCTGCGGCAGCCAGGGCGGTGTCATGGCCCCTGGCGTCCCCGGCGGCAAGGTCGAAGGCCTTCTCGCACAGGATGGCCAGCAGCGCGGGCTGGGCTTCGACGGCGCGGGCGGCATCGAGCAACTTTGCCGCCAGCAACAGGTCGTCCGCAACGTCCCGGGTCGCAGCCACGCGATTGAGTTCATCGCCGTAGAGCGACTGGAAGACCTGTGCGGCCTTCTCGGCCTCCGCCGTCGCGGCCTCATCGGCCTTCGCAGCCATTACAGAAGGCCCCATGAGAACCAGAATGCCGAGCACAGCCAATGCAGGAACCTGTACACGCGACATCGCCGCTCCCCCTTCCATTGCCCGCGCGACCCGCCCGACCGCCGCGCGGCCTACGATTTTGCCGGGCCCTGACTGCCTTTGTGCTGGGCCACGAAGTGCTCGATCTCGCCGCCGGACTTCACCTCCACGTTGGCGGGGACCGCAACGTCGGCCAGCGTAACGGCGTCGCTCAGGAACAGGTGCAGCGTGACGGCATAGCCTTCCGGGCGGAGGCTCGTGACGGCGGGGCCTTCCGCCTTGGCATCCTTGGGGTCCTCGCGGAGGGCGATGCCCCACTGGATAGAAAGTTTCCAGTCGTAGTGCGCGCGGCACTCCGACACGTACTGGCATGAATTCCCATGGCCCCGCCCAGCGGCAGTCACTGTAACGAAACGGCCAGCGTCCGCAAGCAGAATCTTACGAGTAAAGCCTTTAGCCGGGATTTCCCATATGGACCCGCGCCCACAACCACCGTGAGCCTTTCCGATGATCGTATCCTGACTCCAGGCCCTGTCAATGCCGTTTTCGGTTCTGGCAAGGCTGCATCTGCCTGTCTTCGGACCGTGATCCTGGCCGGGACGAGCTTCGGGGGACACCCATGACCGCCCTCGTGTCAAGGGCGGTCTTGCCCCGGAGGCTTGTCCACGGAGTCGTTCGCTGTTGGTGTCGTTTCCCTGGTGCTCGTCGTTGCTGTTTCTGTTGTTGTATCGCGTGCCCTGCAGATACCCATTCCCACCGTATCCGACGGCTGCCCTGAGCCTGTCGAAGGGTGCGGGGCAGTTCCGCGGACAGTATACTTAGCTCCTCCGCCTCTTAGGCTTCGGTGCCGGCTTCTGCGCTAGCAGCGTGCGGCCGAGCAGGGTCGCCGGATGGTCGAGGAACGGCGGGGGGTTCCGGGTGACATAGGCGTTATCTCTCTTTGCCGTTCGGCTTCGGGCCACGGCCGCGACTTTGCCGCTGCCGTGCCACCCACCGCGCAGAACTTATGTCGGACCGCTGCGGGCGGCCGGATGGAGGCTGCGGAGTTGGGGAGTGTCTTTGGCGGTCTGGATGTCGGTGATGGTCTTGCGCACCAGGTCGATGTGCTCCTTCAGGCCGCGCGCTTCGCGGTGGGCGAGCAGTTTCTTTTCGAGGTCCTTGAGTTGTGGCAGGACGGGCCTGGCGGCGCCGCCGTAGGTTGCGAGGATCTTGAGGCATTGGCTGATCCGGTGCCGCTTGCCCCACTTCTCGATGTCCATGATTTCCAGGCACAGGGGCATCCCCTCTTTGATGCGGTGTTTGGCCAGGAGTTCGAGACCTCGCAGGCGGATGCCGCTGGCGAACATCACGCCGCTCGGCGCCGGTTCCTTGATCGCCCGAAGGACGGCGGGAAGCAGCGGCTTGATCTCCTCGTAACTCAACTGCTTGTAGATGGAACCGACGGCGCCGCGTGCGCGGCCGTCGTCGTTGGTGAGCAGTTCTTCCACGGCCGGATAGAGCAGGTGCCGGTCCACGCCGTCGAGGTTGCGCGAGATGAGGCCGGTCATCCGCAGCGCCCCGCCCGGATAGAACAGGCAAAAGGCCAGATATCTTTGCATGAACTCTCTGGGATCCTCCGCATCCTCGCGGACGGCCAGTTTCAGCAGTTCCGCATCCTTGGCGATGTCAATAGTGGCAAAG
>CAYVAM010000190.1:0-8491 GCA_964449275.1 uncultured Anaerolineales bacterium
GCGCCGGGATCGCCGTTATCCGTGTCCGGACGACGAGATTTCTCCGCTCGCCCTCACCTTTGGCGAGGGCTCGGTCGAAATGACATCGCTTCGAGAGCACGCTAAACAGGTACGCCCCCCTGGTCAGTTGAACTGGTCTTCCTCGCGGAGGATGTCGTCGCCATGCCACCAGCGGCGCATGATGTCGTCGCGGGTCTGCTCGAAATGTGGCGCGAAGGTCTGCATTTCGAGGTTGTTGCGAAACGCCTCGAAGATCTCTTTGAGCGGGCCGCTCCGGGCGATCCTCCAGGCATCGATATGATAGAAATGCCAGGGGCTGGAGTCGCGTTTGTGCTCGGCCCGGGCGGTCCGGTCGATGAAGTTCCAGAGGCGCCCCGACGTCTCGAACGACCGCGCGGCCTTGCTCTCGTGGCGGCCGGGCAGGTTGTCCCAGATGCGGTACCAGTACTCGCGGGCCAGGGGGTTGGACGTCCTGGCGATGGTCTGCGGCTCGACCTCCGGCCGAAGGCGGTCCAGTTCCTCCCCGTGGCCGCGCGGACGCTTCGTGCCGTCGTCCTCATCCATGCCGGGCACGGTTCCCTCGAGTTTCATGCTGGTCCAGCCGCCGTGGCCGGCGCTGTGCCAGAGGCTGCGGCGGCAATCGACCAGGGCCTTCTGCTTCGCCAGCATGGCGAACGACATGTACATCGTCAGGCCGGCCATGAAGATGATGATCGGCAGGGTCAGCACGAACTCCAGGAGTGCGTTGCCCCTGCGGGCCCGGCGTCGGGATTGGGTTCTTGGCGCTTTCAATGGGTAAACTCCGCCACAAACTGGTCATCGTACGCTTGAACCATCCGCTCAACCGGCTCGATCCGTTCCTGCGTCAACACGTCCGACAACTGGCCCGGAACGGACTTGCCGAGTTCGCTCACCAGGTTCGTTGCCACCATGTAGTCCGGCCGCAGACCCCCCTTCCACCGGTCGGTCCGCATCAGTTTGACCTTCCAGTGCTGCGTGAACAGGTCCCAACTGTATCGGGCGTACACACGGGCCTGGCCGTAGGCGATGAGTTCCTCGATGGGGTTCGGGTTGAGGAACCCCGTGGTCTGCCCTTCCGACTCGGTTGGCTTTCGCCAGTGGCGGACCTTGCCGGACCGGTACGCGAACCCGTTGAACGTGAAGTACCTGTCGGTGTTCTCCTGGGTGTGCCGGCCCGTGACGAGGTGGAACATGATAGGCGCAAACGGCGCGTTGCCCCCCGGCGGCAGGTAGTTGCGGTGCAGCGTTTCGTCCGTATCGAGTTCCGCCCCGTCGAACCGATACATCCGGGTCCGGTAGTACACCTTCCAGTCCGACGGGTTGGTGTACTTCCACCGGGAACCGTCGGGACGTATGGGCGGGTGCGGCGCAAAGATGCCCAACTGCGGGAAATGGGTCGTCCAGTGCTTGGTCACCGAATACCAGACGGCTTCGCGCGGGTCGGCCCCCTCCTGCGGCTGCGTGGACCGCTGCCAGCCCTGCGGGACGGACACCCCCTGCTCGACACCCGCCATGGGTTCGCGCCCCGACCGCGGCGCAGACGACGCCGAGACCGCGTCATGCCAGTCATCGTACGCACGGGTCCGGATAAGCGGATGATGATAATGCCGCTGGTCAATGTTCGAGAAGAACGAGGACTGCGGGTACGGGTGGCGGCTGCTGAACGAAACGCTCTCCCACCAGGTGCGAACGATCTGGGCGTTACCGAGGCCTTTGGCCTCGTCGTAGTCCATCTCCCAGTTCTTCAGCGATACCTGGGGGTCGGGCGTGCCGAACATCATCTCAAGTTTCCGCGACGAGACCAGATTGAAGAGGACCGAGAACCGGCTGATGTCCAAGAGGCCCATCGGCCGGGTGGCCGTAAACGGTTCACGCCAGTACGACCAGGGTCCCATGACCGGCCCGCGACCGTGGTGGATCTCGTCCTTGTACAGGTAATCCGGATAGTAGCCGCGGTAGTTCATGACGTGTGCGAAGCCGCCGATGACTTTCCGCTCCTCTGGTGGCGGCATGCGGCCGAGCCGCATGGGGTTCTCGAAATCGGTCCACCGGCCGTCGCGGACGGGCAGTTGCGGGTCAAGCGGCAGGAGGAAACCGAAATCGGCGCCGCATTGGTCGGCGATGTCGATGGCCTCGCGCTGGGCCGCCACCGGCGTGGCCACACGCATCGCGTGCATGAACCCGTCCATCAGTTTGACGCATTCCCACAGGACGCCGTTGTCGTACCGGAGGTACTCCGGCCAATCGATCTCGCGGACGATATCGTCGAATTTGTTGATGATCTGCTTCTCGGAGCGGGCGTTGCCGACCGCCAGCCAGTCCGAGATCCGGTCGTCGATCGGAATGTCGTGCCCCGCCCTCGAGGAGCCGAGGTTCTTGACCAGGTCGTCGATGCACTCCGAGGCGGGCGGCGTGACCGTCTCCAGCGTGTCCAGCAGAACGATCAGGCTCAACAGTTGGGTCTCGGCCACGTTGCACATCGAGATGACGTTCAGGCCGCGGGCAAACCACGCGGCGCCCGTGGCGGCTGCCGAGTCGGCCGCGCTCTGCATCTCGACCTTGTGGTTGAGTTTCTCGCCGCTGTTCAAGATCATGAGCAACAGGCCCGCCAGCAGGAAGAAGAACAGGACCACCACGAAAATCGCCTGGCCGCGCTCGCATCCATACAGCCGGCCGACCGCGGCACGAACGCGTCCGATCCGAGACCGACGCGCTTCCTTGCGTGAACCGGGCATGGGCCACCTCACTTCTTCTTGTTCTTCTGCTTCTCCTGCTGCTGCTTCAGCAGCACGAGTTGCTGGATGAGCGCCTGGACCTCCACATCGTTCCTGTAGCGCTGCGCAATCTTCGCAACCGGTAGAGCCTGGTCGTAATTCATGCCGTCACGATACGACTTGGCCTGGCCGAGGTACCGGCGGTAGTTGCATTCGGCAATCAGGTTGCGGACCTCCTGGGTATCCATCACCTTCTGGGCCCCCTCGAGAGACTTGAGGGCCGGGACGTACTTGATCTGGCTCAAGAGTTCCTTGCCCAGGTCCAGGTGCCCGTAGTACTGACGGTGCGTGTCGATCTTCTCGACGAGAGCGCCCACGTCGCTGGTGTCCTTATAACTCTGGGCCTTCAGGGCGAGGGTCTCCGCTTCGTCGAAGTTCTTCAGGGTCAGGGCCTCCAGCGCGCGGGTAAAGGCCGTCTGGTAGTGCGCCTGGGTTTTCCACCCCTCGACCTGGGTCTTCAGGTCCGCATCGGCGGCGGTCAGGAGTTTCTCGATGTCCTTGCAGGCGTTGAGGACCTGGTCCCACTCGGCCTTGGCCATGGCGGCCTTGGCGGCCTTCACGAAGTTGTCGAGCGTCCGCTGGCGGCCGGCCTTCTTGAGGAAATCCAGGGCCTCCGAGTGGCTGGGGTTGAGACTCAGGACCTTCGTGTAAAGCGCCGTGGCCTCCTCCATCAGTTTGTTCTGTGCCAGGGTCCGGGCCTGGCCCGCCAGGTCCTCGGCCCTGGCGTTGTTCATGGCGGTCCGGACGGCCTCGGAGGGCCTGATCTTCATGACCGCCTCGTAGAAGGACACCGCCTCGGCCCACTTGCCGTCGGCCGCCGCCCTCTCGGCGAGCGCCTTCACTTGGATGTACTGCTTCTCGATAGCCACCATCTTAAGGAGACCGTCGATCTCTGACCCTGGCCGGATTTTTCTGGCGGCCTCGAAGGCCGTCTGTGCGGCGTCGAGGTTCTTCCGCTCGAAGTGCTGCTTGCCCTGGTCCACCAGGCTCGTGTATTCCCCGAGTTCCTTCCTCTCGCGGAACTCGGCGATCTGCTCGTTGAGGTCGAGATCGGCGTACTTGGCCTGAAGGTCTTCGAGCAGCGAAATCGCCTGGTCGTAGTTGCCGGCCGAGACGGCCAGTTCCACCTCTTTCATAACCTGTCCGACATCCCGCGCCTTGTTGAACCGCTGCTTGAAATCCGTGACCCAGGCGGGCGAGACGCCGAACTTCTGCGACGCGATGTTGGCGTTCGAGTCGGCCTTCTCCCACTGTTTCTGCGCCAGCGCCAGTTCCGCCCGCGCCATCAGGGCGTGCTGCTTGGCGTAGATCATCTTGTCTTTCAGTTTGCGGAACCTGTCGGTCCGGGCGATGTCCGTGAAACTCTGGTCCGCCAGGGCCCACTCGCCGCGGTTGAACAGGTCCTCGGCCTCCGCCAGCACCCCCGCAATGTCGCGTTCCAGTTCAAGCGTCTCGTAGTGGTCCCAGATGAGCAGGCCCACCGCCGCCGCAATCAAGGGCCCCCCGATGACGGCCGCCCAGAACGTGGCCCGCTTCCACGTCCACTTCGGGACGGGAAGCGGCGCGGTCGTCTCGCCGCTCTCGGCCGGCGGCGCCACACCCGCCCGCGCGCCGGCCACCGCCGGCGGCCCGGCGCCGGCAACCTGGCCCGCCGGAGCGACCTGACCGGCCGGGGCGCCGGCGGCCGCAACCACCGGCTGCGCCACCGCCGTCGCGTCGGCTTCCATTTCCTTCTCCAGCGTCTTGGAGTCGGCCTGCGAGACGCTCTTGCCCTGGACGTGCATGACGAAGATGCGCCGCAGCCACTTGATGACCTGCTCGGACGAGGCGAACCGCCTCGACGGGTCCTTCTCCATCATCCGCTCGACGATCTTGGCGACCAGCGGCGGTATGCCCGGCTGAAGTTCGCGCAGCGACGGGGCCTTCAGCGCCGGGTTCGAGTGCCAGTGCATCCACCGGACCTGCTGGGCCCGTTCGTCGCGGAGAACGTCCCGGAACACCTCCGCGAACTTCTCCGGCCCGACGAACATCTCGTACGCGATCATCCCCAGGCTGTACAGGTCGGCCCGCGCATCGACCGGCGCGCCCGTGAACATCTCGGGGGCCATGTACCTGGTCGTCCCCATCGGCAAACTGGTCTTGCCGCCCGAATGACCGATGAGGCCGAAGTCCGTGATCTTCAGTGCCCCGTCCTTGGCCATCATGATGTTCGAGGGCGTGAGGTCACGATGGACGATGGACCGGGCGTGCATGGCCTTCAGGCCGAGGGCCGTCGACAGAAGCACGCCCAGACCCGTCTGAAGCGGCACCGGGCCGCGCTCCATCAGAACCCGCAGCGTCGTCCCTTCGACGCACTCCATCACGAGGAACAGTTGCCCGCCTTCCTGGATGAGTTCGTGGACGTTGACGATGTTGGCCTGCGTGGCCGAGAGTTTGGCCAGTGTCTGGGCCTCGGTCCGGAACCGCTCGAAGAAGCGGGGGTCCTGCGCCAGATGGGGCGCAATCTGCTTGACGGCAACGTACCGGTCGAGCGACGGGTCGTAGGCCTTGTAGATGATGGCCATGCCACCGGTCGCTATTTTGTCGCGGACCTCGTACTTGCCGAGTTTGACGCCGGGCTCCAGCGAGCCCGCGAAAGCCTGTTCCGCCATGGTTGCCGATCTCTCCGGTCTTGGTCCTCGGTCAGTTCTTTGGTCTGAGTTCCGGCCCGCCCTCGTTCGAGAGGCTCCCGACCACCCGAATCTCGGCGGCGTAGTTGTTGCCGCTCAGCCCCGACACCGTGACCTTGTCGCCCAGAAAACGCGACGCATACGGTATCTGGAGCAGAAACTGGTACGTCAGCCGCACGTCCAGCATCTCCCAGTACCAGAAGTCCCAGATCGGCAGGTCCCGATGGTAGAACGGGCAATACGGCTCGTAGTCCCACCCCCAGTCGGTCCACTCGTCGCGGCGATGGTGGCGGTAGGGGCAGTCGGGGTCGGGGTTGCCGTCCTGCCAGTGGTCGGGCGGGGCCAGTTCGATCCCGGTCACGGGGAGGTCCTCGCCGTCCTTCATACACGTGGTGTCGGCGTAAGCATACTGGGCCCTGACCCGGCGAGGCCAGCCCCAGCCCAATCGCGGCCGCTGGGAGGCGTCGCCCAGACTGACGGCCTTCTGCGCCTGGCCGGCGACCAGGTCCTCGGCGCCGGGCAGGAACTCGTCGCCGAAACCGACGCCCGGCGTCTCGAGCCGCGCGCTGATCGGCACCAGCGCCAGGACCGCCGCACGACGGATCATCTCGCGCTTCTCGGAGATGCCCTGCTCCGGCCCGTACACCAGGTTCCGCAACTCGTCGTTGACCTCCATCGGCACCACGACGGTGGCCATCCGCGCCGCCGCAAACCCCGCGTAGTGGACCACCATGTTCGCGTTGAACAGCAACGCGGCCTGCATAATCGTCAGGAAGATCATCACAGCAAACGGAAACAGGAGCGTCATCTCGACGGCGGCCGTCCCGCCCTGGTCCGTATGAAGACGCCGCTCGCCACGCACCGGCCGCATCCGGACCAGCAGCGCCGCCACCAACCCCAGCACCCCCACACCCCCAACCATGAGCACGATGCACCACACGGCGAGCGGGCTGACGGCGGCCGCCGTCAACCACTGGGGCGCACGGCCGAACGCTTTCACGGCCAGCCAAACGATCCCCACCGTGGCCAGCGCGCTGGCCACGCCGAGCACCAGGAGCCTCCGTTTACCTGTACCCTTCATCGGCATGTCCTCGTCGCGAGTCTAGCCGGGCGCCTCATAGACCGAGGAGGCGTCCGGCGCCGTCCCAGAGCGACCCACCGATCAACTCCTCCGTCAGGAACCACAACGTTCCCACGCACACAGCAAACCCGAACGGCACGCGAAACGTATCGACCGGCACCGCCTCCTTCATCCCGGCCTTCGGCAGCGGGAGAATGCGAACGGCCAGCCACAATCTCCGCAGAACCCGGCGCGTCTCTCCCCGCCAGATCATCAGAATGACCCCGATGGCGGCGGCTACCAGAAAAGAGTAAAAGACCGCGTGAAGCGCTCCCTCGCTCTCCCATCCGAGAAACGCTCCCACGGCGCCCATCAGTTTGACGTCGCCGCCGCCCATTCCGCCTAACAGGTATGGTATGAAAAGGATGCCGAACCCGAAACCGAAGCCCAGCACGTGGTCCAGAAAGCCGTCCCAGGCTCCCTCGTCGGCGGCGCCCTGGGCGGCCCCGAGCGCCAAGCCAACCGCAATGGCGGGATACGTCAACCAGTTGAAGACCTTGCCCCGCGCCAAGTCACTGACCGCGGCCGCCACCAGCACCGCCGCCAGAACGATCAGCGAAACCCATTCCCAAATCACCGGCGCTCCCCGCCTGTCGTCGGGCCGGACCGTAACCTCGCCCGTTGAGCGCGCCTCGGATGGACTCTCTGTCCTCCAACGCGCAGGACCGAGCCTCCGTACGGTCTGCCGGCCGGTCACCGCAGGGTGCCACTGGTCCCGACCGGTCGGGATCCGCCAGTGCATTCCCGTTACCCGCTAGACACTGGCCGGCAAGCAGCCAGTGGCACCCCGCGCCGCCGGCGCCGACTAGTCGATTGACCCGCCGAAGTAGTCGCCCTCGTCCTCGTCGGCCGCGCCTTTGGCCTGCTCCCAGATCTCGACCACCCAGTCCTTGATCCTGTCGCGGAAGATGATCAGCAGACCCAGCAAGGGCAAGACGATGGCGGCGATGATGAGGAGTTTCTCAAGCCCCTCGGCGCCGCGCTCGTCCCGGTGCAACCTCTTCAGACTCTCCATCACGTATCTCATCATCCACCTCTCCTATTGTACGTCCCCTCTGGCAACCGTCAAATGAACGGCCACGTCACAAAAAACGCGATCATGCCGAAGTAGTCCGTCAGCACGTCGAACAATTTGTAAAACAACGCCAGCAGGAACACGGCGATGGCCGTGAACACCATCGCGTATTCGAGCATCCCGCCGCGCTCGTCGCGGTGAAAACGCACAACCAGCGCCACCCCGGCCCTTCGAGCCATGGCGCCGAGCCAACACCGCGTTTTCTTTAACACCGTCATCGCGTATTCCTACCCCCTATTTATCGGCCACCAACGGCTCCAGGCTTGGCAAGTTTGCGATGGCGCTCTGGACGGCCACTTCCTTGCGAAAGGCGATTTTCGCACCCGTCCACTCCAGCGTCGCCTTCGTCAGTTCCCGCTCGCCTTCCGGCAGACGCAGCACAAACAGGTCCTCCACCGCATACTGGCCGCGCGCGTCCAGCGGCAGGGCCTGGGCGATCTGGACGACACGCCGGCCGCCGTCCTGGAACCGCATCATCTGGACGATGACGTGGATGGCCGACGCCACCTGGGACCGCAGGGCGGCCAGCGGGATGTCGACGTTGCTCATCAGTGCCAGGGTCTCCAGCCGGTTCAGCGAGTCGGCCGGAGAATCGGCGTGGAGCGTCGTGACGGACCCCGCGTGGCCGCTCGTCATCGCCTGGATCATGTCGAGCGCCTCTCCGCCGCGGCATTCGCCCACGATAACGCGGTCGGGGCGCATCCGAAGGCTGTTCTTGAAGAGTTCCCGGATCGTGACCTCGCCCCGTCCGTAGCGGTCGGGCGAGCGGGCTTCAAGACTGATGACGTGCGGCTGCTTGAGTTGCAGTTCGCCCGATTCCTCGATGACGACG
>CAYVAM010000191.1:0-8469 GCA_964449275.1 uncultured Anaerolineales bacterium
GTCGGTTTCCCAGTAGTTGATGCCATTGATGTATTTCCACGAGAACCACCCGGCGAGGTGCCACGGGTGGTCTTTCGGCCGCAGGTCCGTCAGGACGGCGCCGCCGGGCAGGGCCAGCGGGTGAAAGTGCGGTTTGGGCTCGTCCGCCCCGTAGTTATATTGCCAGAGGACGGTCGTGCCGCGTTTCAGGCCGAGCGAGACATCCGTCTTGGCCCAACTCAGCCCGGGCGCCGCCGAGTCGGCGCAATCGGCCGTCGCGGCCAACACCAAGCACGCCAGGGCCGTGACCAGGACGGCCGGCAGCATCGAGACGGTTCGGTCTTCGCGCATGGTTCTTTCGCTCCAATAAATCCCAACCGGCAAGGTACCGCCGCGAGGCCGCCCGGTCAAGAAAGCAGTCCGCGTCGGCGGATAGCGGATTTTGCGCGGCGGGTCCGGAGACCCGCCGCGCACAAGACCGCGTTCTCCCGCGCTGGAGCGGCCATAGCGCGGCGGGTCCGGAGACCCGCCGCGCAAACCGGGGAGACCCGCCGCGCAAACCGCACCCGCCGCGCAAACCGCGCGCAAAGCGGCACTCGGCAGGAAACCGGCGGCGAGTTCTGCGGTTCAACAGGATGATGGCCCACGTCAAGCAATCAGGAATGCGGTGGTGGCCGGCAGCGGCGCTGGCGGCCGGGCTTCTTGTGTGCCTCGGCCCGTGCGGCCGCGCCCCGGCGGCTGCGGAATCTCCCGCGCAAAGGGCGACCTCCGCGCCCGCGGCCGGCGACCTTCGCATCGAATGGAAAGACTCGTGGGACAAGACGTATAACGAGAATCAGAAACGCTGGAATGGTGAACTCAAGGGCCTCGACGCCGACCGCCGCCACCAGGAGATGGCCCGGCGGCTGACGGGCCTCGTCCGCGCCCTCCTCGCGCGCTACGGCCGCGACGGCCAGGGGCGAGCGGAAGCATACGAGCGAATCGCGCGAGACGTTGCCAAACTCGGCTCGCCCACCCTGGGGATCACCCGGCTCAAGCAGTTGATTGCCGCGTTCCCCGACGACCTCGGCCTCCAGGTCGCCGCCCTCGGAGCCATCCTCAAGTCCGTCGAAGAGAACAATCTCTGGCGCGACGGCGGGCAGCACACCGCCACGGCCGTGCACGCCTCCGACCGGCTCATCGCCCTGAGCGAGGCGGGTCGCCTGAACGGCAGCCGCGACGCCGCCGAGCGCGCCTGGCGGATGCGCCTGGCCCTGGCCATGGAAGACCAACGGTTCTGGGAGGCCGCCCGCGCACTCGACGGCCTCGCCACCGTCACCGGCCGCGACCGCGAATGGTACAAGACGCGGGTCGAACTCCTTCTGTCGGCCGGCCGATGGCAGGACGCACGCCACCTGCTCGACGCGGACGGCGAGAAGATGGAGGCCCGGTTCGCCGAATCGCACCTCAAGCGGCTCTCGCAGATGACGGCCGTGCCACCCGATTTCCCGCGCGACCTCGGCCTGGAAATGCGATGGACCGCCATTCAATCACGCACCAGCGGCTCCGACACCGCCACCGTCCAGGCCCTCCTCGACGCCGGCGCCGAAGGCAGCGGCATCATGCCGTGGGAAGGAGACCGCCACGCCTCAACCTGGGTCCTGCTCGACCACCTTCTGGCGGGGCAGAAACCGCAGGTCCTCGCGCACCTGCGCCAATCACAGCAACGCCCGGCCGAGACCCTGCTCGAGCGGATCGGCCGGACGGACGAGCCGCAGGCAATCGCCGCCGCCTACCGCCGGTACCCGTGGGCGGCCGCTACCCACAAAGCGATGGTCGCTTGCGGCGAGGCGACGCTGCGGCGCGGCTGGTCGGGGCTCGCCCTCCGGATGTTCGACGACGTGCTCTCGCACGGCGCCGGGGACGATATCCGCAAGAAGGCGCAGGTCGGCGCCTGGCTGGCCGTCCTGAACGAAACGCAAGACGCCCGGGCCGTGACGGCGGCGTTCGAGGGCGTTGCGCCCGACGCCGTGTTCCCCTGGATGGGCGGCCGTGCGGCGGCCGGGACCATCCGCAAGCGGCTTCTGGAGGGACTGGGGGCGGCGGCCGGCGGCCGGCCCGCGCCGCGGATCGAGGCGCTCTCGTACCGCCTGCTGCGTATCCCACCCACGGCGCCGTGGCGGCCGGACGTGTTCGACGCGCTGCCCGATGAAGCGGTCTACGCTTTCCCGTCGCCGCTCGGTTCGCTCCAGACGAGCGGCAATCGGATTCTGCTGGCCGGCCCGAATCTGCTGGCGTGCTTCGGCCCGGACGGGACGACACCCCTGTGGTGGCGGACGCCGAACGACATCGCCATGCCCCTGCGTGCCAGGCGGCCGGGCGAGCGCGGCCGCAACCGCAAACTCTTTGCCGTCCCCGGCCCCTTCCGGCCGGCGATGACCGGCCGGCGCGTCTTCAGCCGCTGGGGCGCCGACGCGGCGGGCGGGTGTCCGCGCGGCGTGGCGGCGCTCGACGCACGCACAGGCGAGATCCTCTGGTCCACCGACGAGGACACCGCCTGGGAGACCATACAGCCGGTCAGCGACCCGGCCGCCGCCGACGGGCGGGTTTACGTCCTGGCCATCCAGGACCAAGTCGGCCCGATTCTGCCCGTGCACCTGGTCTGCATGGACGCCGAGCGGGGCGCCGTGCTGTGGCAGCGGACACTGGGGTCGCAGAACCCCGGCCTCCGGCAGGGCGAAGGCCACCCGCTTCGCGGCGGCGAGGGGGCCGAGCAGGTACGGTACGGCAACGCCGTCACGGTCCATCGCGGCGCGGTCTATTGCAGCACGAACCTGGGCTTCGTTGCCCGGTGCGACGCCCGCGACGGGATGGTCGAATGGACCGCCCCGTATCCGCGTGCCGGGATGGGGCAGAACTGGCTCGCCGTTCTTCGGCGTCAAGGCGCCTCGCCTGTTGTTGCAGCCGAGGGCGTCATCTTCATGCCCCGCGACTGCCAGGGCGTGTTCGCACTGGACGGGCTAACCGGCCGGCGTCTGTGGGATGCGCCGCTGGTGCCCGCCGAAGAGCCGGTAGGTCTGGCGGAGGGTTTGTGCATCGTCAAGAGCGTGGACAGCCTGTTCGCGCTCCAGGTCGGTTCCGGCCGTGTGGTCTGGCGCCGGCGGCTGCCCGGCCGCATCCTCGGCCGCCCGTCACTGGCGCGCGGGGCGCTGATTGTCGCAACACGGGAGAAACTGTTCGCGCTGCGTCCGGCAACGGGCGATGTGTTCGAGGCGAGGCCGTGGGGCGATGCGGAACCGCCTGTGGCGTTCGCCGTTTGCGACCGCACGCTCGCGGGCGTCTCGCGGGTCTCGGCCGGTCTGGCCCGGCCCGGTCCGGAGGCGGCCGCGCCTGCCGCGGCGCCGCTTGCCCTTCCCGTCAAACGGGTCTGGCACGTGCCGCGCCCCGAGCCCCGGCTCTGGGCGCCCCCGCCGGAGGCCAAGGTCTTGGACAAACTGTACGTGGCTTCACGGGGTGTTCTTGAATGTGTGCGGATGGCTCCATGCAAGCGTCTGGTGTGGCAGCGTTTTACGGAGCCCGACCTGGTGGATGTGGCATGGGCGGAGCGGACGCTCATCTTCGTCTGCGAGCGGCGCCTGGTGGCGCTCGACGCCGAGACGGGGGCCACGCGATGGGCCTGCAATCTGCCGTTCCAGACGAGTCAGCACAAGGTCGTGGGGCCTCACCTGGCCGTGATGGGGCACGTGGACGAGCGGCGTCGCGAGCCGATGGCGGGCCTGGTTGACCTGTCGTCCGGGCGGCTCCTGTGGGGGCGGCGGCTTCCGGCAGAGATGGGTTCCTTCGAGCAGGCGGGGATCGCCCGCGACGGCGACCACCTGTATCTCGTGAGCGAGGACCGCCGCCGCAAGTGCGTTCACGCCACCTTGCGGGCCGATGACGGCGAAACGGTTGCCGTCCGGTCCCTCCCGCTTCAGGACCGGGAGCGGATTCGTGCGGCGGCCCTGGGCGACGAGGTCGGCTTCTACCTGACCGACGCCGGGGCACTCTACGAGTTCCCCCTGACCGACCCGGAGGCCGTGCGACGCCGCGCAAACCTGGAGAACTTCAGTTCACGCGCCGGCGTCCGAATGAACCTGACCGGCCCGTGGCTCAAGGTGGTCCAGTTCGAGGGGGGCCAGTACCGGACGCGGCGGCAGTGGGTCTTCCGCAGCGGCGACCCGTCCTACAAACTGCACCTGGACCGCTACGGCGAGGTCCGAGGCGACGTAACCTACACCCACGAGGGGCCAACGCTTACGGTCACCGACCTGACCGGAACGGGTCCGGACGTCGGACGGGCGAGGAAGGAAGTGACCTACACCGTGCCGCTGGCGAGCGAGCCGGACGGGTTCGGCGGCATCTTCGACTTCCACCGCAGCGGAGACCGGATGTGGATCGCGTCGCTGGGGGCCGGCGGCGCCAGGAACCAACCGGCGACCCTCCGGTTGGACACCTTCGATGCGGCGACCGGCGCCCACCGGACCACCCAGACCGTGCCGGGCGTCTTTCCGCAGGCCTCTCAGTACGGCCGCGAGGAAGAGCGGCGGCGGCGAGGAGACTGGCGGCACGGGCCCGAGATGGTGTGGACGCCCGAGGCGATATTCGTCACCGACCTGCGCGGCCTCCACGCGTTGGCGACCGCGCCGAAGGGTGAGCGCGTCTGGGACCATCGGACCCTGGTCGCCAGGTCGAAGGGCGGCGTTGTGATTGACGGCGAACTCGGCGAGTGGGACGACGGCAGCGCCGTGCCGCTCCAAGGCGAAAGCCCGCGCTGCGGCCGCCTGTACCTGGCACACGATACCGACAACCTGTACCTGGCGGTGCGCTACGACGATGCGTCTTTCGTCCCACACGTCGGCAGCGGCGACGCGGCAGGAGGAGACTGGCTCGAGATCGGCCTGACGGTCGGCGCCAGGTCGTATCGATGGGGGATGGGCGCCGACGCGCGCGGCCGCTTGCGCCTGCGCACACTGACGGAGCGGCCGTTACCCGAGGGTCTTCAAGGCGCCGTCCGGCACGATCCGGCCGGCGGGCAACTCGTGTACGAGGCAGCGATTCCCTCGAAAGCGCTGAGCGCACAGCCGTGGGACACGCGCCACATGGGCCTCTCGCTCGCCGTGTGGGACGAAGAGCCGGGCGGCGGCCCGACGCGCGTCCTGACCTGGGGCGACGGCGTGGCCGGCCGTGACCTTCTCGCCGCCGGACACCAGGCGATCTATGTCGATCCGCTCACGCAGGGCGCCCGCCGGGTGATGCGCTCCATCGCGGACGAACTGCCCGACCTGCCGGAGGCCTTCGCGTACGTCAACGAGTCCTCGCAACTCCGTGCCACGTCGGCCCAGGGTCTGTTGGCGCTGGCGTCCGCTTTTCTCGAGCGGCAGCCGAAGCGCATCACGGTAAAGCGGCTACTGGCGCTCGACCATGCGCTTCGCGTGGCCGGGATGGCGGACCCGAGCGTGGAACTCCTTGCGCGCGCTGCGGCCTCCGGCGTTAGCGAGACGGTCCGCCGCCGGTACGCGAGCCTGTCTCAGGCGTACCTCTCGCAGTGGGTCTACGTTCCCGGCACGAAGCAGTACCCGCGGTCGATCGTCCTGGAACTGTTCGACGGCGTCGCGCGCCCGAGAGGCTGGGGACACCGCGTTTACTGGGTCAAGCCGAGTTGGAACGAGCGGATTCCAGCCGTCCATCTGCCGGAGCGATTTCCGAATGCCCGGTGGCACGAGATCCGCATCCCGCTGGTGATGCTGGACATGGCGGACCTGCCCATCTGCGGCATCCGTTTCGGGCAGCAGGGCGAGCCGGGGCTCGTCTGGGACCGCACGGCCGTGGTCTCGGACGGGAAGGAGCACGTCTTCCTCGACGACTCGCTTCCGGCTGGGGCCGTGACGGACGGCAGTTGGCGGTGGATCGACGATCCGGTCCACAGCGGCACGAAGGCCCACTCGCCCACGTCCCCCGACGAGCGGTACAAGACGGGCTCTCACGGGGTCCGGGATTTCAAGCGTCCGGTCATCCACCACCTGAGGCCTCCCGGCGGCCCGTACGTGTCGCAGTGGGTATATCTGGACGCGAAGGACCCGCCGCAAACCGTGTCGCTCGGCCTCCACGACGGTAGCCGGTGGTGCTTCAACGCCATCTGGGGCGAGAAGACCGGACGCGGACGCTACATGGGTCCGCTGCCAGAGGCGGGCAGGTGGCAGGAACTGAGGCTGCCCCTGGCGTGGACGCCGCTGGCCGCCGAACCCATCTCCGGCTTCTACTTCGCCCACGTCGGCGGCCGCGCCGTCTGGGACCGGACTGCGCTGGTGGCGGGCGGCAAGACGCACGTGGTTATCGACGACGCCGTGCCCCCCGCGCCCGCCGGCAAGGTGAAGCAGCAGTGGGCGCCGTGGGCCGGCAACTACGTCGGCGGCGCGACGGTGGCGCCCGGCAAGGTCGGCGCCGCCCTGGAATGCGACGGCCGGACCGGGCAGGTCGAGGTGCCGCACTCGCCGGCACTCGAACCCGCCAAGATGACCATCGAGGCATGGATCTTCCCGGACCGATGGCCGCAAAGCGGCGACATCCGCCGGTGGATCGTCAACAAGAACACGAACGAGGCAACCGACGGACACTACGCCCTGGTGATCAACGGGATGCAGGTGGGCGCCTACCTCAACATCGGCGGCAAGGAGGACGGCAAGTTCCAAGCCTGGAGCGGCGACGGGCTCCTGACGCTGCGGCACTGGCACCACGTGGCCATGACGTTCGACGAACGCGACCTGAAGGTCTACCACAACGGCCGACTCGCCGGCTCGACGCCGGTCAATCGGAAACGCAACCCCGGCCGCACGCCTCTGCACATCGGGGGGCGCCAGGATGGATACCACCACTTCGGGGGCAGGATCGACGAGGTCCGTCTCTACGGCCGCGCACTGTCGGACCGCGAGGTGCTGGCCCGGTACGAGTCGGTCATGCGGCCTGGAGGGGGCGGCGCGGCGCCGGCCCAGCCGGGCGCGGCGGCGGCGGGCCACTGGGGGTTCGACGAGGTGGCCTCGCCGGCCGACCTCGCCGAAGGATGGCAGTGGGTCCAGGGGCCGGTCAAGAGCGGCAAGCGGGCACACACCCAGACGCCCGCCGACGGGTACACCGGCCACTGCTGCCTGCTCAAGGAACCGATCCTGGCGCACCTGCCGTACGATCCGAAGCATGCGGTGGCGGTCCTGCGGCGGCACGTTCCCGCCCTCGGACCAACGGGAGAAGCGTGGCGGATGGTGCTGCGGATGCTCCAGTTGGGTCCCGGATCGGCCGAGCGTGCCGAAACCTGCAAGTGGTTCCTCGCCAAAATGCCGGGCCACTGGCACGCCGGCGACACGCTGGCCATGCTTCTGGACGCTCACGAGGCAGCCGGGGCGGAGGATGCGGCGGCCGCCGTGGAGGCCGACCTCAAGACCTTGAGCCTGCCCAGGGCGACCGTTTACGTGTTCCACCGGCGGCACACGCATCCCGAGCGCCGCTTCGTGCGGTCGTGGCAGGTGCTCGGCCCGTTCCCGAACCCGCAGGGCCGGGGCCACGACATCGCCTACCCGCCTGAAACCGACGGGGTGGACCTGGGCGCGGCCTGCGACGGCGCCTCCGGCAGGATACGCTGGCAGGCTTACACCTCGCCGTGGGAGTTCGTGAGCCTGTATGCGGCGTTGGCCCACGGGGAGCCGGCCACAGGGTCCGCGGAGCCGCAACCGCTCGACTTCTCCACCGCCTACGCCGTCTGCTGGGTGCACTCGGACGCCGCCCGGAAGGCCGTCCTCCAGGTTGGACACAACGATACGGTCAAGGTGTGGATCAACCGCCAACTGGTGTTGGACGGGACGCACTACGCCATGCGGTCGCGGCCGGAGGACGGCGTGCTCGTGGACCTGCCGGCGGGATGGAGCGAAATGCTCGTCAAGACGTCGAACGAGCAGCGGACGTGGCAGTTCTATCTGGAACTTGTGGACCCGCTGGGTCGCGGCCGGCCCGAGGGGCTGACCTTCAGCACCACGCCGCCCGCGACGAAAAAGGTACCAGGTACCTTTTTTCCTAAATAGCCTTCTTGCCGGCAAAAACGCGGAAAAGGCGAAAAAGGTACCTGGTACCTTTTTTTGCGTCATCGCTGGTAAATCGGGAGGAATCGGTAGGGGACGCCGAGGACGAGGATCGACATGGAGGTAGAGATGGACGGTCCGCTTCCGCCCTCGCCGCCGCGCCAACTGCCGTCCTCACCCTGTCTGGCCAGGAGCGCCTCGCTGACGTGCGGGTACCACTCCTGGTAGTAGGATTCCCCCGCCTGGTACATGGCCTGGATAGCGTAGTAGTGTCCATAGTAATAGAACTTGCCGGTGGTGAACTTGCTGTGCGGCAGTTGCCTCAGGTACTCCAGTCCGATGATGACCTCTCGTGAATCGCGTTCGCCGCACATCAGCAGGGCCATCACCCCCGCCGCCGACCGCGCGA
>CAYVAM010000192.1:0-8449 GCA_964449275.1 uncultured Anaerolineales bacterium
AGAACACCCTGACCGGCATGAAGGGGCAGTAACGGCCTCGGCGCTGTGCGTGAGCGTCAACTCCAGCCGGGAGGGGTCTCAGAGGATCCCCCGGAGCCACTCGACGCTCTTGAGCGTGTTGGCCTCGCCCCTGGTCTCGAGGCTCATGACGCCGGACCAGTCCGCTTCTTTGAGAAGTCCGACGATCTGCCGGATGTTGTCGGCGTTGATACCCTGCCCGACGTACACTTCGCTGGCCGCAATGCCCGTGTCCTTGCCGACGTGGTCCTTAAGTTCCGGCGCCACGTCCTTGACGTGGAAGTGCCGAATCCAGGGCAGCAGTTCCTTGACCATGGCCACCGGGTCGTTGCCGGCGATGAACGCGTTGCCGGTGTCGAAGTTGACGCCCAGGAGCGGATCGTCGAAGTGCTTCATCAGACGGACCATCATCTGGCGGTCCGTCGTGAGCGGCCCGTGCGGCTCGATGTTGACGCCGACCTTGTGGGTATGCGCCGTGGGAAGGACTTCGCCCAGATGGTAGACCGCCCGGTCGAAGACCTCCTCCAGGGTCATCCCCTCGGGAACCTCGGCCCCGTCGGTGGTGGCGATGAACGGGCAGCCCAGGACGCGGGCCATCTTGATGCCGTTTAGCATGTACGGAATGCATTGCCAGCGATGCAGCGCGTAGTGGCAATCCAGTTGGCTGACCTTCAGGCCGCAGCCCGCCAGTTCCTCGCGCAGGGCCAGACCGTCGGCGCCAAGCGAGATGGCAGGCGAGAAGCCGAGCCCCTCGAAGAAGTCCTCCCCGTTGACGGTGTTGATCTCGACCGTGTCGCATCCCTGGTCGCGGCACCAGGCGAAGACGTACCCGAGCGAACGGTCCTCGTGGCGGAAATTGTCGCTGGCGATTCCAATCTCGATCACGGCGTTCCCCTTTCGCACTCGGCCGGACAACAAGAACCGGCGACCGAGAACCCTAATCCGGCGCCGTTGCACGCGTCAAGTGAAACCCGTTGACCGCCGCGCTCGCCTCGGCTACAGTGATGCGCCGCCGGGTAACTCGGAGGAACTGCCGCATGGCCACCGAACTGGCCTATGCCATGATCACGCCGTACAGCCTCCATAAGAGCCGCACGGGAGGCATCATCGGACGGCTCGTCAGCCTGTCGCAACTCAATCTGGTGGGTATTCACATGTACGCCCCCGGCGACGCATGGGTCGATGCGTACCTCGACATCCTGCGGCGCAGCGACCTGGAGAACCCCGTCCGCACGGCCTTCATCGAGTACGTGGACGAGAACCTCCGCCGCGACAACCCCCTTGGCCTCTCCAACCGGTGTATGGTCCTGTTGTTCGAGGGTGAGAACGCGTTCAGGCACCTGATGGACGACGTGGTCGGCCACGCCAGCCCCCGCGTCACCGGGCACACGGTCCGAGGGACGTACGGCGATTTTCAGAGGATGCCGGACGGGACGATCCGGTATTTCGAGCCGGCCGTCATCTGCGGACCCGACCCCGCAACGCGCGGGGAGGAACTGGCCTTCTTCGCGTCCACGGCGGCCACCGACGGCGGCGTCATCTGCGATGCCATCGACTTTATGCCGGGGTCCGAGGCGTTCGAGACGCAACTGGTGATCCTGAAGCCGGAGAACTTCGAGCGCCGCAGCCGCCGGCCCGGTTACATCATCGACGTCTTCTCCCGCACCGGCCTCTACATCATCGGGGCGAAACTCCTGTCGATGTCCGCCGCACAGGGCGAGGCATTCTACGGACCGCTCTTGGAGGTCTTCCGAGACCGGCTCCAGTTCCTCATCGAGAACACGATGCGCGAGCGGCTCGACGGCGCGTTCGATTTCCGTCTGCCGGACGAGTTCTTCGGGACCGCCCGAGAGATGCTGGCCGACCTGAACGCACGGACCGAGTTCGCCAAGATCGTCCAGTACATGACGGGCGTGGACCCGCGAACCGTCGCCGGCAAGGCCGAACGCGACCGGCCCGGCCCCGTGCGGTGCCTGGCCCTTCTGTACCGCGGGCCGGACGCCATCGCCAAGATCCGCCGGATGCAGGGCGCGACGAATCCCCGGAAGGCCGACCCCGGCACGGTCCGCAGCGACTTCGGCCGCGACCTCATGCGAAACGCCGCCCACGCCTCCGACTCCCCCGCCAACGCCGAACGCGAACGCCGCATCATCGGCATGTGGGAGACCGAGAAAGAACCGGACTTCGCCAAGATCATCCAGGACTTCCTGGCAAACAAGGCCTGAGCGTGCCGCCGCCAGGCACTACTTCCGCGCCGCCGCCGACAAGGCTTGTGGAAAGGAGCACGAAACGTGAAGTGGCTGGTGCTGAGAATCCCTGTGGCAATTCTCCTCCTCTGCTTCCTGGGGTACGTGATGCAGTGTTTCTGGCTAGGAGGGCTTCCAATGCCACACCCGGATATCACCCCGAATTACGCCAACTTCTTTATGGCCCACATTGGATCCGGAGTCGGGAAACTGACGCCTGGATTGCTCGTGGCCCTAATTGGACGGCTGGCGCTACGCAAGCATCAGATTACTGCTCTCATCATCGTCATTCTGGTTTCAGTCTCTGTTGGTTTCCTCGCGAAGACCGGGGATCTTTCGAGGGCTTTAGGGCAGGAGGCTCGGTGGCATCCGCACGCTATTGCCTGCGGCTTTGGCTACGCTGCGGTCATGGCTGCATTCTGGCTGGGAATGAAGGGATTATGGCGATTCGGACGAAGGCCAGCATCAGAACTACCGGTTCCAATGGCTTCCACAGGCGCCAAGGAAAGTGCGTAGCGCGGGGGTTTATCCCCCGCGCGGATCACGGGGCTGCGCCTGCGCGGCGAGCCGCGTTATATCGAGTACGTCTGGCAGCGCGTCAGTCTGGTCCACGACATCGACGACACGCGCGAGAAACCGTACGGGGAGTACTATTCGAAGACACGGCCGATGGACATCAAGGCCATAAAGAGAAGGTCGGGGATATAGGACCGAACGGACGTATCCGAACGGTCACACGGCATGGAGCCGAATTTTGTCCTCCGACCACCCTATTATACGCTTTCGGCAGCGCGGGCGGCAAATATGAAATCCGAAATGTCGAGAAGCAGAAAGCGAAAGAGATTCACGCTTGGCGGCCTGGCGTGAGGCGCGCCCTGCTGGGGATCGGTCCACATGTCCCACGTCCATCGCACGACCGTTCGCGTCCGGTACCCCGAGGTGGACGGCGGGGATCATCACGCGAGGGTTGGTGGGCGCGTCGGTCAGGACCAGGACGCCGTCCCTTTCCTCCCAGGTGCCCTTGACGGCATGCCTCGAAAGGTCCACGAGCGGCACGAGGTCCACCCACTGGCCCGTTCGGACGGTCTTGCCGGAAGGCGCCGGCGTCGCGGTTGTCCCAGGGTACCTGTTTAGCGTGCTCTCAAAGCGATGTCATTTCGACCGAGCCCTCGCCCAAGGCGAGGGCGAGCGCGGTCGCCACGGCGCCCAGCCAGGGGAGAAATCTCGTCGTCCGGACACGGATAACGGCGATCCCGGCGCGCCGGGGATAAACCCCGGCGCTACTTGACGTGTAGCCAAGTTCGTAGCGCCGGGCTTTATGCCCGGTCCCGATGTATCGGGATTGGCGGCGGCGCCGGCCAGGATGTGCCGGGGATAAACCCCGGCGCTGCGGCCAAGACGCAGGTAATCGTCCCACGCCGGAAATCGTTGCCACACCCAGCAGTCATCCCCGTGCCCGAAAACCGTTTACAGCCGCACGCAGCCGAGTATACTTCAGTCCCTTTTGCGTTGAGGGACCGGCGTGAACCGAGCAACCTATCCGGGCGGGGTCCATCCGCCAGGGAACAAGCGGACGGCCGAATCGGAGATCGAAACGATTCCGGTCCCGCCGCGCCTCGTCGTGCCCCTTTCGCAGAGCCTCGGCGCCCCTAGCCGGCCCGTCGTCTCTAAAGGCGAGACGGTCAGGAAGGGCCAGGTGATCGGCCGGCCCGACGGCTTCATTTCGGCCGCCGTCCACGCACCCACGTCCGGCGCCGTCGCTCGGCTGGAGCGCATCATCGATTCCGCAACGGGACGGCAGACCGACGCCGTCGCCATCGAACCCGACGGACTGGACGCCTGGGCCGATGGTTGCGACGAGCCGCGCGAGTGGCAGAACCTCGATGCCGACGCCATCCGCGAGGCCGTCGCGGCGGCCGGCGTCGTCGGCATGGGCGGCGCCACGTTCCCCACCCACGTCAAACTCGCCCCGCCGAAAGGCAGGGATGTCGATACCATCCTCATCAACGGGGTCGAGTGCGAGCCGTACCTGACGTGCGACTACCGCGTCATGCTCGGCCACGCCCAGGACATCGTTACCGGCCTGCGGCTGTGCATGATGGCGACCGGGGCGGAGCGCGGCTGCATCTGCATCGCGAACAACAAGCCGGCCGCCATCGAGGTTATGCAGGAGGCCGCCGGAGACCACGACGGCTGTGGCGTGCGGGTCTTCGAGACGAAGTATCCGCAGGGCGCCGAGAAGCAGTTGATCCTGGCGTGCCTGGGGCGCGAGGTTCCGACCGGCGGACTGCCGGCCGACGTCGGCGTCGTGGTCCAGAACGTCCAGACGGCGCGGGCCATCGCCGACGCCGTCACGCGCAATGTGCCACTCATTGAACGGGTGCTGACCGTCTCGGGCGATGCGGCCGGCGCGCCGGGCAACTTCCGCGTGCGCATCGGAACGCCCATCGCAGTGCTGCTCGAGAAGGCCGACGTCCAGGACGGCTTCGAGGAACTCATCCTCGGCGGTCCCATGATGGGCAAGGACCAGTTCACCACGGACCTTTACGTCACGAAGGGCACGAGCGGCGTCCTGGCGATGCGCCGCGCCGCCGTCTACGACGGCGGGCCGTGCATCCGATGCGGGGCGTGCGTGCGGCAGTGCCCCTCGCAGGTGAATCCCAGCCGCCTGTCGATCCTCGGCGAATCGTTCCTCGACGGGAACCTCGACGCCATCGACGCCGCCGGCGACGCCGGCCTGATGGACTGCATCCTGTGCGGCGCGTGCGCGTACGTGTGCCCGTCGCGGCGGCGGATCGTACACCTCATAGAAATGATGCGCGGCGAGCGGCGAAAGGCCCTCCAGCGCCGGCGAGAGAAGCAAGAGGCACGGAAGGCAGAACTGAAGCGGGAGGTCGAGAAGGTTGGCGATTGACGCCCCACAATCCGGACCGCAGCCCGCCCAGGCCGGCCTGGTCGTCGGACACTGGCCGCATCTGCGCGGCAAGGAGACCGTCGCGCGGATCATGTGGTCGGTGGCGGCGGCGCTCGTGCCGGCGGCCGTGGCGGCGGGGTACTTCTTCGGCATCCGGGCGTACCTGCACATCGGTCTGGCCGTCACGGCGGCCGTCATCACGGAGGCGATCATCACGCACCTGCGCCTGGGCAAGATGACAATCGGCGACGGCAGCGCCGTCGTCACGGGGCTCCTGGTCGGTTTCTGCCTGCCGGCCCAGGCGCGGTGGTTTGTGCCGATCGTGGCGGCGGTCGTGGCCATCGCCATCGCGAAGCACTGTTTCGGCGGCCTGGGATACAACATCTGGAATCCGGCCCTCGTCGGCCGCGCGTTCGTCCACATCTCGTTTCCAACCGACATGAACCCGTCGGCCTGGCCCGTGCTTCGGAGCGGACACTTCCTCAGTAACATCGGGACGGCCCTCCGGAAGAGCCTGCC
The DNA here is from genome assembly GCA_964449275.1 of uncultured Anaerolineales bacterium. Lineage (GTDB taxonomy): Bacteria > Planctomycetota > Phycisphaerae > FEN-1346 > FEN-1346 > JAUVZF01. The sequence continues at coordinate 5,698 of CAYVAM010000192.1, forward strand.
CGAAGGCGTCGATGCCTGGACCGGCCCCAGCCCCATGAACGTCCTCAAGGGCCTGACGGGCGAGCAGGTCTCGGTGGACCAGGTCCGCGAGACGCTTCACGCGAAACTCCCCGGCCTGTGGGACATGTTTGTCGGGAACATCGGCGGCAGCATCGGCGAGACCAGCGCCCTGCTCCTCCTTGCCGGCGCCGTCTACCTCATCGCCAGAGGCTGGGTCCGCTGGCGGATTCCCCTGGCGTACCTCGTGACCGTCGCCGTCGGGGCGCTCGTGCTGCCGCTGCATCTGGTTGTCGAAGGCGCGGCCCAGGCCGATGGGACATGGCGTTCCATCCTGGTGGCTGCGCCCGACCTGGCCCCGCGCTACGTCGCGTATCACCTGCTCGGCGGCGGACTCGTGCTCGGCGCCTTCTATATGGCCACCGACATGGTCACGACGCCGATCACCAGCCGCGGGATGCTCATCTTCGGGGCAGGGTGCGGCCTCCTGACGATCCTGATCCGCCTCTACGGCGGCTACCCGGAGGCCGTGTGTTACTCGATCCTCCTGATGAACACCACCGTGCCGCTCATCGACCGCTGGACGCAGCCGCGCATATTCGGACACAAGCGATGATTCGCAGCCTCGCCAAATTCGTGGTCATTCTGGTCCTCATCTGCCTGCTGATGGGCGGCGGCGTGGCCGTCCTGTACGGCTGGCTCAAGGGGAACATCGAAAAACGCGAGCGTGCCGCCACGCAAGCGGCCATGCTTGCCGTCGCACCGGAAGGGGCCGAGGTCGATGTCGCAAAGCCGCTGGCCGGCACCGCCGCCGGCCCGAGCGCCGTCTATGCCGCTCGCGACGCATCGGGCAAGACCATCGGCTACGTGGCGGGCGGCGAGGCGCACGGATACGGCGGCGTCATCAGGGTCATCGTCGGCGCCAAAGCCCCCGGCCTTCAGATCGTGGGCGTCGTGGTCGTTTCCCACACCGAGACACCCGGCCTGGGCGCACACGTCGCCGAACACCTGAGCACCTACACCCTCTGGCAAAAACTGTTCGGCGCCGATGAGCCCGAGCAATTCATCAGCCCGTTCCTCGACCGCTTCAAGGGGAAACGGCAGAACGAGGTTCCGGACATCCAGGCCATCACGGCCGCCACTATCACCTCCACCGCGACGAAGGCGGCCGTGGCGCAGGCCCTCGACCGCATCCGCGCGGCCATCAAGGAATCCCCATGAGCAAGAAGCCCCTCAAGACGATCGTCGAGGCCATCCTCTTTGCGAGCGACGAGCCGGTCGGCCTCGAGCGCCTCGCCGACGCCGCCGGCGAGGGTGTGACCGTCCAGCAGGTCCGCGAGGCCGTCCGGCAACTGGTCGAGGAATACGACTCCGGCGGCCGCGCGTTCACCGTCGAAGAGATCGCGGGCGGTCTGCAACTGTTTACGCGGCCGGAGTATAACCCGTACCTCAAGAAACTCCTCCAGGCCCGCCGCCGGGCGCGGTTCACGCAGGCGGCCCTGGAGACGCTCGCCATCATCGCGTACAAGCAGCCGGTTACGCGGATCGAGGTCGAAGACATCCGCGGCGTGGCCTGCGGCGATATGATCCGCACCCTCATGCAGAAGGGCCTCGTCCGCATCACCGGCAGAAGCGAGAAACTCGGCCGGCCGCTCCTTTACGGCACGACCAAGAAGTTCCTCCAGGCGTTCGGCCTCGGGAGCCTCAAGGACCTGCCCGACGCCAACGGGCTCGTCGAGCCGTAGTGCCGAGCCCGCCGTTCGAGCCGGGAGCGGAAGCTCCCGGTGATCTTCCCTGCCGTGGCATGTTCCATGCTGATGGGGCGTACCCCGCCGCTTCCGCGGTGGGCTCGAACGGCGCGCTCGAACGGCGGGCTCGAACGTCTAGGTGCCGCGCTTCGCCTTCTCAACTGCCGCATCGACCGCGCGGCGAAGGGCGTCTTTCCCCTTCCGCGCGGCGGCGAGAATGTCGTCTTCGGTCAGGCGCTGGAAGATGCGGCGGCGAACGTCGGGGGGCAGGTCCTGGGACTTGACGCGCTCACGCACGTCGCGAAGGGCCGCAAGGAGCACCTCGTACTCCGGGCCGAACTGGGCCTCGAGCCGCTCCCGCAGACGGCGCGCAAGACTCGGCGCGGCGCCCCCCGTGGAAATGGCAATCAGAAGGTCACCGCGCGCTACCTGCGACGGCACCAGAAAATCGCACAGGGCGGGCCGGTCCACGACGTTGACGAGGACACCGGCCTCGCGTGCATCGGCCGCTACCCGCGCGTTGACCGCCTCGTCATCGGTCGCCGCGATGACGACGGTCGCGCCGGCGACGTGCTTCGCATCATAACCTTCGGCGACGCACTCGAGGCGCTCGTCCTCGGCGAATTCAGGCGCGAACTCCGGCGCGACGACCCGCACGTCGGCACCCGCGTCGGCCAGGGCCCGGGCCTTGCGGAAGGCCACCTTGCCGCCGCCGGCCACCACGGCGCTGCGCCCGGCGAGGGCCAGCACAATCGGATACCCGAACTGCGGTTCGCTCATGGCCGCCAGTATACCGGGCGGCAGGTGCGCCCACAATCGAACTCGCCTACGCGCGGCGCAAGCGCCGCGGCTAACACGTGTGACGCGATGAGGCCCTCATTGTGTGCGGCGGGTCGGGAGACCCACCGCGCTATGGCTAACGCAAGCGCCGCGGCTAACACGTGTGACGCGATGAGGCCCTCATTGTGCGCGGCGGGTCGGGAGACCCACCGCGCCCGGAGGAGCGG
>CAYVAM010000193.1:0-8393 GCA_964449275.1 uncultured Anaerolineales bacterium
GCCGCGCAACGGAGGCGCCGCGCTACGCGGTGGGCAAGATTGCCCACCGCGCGAGGATCCGCTACATTCAATCGTTAACTGCTCTAGCGTTCCTCGAAATGGTGTCACCCTGAGCGAAGCGAAGAGCCTGCCCTGAGCCTGCCGAAGGGGTCTCGCCGTGTGTCGGACCGCACATTGCGCGGCGGCTCTCCCGACCCGCCACGCAACGTCGTGCTACAGTTGGACGTGAACTGCTCTGGCGTCCCCGGCGCCGGCGGGCTAAACAGGTGCGGTCACTATGGCCGCCGCGCAATCATTTGTTCCACCATCACGCCGCTACCACCGGAAGATGCTCCGCAGACCACCTGTGCGGCAACTGCGCGGCGTGCGCATGACGCGCACCGTCGGGTGGTGCGTGCGGATCCGCGAGTGGTGGATGCGGATCCCCGAGTGGTGGGTGCGGATCATCGGGCGGGCGCATGTGTAGACGGGAGTATACGTCGGCACGCGGTACGTCACGGTGGGCACGTATCTTGTGACGGGCACGACCATCGGCAGGATCGTCCGCGTCGTGACGCACGTCGTCGTGACCTGGGCGCCGTCGTGGAACCCGTCACGATAGCCCTCCTGATAGCCCACCCGGTACACTTGTTGAACGACGGGAGGCGATACGTGCGCCGGCACGACCACGGTCTGCGCTGTGGTAATGACCCGCGTGCCGCCACCCCAGAAGACGATTCCTCCGGCCTGTGTCTGTGCGGCAAGTCCGAGGACGATGACGGTGGCTGCGGCAAGGACGACGAGTTTCAGTGGCGTGTTCATGATCCGCCTCCTTCCGTTGGGTTCGGTGAGGCGTTGGGTCGCCTCGTCCGCCGATTTCGACGGAAGGGGAACCACGATATTCATTTCCTCACTGACATTATTTCACACAAAAGCGCTTTTGTCAAGTCGGCGGTGAAATAGCGCCGCAAGCCTCGCTTGGCGAGACCCCCGCGTGTGCAGGTCTGCCGCAGTGTCGCTGGCCCTTTCGCGTTTGGTTAGGGCAAGTTCCGGCGGAAAATCGACCGTTTCTCGGCCGTGTGCACCATGATGGTGGCCGGACCGACGGCTCTCGGGACTCCGCCCGGGTCTCACGTCGCTCGCTATAAGTCTTTGTCGCGGATAGACTTACGCTGTGTGTTGAGCGTTCCGAATCTCCTTCTGTCCCCGTCTGGGTGCCCACGATTTGACTACCCCGCAATCGTCTGTACGTTTTAGGGAAGCAAGACAAGTTGGGACGACTGGGGATTCTGGCTTGCCGCCTGGAGGTCGCTGGTTTTCAGGGAGGTGGAGCGATGGCTACCCGTAGCAACCTGCCGCCGACGTTTGAGAACCTTGAACCCCGCTTTCTGCTGAGCGCCGAAGTCGTGGATGCCCTCGCGTCGGCCGAGGTTGTCGGCGACACCAACCCGTCGCTCACCAGCAGTCCCACGGACGACGTCGGCAACACCTTCAGCGACGCCAAGCAACTGCGGCTCTACAGCCGGTGGGGCCATGCCGCGGCCCATGCGCGGGGCGCCGTCAACTACGCCGGCGACGTCGACATGATGTCGTTCGTAGCAACCGAGGCGGGGCGGGTCACGGTGACGCAACGGGGCAGGGGAGGCGACCGCAGCCTCGCGCTCGTGGGCGAGGTCACGGGATACGATGCCGACGGCAACCTGCTTGCCGCCGATGGCGCGAGCGGGTCCGTGAGTTTCCGCGTCGTCGCCGGGCAGCGGTACTACACGGCGTTCGGAGGTGTGGGCGACTGCACCGGATCTTACAGTGTCAGGCTCACGACCGTCCCCGAGCCGTTTGCGTCGGCCCAGGTGCTGGACGTGGGCGTGGCCGACGCCATCACCGTGGCCGACGCCATCACCGCGGCCGGCCAATCCGTCGCATACAAGTTCACGGCAAAGACCGACGGCACGATCTTCGTGGACATGGAAGGCGACGGCCTTGATCCGTACCTGGAACTCTATCTGGACCCGGGCAGGGTTTTGCAGCAGAACGACAACGCGGCGCCCGACACGCTCGATGCCCACCTGCGTCTCCGCGTCCTTGCCGGCGACACCTTCTACGTGCTGGCCTCCGGGGCGGACGATACCGTCGGTGGGTACAACCTGACGGTCGCGAGCGACCCGGCCGACGATTTCGTCAACACCACCGGCGAGGCCAGGCCGATCCGCATGAACTCGCCGGAAGGTTCGGCCTTCGCACGCGGCGCGATCAACTACGCCGGCGACCTTGACGTCATCGCGCTGGTGGCCCCCGAGACCGGTACCGTGACGGTCGACCAGGAGGTGTGGGGCCGCCGGTCGGTGATGTCGGGCGAACTGTGGGTCCACGACGCCGAAGGCAACCTGCTCGGCCACGACGGCGACGCGAGCGACGTCGGGGCGTCCCTGACGTTCGAGGTTGTCGGCGGCCGGACTTACTACGCGACGTTCGGCAGCGTCAACAACGCGACCGGCTCCTATGGCGTCACGATCACCACGGACGGGGCGCCCGTGCCCGACGCCAGCCCCGGCGCCGATGCGTTCGCCGGCGCGCAGGCGCTGAACCTGACGGGCGGCGGCCGGGTGACCGTGGGCGGCACGATCACGACGCAGACCGACTCGCACATGTACCGCCTGACGGCGCCCGCTGCCGGATACATTGACCTGGACATGATTGCCGACGGCAGCGATATCGACTCGTACCTGGAGGTGTACGACGGCAACCGGCGGCTCCTCGGGCAGAACGACAACATCTCGTCCGACTCGCGCGACGGCGGCCTCTCGGTACGCGTCCGGGCGGGCGAGACGTACTACGTTCGCGCGTGCGGCACGGCCGGCGCCGTCGGGGGGTATACGCTTGTGGTCGCGAGCGACCCGGAGGACGACTGCGGGAATACCTTCCAGGAGGGCGGTATCATCCACCTCGACCCCGAGACCGGCGAGGGCCGTTCCACCGACAAGATCGACTACGCCGGCGACGTGGACATGATGTCGGTTGCGGCCACACATAGCGGCGTGATGCACATCGAGCAGGTCGTCTCGGGCCGCAACTCCCAGTTCTCGGGCAAACTGACCGTCTACGACGCCGACGGCGGCGAACTGGCCTACGACGACGGCGCCTCCGACGCGGCGGCCGGTCTGAGCCTCTCGGTCACCGGTGGGCGGACGTACTACGTGGCCTTCGAGGCGCTGGACGGCGCGACCGGCTGGTACAAGGTCAGCGTGGCGACCGAGTCGCCGACACCGCCCGATCCGGACCACGACCACGGTCTCCCCGACGGCGAGTATACGCCGGGCGTCATGGTGCTGGCCCACGTGCTGAGGCAGGGCGCCGACCTCCAGTTGGTCGTTGTCGGAACCGACGGGGCCGACACGATCTCCATGTCACAGGCGGGCGATTCCATTACGTTGACCACGCTGTGGGGCACCACGACCTACTGCGGCTCCTTCTCGGCGACCGTGGTCTACGGTTTCGGCGGGGCCGACACGATACGCCTGGGCTACACGGTCACGGCGACCTCGCTGGTGTACGGCGGCGCGGGCGACGACCAACTGTTCGAGGCCGGTTCGGGGGCGGCTTCCCTTTACGGCCAGGCGGACGAAGACCTGCTGGTCACCGTGGGAGGCGGGGTCGACCGCACCTACGGCGGGACGGGGCTCGACAGTTTCTGGATCGACGGCGCCGACGTAATCGGCGATGTCGAGACGGCCGAGGTGGCGGCCGCCTCCGTCCACCAGGTCGGCGAGTTCTATCAGCCGACCAGCAACCCGGCGGAGCACGTGTCGCTGGAGATCGCGGGCCAGAATATCGTGGATCCGGCGGCGAGCGGCAGGTACCGCGACTTCTCCAGCCGGCCCCTCTTCGTGGACGGGCCGGAGTACAACGACGCCCGTCAGGGCGGCGTCGGCGACTGCTACTTCCTGGCCTCGTTGGCGTCGCTGGCCGACACCGATCCCGGCGTCATCCGTCAGATGATCGCCCCGATGGGCGACGGCACGTACGCCGTCCGCTACTATCGCAGCGGGCAGCCGGTGTACCTCCGCGTGGATGCCGAACTGCCTGGCACCAGCATCTCGCCTCGCTACGCGAAGTTGACGCCCGACGGCGAACTGTGGGTCGCCTTGGCCGAGAAGGCCTACGCGCAGTTCCGGCGCGGCGAGAACTCTTACGCGTCGATCTCCGGCGGCTGGATGGACCCGGTGTATTGCGAGGTGACCGGCTCGCAGACGACGCGGCTGTGGGCAAGTTCCTCGGACGTCGCTCAGTCCATGGCCGGCCACCTTGCCGCCGGGCACGCCGTGTCGGTTGGCTCCAAGACGAATCCGGCCGGTCCGGTCGTCGGCCTGCACGCCTACATGGTCAAGTCGGTTGAGATCGACAGCGGCGAGACCCACGTCACGGTCTACAACCCTTGGGGATTCGACGGCAGGTCCTATGACAGCAATCCGGGCGACGGTCTGCTGAGACTGACGCTGGCCGAGTTCCAGCAGGATTTCACGGCGGTGGTGGTTTCGGTGGCCTGACGTGACGCATCGGCTGGCGTGAGGTTCAGCGGTTTTGCGCGGCGGGCGAGTTCGTCCGCCGCGCACTTTTCCGACATCGGGCCGGCGCCGGCGGGGCTGCCGGGGCCACCGCCCCCGGCGCCCGCCGGAGGCGGCCGGCCGCAAGACCTTCCCGGCAACGTTCATCCGAAGCAGGCGATGCCGCGAGGGCGCATCGTCGCGCGCGGTCAACTCTTGTGGTGGCGCCCGGCGGCGGCTATGATGGCGCCGGCCCCCAGGACCGAGGAGTGGGTGAAGCGTGACGGACAACCCCGACGAGAAGCCGTCCGAGCCGCCTTTCGATCTGCGGGGACGCCGTGCGCTGGTCGTCGTCCCGGCGTTCAACGAGGGGGAAGTTATCGCGCGGGTCATCCGTGAGGTGAAGCGGCATGCGCCGTGGGCCGACACGGTGGTCGTCAACGACGGTTCCGACGACGCCACGGCCGAGGAGGCCCGTGCCGCCGGCGCCAAGGTCCTTGACCTGCCGGTCAACCTGGGCATCGGCGGGGCCGTCCAGACGGGCTACCGGTACGCCCGGGCCCACGGCTACGACTTGGTGTTTCAGTTCGACGGCGACGGCCAGCATCGTGCGAGCCTGCTGGCGGACCTGGCGCGGCCGGTGCTGGAGGATCAGGCCGATCTGGTTATTGGCTCTCGGTTTTTGCGTCCGCGCGGCATGACGGCGTACGGTTTGCGGCTGGTGGGGATCAAGACGCTGGCCGCGATGCTCTCGTCGGTGCTGGGGCAGCGGATTACGGATCCCACGTCGGGGTTCCGCGTGGCGGGGCGGCGGGCGATTCATCTGTTCGCCACCGAGTATCCGCAGGACTACCCGGAGCCGGAGTCGCTGGTGTTGCTCCACCGGCAGGGGCTCCGGATTCGCGAGGTGGTAGCGACGATGCGCCGCCGGCGAGGAGGGCAGACGTCCATCGGCTTCTGGGCGGGGATCCATTACATGGCCAAGGTCATCCTGGCTGTGCTCATGGACACCGTGAAGGCCCCGGTTCGACTCGAAGGGGAGGTGGTCTCATGATGTGGACGCAACGGATCGTGGTGCTGGTCCTGGGGCTGGGGCTCCTGGCCCTGACGTTGAACCTGATCCGGAAACGCCGTCTGCGCGAGGAGTACGCGGTGCTCTGGGTCATGACGAGCGTGATGATTCTACTGTTCGTGTTGTTCTCGAACGTGCTGTTTCGCGTGGCGGCGTGGCTGAGACTTGACCACGAGGTCCTGATGCTGCTGATCGTATTTGTGTTCCTGGCGGCCATCGTGCTGCACTACTCGGTGGTGATCTCGAAGCATTCGGAGCACGCGAAGGGTCTGTCGCAGGAGTTGGCGCTGCTGAAAGATGACCTGGAGAAACTCCGCGAAGAGGTCCGCCAGCCGCCCCCTCCGCCCGCCGAACCGAAGCCCAAGCCGCCGTCGCTGCGAACGTAGCCCATTTTTTCACTTGACTTAGTGCACAATCGTGCTATCCTTACCTGTGACAACTGAGTAGCCGCACCTTATCCAGAGTGGCTGAGGGACGGGCCCGATGACGCCACAGCAACCGAGTCGCCACGGCGACTGCTGGTGCTAATTCCCGCCCCGTGTCGGGGAAAGATGAGGAGAGAGCCGGCGCTTTCTCAGGGCAAGCCTCTTCGCATCGGAAGAGGCTTCTTGTTTACCGGTCTCTTCCGTCCGACCAGGCCCGTCATCGAGCCCGTAACCCGAGCCCGCCGCGGGAGCAGGGGGCACATGACGGGTCAACGAACCACGCAAGAGCCCGAAAAGCAACGCCGCACCTGCGGCCGCCATCCCAAACGAAAGGATCACGCATGACGCAGCCGACCTTCGATGGATTCGACACTCGGGCCCTTCACGCCGGGCATACGCCCGACGCCGAGACCGCGGCGCGCGCCGTGCCCATCTACCAGACCACCAGTTACGTGTTCCAGGACACGGCCCATGCCGCGCGGCTGTTTGCGCTTGAAGAGTTCGGCAACATCTACACGCGCATCATGAATCCGACGACCGGCGTCCTGGAGCAGCGCGTGGCGGCGCTGGAGGGCGGCGTGGCGGGGCTCGCCTTCGCGAGCGGCATGGGCGCCATCTCGTCCGCCATCCTCACGCTCTGCCGGCAGGGCGACGAGATCGTCTCGACCACGCGCCTCTACGGCGGCACGGTCACGCTCTTCACCGCCACGCTGCCGCGGATGGGCATCCACGTCACGTTCGTGGACGGCGACGAGCCCGACGACTTTGCCGCCGCCATCACCGGCAAGACCAAACTCGTCTACCTCGAAACGATCGGCAACCCGAGACTGACCGTGCCGGACCTGGCGGGCATCGCCGAGGCGGCCCACGCCGCAGGCGTCCCCGTCATGGTCGATAACACGGTGGCCTCGCCCGCCCTGTGCCGGCCCATCGAGCACGGGTGCGACATCGTCGTCCACAGCCTCACGAAGTACCTGGGCGGTCACGGGAACTCGATCGGCGGCGTGTTGACCGACAGTGGCAGGTTCCCGTGGGACGGCGGCCGGTTTCCCGACTTCGTCGAGCCCGACGCCAGTTACCACGGCCTGCAGTTTTTCAAGACCTTCGGCGAACTGACCTTTGCCGTGCGGACGCGCGTCCGGATGCTCCGCGACCTGGGCGCGTGCCTCAGCCCGTTCAACGCCTTCCTCATCATCCAGGGCATCGAGACGCTGTCGCTGCGGATGGCACGGCACTGCGAGAACGCCCTGGCCGCGGCCAGGTTCCTCGCCGACCACGACAAGGTCACGTGGGTGCTGTATCCGGAATTGGAGGACCATCCGTCGTACGAGCGTGCCAAGACGTACCTGCCCGACGGTGCGAGCGGCCTCGTGGGCTTCGGCATCAAGGGCGGCGCCGAGGCCGGGAAGACGTTCATCGAGAGTCTGAATCTGTTCAGCCACCTGGCGAACATCGGCGACGCACGGAGCCTGGCCATCCACCCGGCTTCGACGACGCACCAGCAACTGTCGCGGGAAAAACAACTTCAGGCCGGCGTCACGCCCGACTTCGTGCGCCTCTCGATCGGCTTGGAGACCATCGACGACATCCTCGCCGACCTCGACCAGGCCTTGGCGAGCGTTAGATGACCAGCCGCGAGCGTTAGATGCTTAGCCGCGAGCGTTAGATGCTTAGCCGTGAGCATTAGATGACTAGCCGCGAGCGTTAGATGACTAGCCGCGAGCGTTAGATGACTAGCCGTGAGCGTTAGATGCTTAGCCGCGAGCGTTAGCGAGCGGGGGTGCGAGTACGCCATGTCCATCGACGACGCCGTTCCCATTTCGCAAGGCAGCCGCCTCGGCGGGCCCCGGAGCGTCGGCCTGGTCGAGACCCGGACCTTCACCTTTGCCGAGCCGCCCGGCGAGATGGAACTGGAGTGCGGCCGCCGGCTCGGCCCTATCACCCTTGCCTACGAGACGTATGGCGACCTGACGCCCGAGCGCGACAACGCCGTCCTCATCCTGCATGCCCTCTCGGGCGACGCCCACGCCGCCGGGTGGCACTCGGCGGACGATAAGAAGCCCGGCTGGTGGGATCTCTACATCGGCCCCGGCAAGGCCATCGACACGACGCGGTACTTCGTCGTTTGCTCGAACGTCATTGGCGGATGCAAAGGCTCGACCGGCCCCTCCAGCATCCACCCCGCCACCGGCAAGCCCTACGGCCTGGAGTTCCCGATGGTCACCATCAGCGACATGGTCCGGGCCCAGCGGCGCCTGGCCGACCACCTCGGCATCGAGCGGTGGCTGTCGATGACGGGCGGCAGCATGGGCGGGTTCCAGGTTCTGGAATGGGCCGTCCGGTATCCCGAGCGGGTGGCGTCGGCGATTCCGGTCG
>CAYVAM010000194.1:0-8252 GCA_964449275.1 uncultured Anaerolineales bacterium
CGGCGAACGTCGGTCGGCTCGGTCGGAAGCGCCAGCACCCAGACGGCCAGCGCCAACCCGCACAACACGATGAAGAACCCGAGCGGCCGGCTGGCCGCGCGCGCCAGCATGTGATCGGCGTCGAAGCGCGTCCGCTCCAGACGCGGGATGATCCGCCGCTCGAAGACGTAGTCCGACACCTTCTTCAGGACCAGCCCCAGCAGCACGAGCAGGAAGGCGGCGGCGAACTGCCACAGCGCGATGCCGAAGAACTCCAAGCGGATCCAACCGGGCAGGCCGTCGCCGAGACGTTGCGGGCTCTCCGGCAGGACCTCCTCGAGCGCGGCGGCGAGGTCGGTGACGGGGGCGGGCTCCTGAGGAACCGCTTCCGCCGGCGCGGGTGCTTCGGCGCCCGGAGGCGGCGCTTCCGCCTGGCCGGTCACCGGGGCCGGCTCGACGGGGCGAGCGGCGGTCTCGGCCGGAGCAGCGGTGGTGGCCGCCGGTGCGGACGACGGTTCGCCCGCTGCGGCGGGCAGGACGACCGGCAGCATAACGCCGGCTGCCAGAAACAGTATCAGGGGAAGAAGTCGTTCTCGCATGGCGGGTAAGATAGCACAGAAGGCAGCAGGAATTCAAGGCGGGGCCGGAAGGGCGCGACCGCGCAGCCCATCCTTCCTCAGTCGCGCGGCCGTACGGGTCGCGGATCCGGGCCTTCGGGAAGCGCGGTGGGCAAGACTGCACACCGCGCACAACGCAAAGCGCAGGCCGCTATCGGTTCTTCAAGACGACGCATCCGGCGCCGAGTTCCTGCCGCGGTCTCGAGGCGCACTCCAGTTTGATGACCGTCACGCCCGCGATCTTATCCGGGCTGGTGCGCGGCAGGCCGCTGAGAACAACGCGGCCGCCGGTCTGCCGGAATCGGATGCGTTTGCCGGTCGCCAGGCACGAGGCCTTCAGCACCTTCGTCTTGAGGCCCGCCAGCGTCAGCCTGTTGCCGGGCCATCGGCTGACCCACCAGTACAGGGTCTTGCCCTCGATCGTCCCGCGTCCACAGGGGTTCCACTCCATGCGTCCCTGGACGCGGTCGGTCCGGCCGTAGACGGCCTCGGCATTCTTCGCCAACCACCTGCCGACGGGGATGAGGCGTTCGGGCGCTTCGCGCGGGACGGAGCCGTCCGGCGCCGGGCCGACGTTCAGCAGCAGGTTCCCGCCGCCGCCCGCGCACCGGCAGAGCATGGCCAGGACCTCGCGCGTCGAGTGCCAGTCGATGGCGCTCGGCATGTAGCCCCAGGACCCGTTGAAGGTCATGCAGGCTTCCCAGGCCCGGCCTACCTCGGCCTCCCGGATGTGCTCTTCGGGCGTGCCGAAATCCTCCGGCAACTGGGCCCGGTTGTTGACGAGGATGTGCGGCTGCAGGCGGCGGGCCATGGCGGTCATCTTGCGGCTCTCCCACAGTTTGGGCGAGCGAAGCGGCCACGAGACGTCGTACCATAAGATGTCGATCTTCCCATAATTGCTCATCAGTTCCCGCACGCATCCCTGCGTGAAGTCGAGGAAGCGGCGGCGGGCCTTCTCGTTCGTGGCGCACCAGGCGCCGTCCGGGTGATGCCAGTCCATCAGCGAGTAGTAGAAACCGATCTTGAGGCCCGCCTCGCGGCAGGCTTCGACGTACTCGCGCACCAGGTCGCGGCCCGGGCCGCGCCGGACGGCGTTATAGTCCGTCTGCTGCGTGTCCCAGAGGCAGAAGCCCTCGTGGTGCTTGGTGGTCATGACCATGTACTTCATGCCGGCCTTCTTTGCCAGCCGCGCCCACTCGCGGGCCGGGCGGCGTTTGGGTTTCCACGTGTCGGCGAGTTTCTCGTACTCTTTCAGAGGAATCCGCTCGCGGTTCATCACCCACTCGTGCCGCCCGAGTTGCGAATACAGGCCCCAGTGGATGAACATGCCGAACCGTGCTTCCTGCCACCATTTCAGCCGCCTCGCCTGCGGCCAGGGCTTCGACGTCGCTTTCTTCGCTGCCATGTTCTGATACCTCCGGGTTTCGGGGTTCGTTGTCGCCGATTCTGACAGCCAATACGCGCGGCGCAAGCGCCGCGGCTAACATGCCTCGCCAGTCATGTACGCCGGGGCGTGCCACGGCGATCAGTCACGTAGGCCGGGGCGTGCCCCGGCGCTCAGTCATGTAGCCGGGTGCCACTGGCGGCTTGCCCGCCAGTGCCATCGCCCCGCGCGCCGGGTGCTCACGGCAACGACAGATCGCGCGGCTTGTGGCGGACGGGCCAGGAGGCGCGGCGGCGGTCGCGGTACAGGCCGATCCGGACGACCGGGATCGGGCGGAACCCCGTCGCCTGCGCCGGCGAATCGGCGCGGAGCCGGAAGTCCGCGCCCGCGCGGTCGATGAAGCGCGGGTCCTTGTCCACGAAGTTGTCCGCGACCGCCTGGTACGTGCGGGTCTTCGGATCGATATCGTCCCACTTGCCGCCGACGCTGATGTTGCGGACAACCTGGTTCCGCTTGGGCGTGCCGGGGTCGTCATCCAGAATGTTCACGAGTTGCGGATACCGCTTGCTCCACCGTTCGTTGGTGTATGGCATGGCGGCCAGGCGTGAGCGAAGCGTGCCTTTCGGGTCGTCGGTGGCCTTCTTCTGCCACCCCAGGCCGCGCGCATCGATGTGGACCGACGGGCTGCAGTCCACGAACACGTTGTTCTCGACGAGGTTGTCGCACCCACCTCCGATAAAGACCGCCCGCGTGACGCGGTGGAAGATGTTGCCGAGGACGTGTATGCCGCTGGCCTGGTCGTCGAGATACACGCCCATGGCCCCGTGATGGCCGGGTCCCTGGATGTGGTGCCAGTAGTTGTACCGGATGACCGTGCCGCGCGCCGTCCAGTCGCGGCCCATGTAGAAGGCGCCGACGTCGCCGGTGTCGTGGCAAACGCTGTGAATCTCGTTGTACTCGATGATGTGGTCGTTGCCCGAGAGTTGGATGGCGCTGTGCGGCCCGTGGTGCAGGAGGTTGCTGCGGACGATGTTGCCGCACCCGCTCACCGCGACGGCCGGCCGGTAGGTGTGGCACCACCGGCTGAAGTGGTGGATGTGATTGTTTTCGGCCAGGAGTCGCCCGGGCTGGAGCGTTTTGCGGTCGCCGCCGCTGAGGGTGACGCCGCCGTCGCCCGTCTCGTAGATGTCGCACCCGAGGACCTCGTGGTCGGTTCCCCTGACGGTTACCGCCCGGTTGCCCGTGTTGCGTATCGTGCAGCCGAGGATCTGGTTGTGCGAGCCGCCGGCGATCTTGACGGCCGTCCCGCGGCAGGCTTCCAGGATGAGACCGCGCAGGACGACGTGCGAGGCGTCCGTCATGACCACGAGCGAGTCGGCCACGCTGACGACCGCCTTGGCCGAACCGATGGGGGCGGGCGGCCAGAAATACAGGACGCCCGTCCGGCGGTCCACGTAGTACTCGCCGGGCGAATCGAGTTCCGCCAGAACGTTCAGCGCGTGCCACCGGTTCCCCTTGCGAAGACCGTAGTGGTGCTTGCCCGTCGTGGTGATGGTGCGTGCGCCGGTGTCGATCGACTCGACCTTCATGTACGTGTCGGCCCAGTCGTGATACCAGTATCCGTAGATCCAGACATCGGGTTCGCCGGCCCAGCGTTTGGGCCGGTCGTCGCTGTACTGGAAGCGCCGCCCGTCCTTGCCGTCGGGCAGGCCGGCGATGCGGGCGTAGCCTTCGTTGGGCCACCGGGCGAGGGTCATCGGCCGGTCCTCGAAGAACAGTTCCGTGTGGGCGGGCCGGACCGGCTCGCCGAACCCGCGCCGGGTCAGTTGGCCGAAGTCGGTGATGCCCATGGCCTTCAGGTCGGCACGGTAGACTTTCCTCCGTGCGTCCCCGTCGAGTCGCGCCAGGATCTTCGGGTCGCGGACGGGGACGAAGTCCCTGACTTCCTTGCCGCCGACGATCCGGACCTTCTCACCGGCGTGGTTGCGGTAGACGACGGGTGCGTCCTTGCGGCCGGAGTCTTCGGCCGTCAGTTCAAGCGGTTCGGTCAGCACGTACACCCCGCCGCGCAGCGCCACGTCGAGGCCGTCGGCGGGCACACCGCCCCGCTCCCTTTTGATGGCGCGTGCGGCATCGCGGGCAGCCTGCAGAGACGTGAACGGCGAGGCAAGCGTCCCCTTCAGCGTGCCGAGTGCCCCCGGAGCCGGCGGCGGCGCCGCGCCGCGGGCCGCGACTGCCAGACAGACACCCATCACCAAAGCGGGGCACAGGTTCACCACCTGTCGCATGCGTCCTTCTCCTCTCGCTTGTCGGGCCGCAACGCGAACTCACGCCTGAGGCAAGTTCACCACCGCCAGCCGCCGAACTCAAGCAAAATGGCCGACGGCCGCCAGCGATACGGCCCTCTGCGCCGGCGAATCAGAAAAAAAGGTACCAGGTACCTTTTTCGGGTTTCAGCGTTCTTGGCACCAAAAAGGCCGTTTTGGCAAAAAAGGTACCTGGTACCTTTTTTGGTTGGGGATAAACCCCGGCGCTACGAGTATGTTCGGATCTCGCCAGAAAATGTTGCCACACCGGCCGGCGCGGATAGGGCCTCGCATTCTTCACGCCCGTGCGGTATCCTTGTGGTGTGGCGGCTCGGCGACGCGGCCGGCCGCAAGTCTCCGACACATCACGGTTAAGGAGAACGAACCATGGCACTCGAGATAACGCAGGTGGAGGTGTGGGCGGCAACGATCGAAGACCGGCCCGGCGGATTGGGCGAGAAACTGGACGCGCTCGCCAAGGCCGGGGCCAACCTGGAGTTCGTCATCGCCCGGCGGACGCCCGACAGGCCGGGGGCAGGCGTCGTGTTCGTCACCCCCATCGAAGGCGATGCCGTCGAGGCCGCAACCGTCGCAGGCTTTGCGGTCGCCGAGAGCCTGCGGTCCTTGCGGGTGGAGGCGCCGGACGAGGCAGGTTTGGGCGCTCGAATCACCGGGGCACTGACGTCGGCCGGAATCAACATGAGTGGTATCTCGGCGGCGGTCATCGGCGGCCGGTGCGTATGCTACCTGGCGTTCGACTCGCCCGAGGATTTCGCGAAGGCAGAGGACGCCCTCAAGAGCCTCTAATCCTACAACGCTATGTCAGTATTTTGCGCGGTGGGTCTCCGCACCCACCGCGCAGAAAACCGCGTTCTCCCGCGCTGGAAAGCCCTTCACGCGGCGGGTACGGAGACCCGCCGCGCACGTTGTGCGGCGACCGCGCGGTTTGGGCAACAGGCCCAGGAGAGCCGCCGCACACACGGCTGGACAAGCCAGCCGTGCCACGCCTTGTCGCTGTGATTCTGCGAGCGATCAGCGTCCGGAACCGTAGCGGCGGACCAGGGCGGCGTCCTCGGCGGGCTGGTCGCTGTAGCGGTCATAGATGCCGACGATGGCGGCATCGGTCGGCTTGATGGACGTGAAGGTCTCGCGGAACGCTCGCTCGACCCATTGGCGGCGGTCGGAGAGGCGTCCGGCGGCCAGAATCTTGAAAGCCAGGCAAGGCCGCTTCGTCTGCCGCATCGCCTTGAACATGCGGGGCGGGTCGCCCATCAGGTACACCTCGCGGGGCGGGATCGGCACGTCGCCGAGCAGTTTGCGCAGCGCCGCCTCGTCCCGGTGCCGCTCGTACACGCAAGTCATGTAGTAATCGACGTCCCACCCCTTCGATTCCACGGTATCCACCACGTCGGGCATGTGCGTCGAGACGCCGACCAGGAGCCCCGCGTCGCGAACGCGTTTGAGGTAATCCTGCATCCCGTCGATCTTGCCGCCCTTGAACAGGTTGTCGGTGGCCTCACCATGATGGGCGATGCCGATGCAACCGGCGTCGGCCACGGTCTTGATGTTGGCCGAATCGCCCGACGCGATGACGATGTAGTGCATCTTGCCGCCGGAGTCGGTGAACCGCCGGTACAGGTCGGCGTTGCCGACGCCGGCCTGCCAACAGTTGATGCCCACGTCCTGGCACCGGCGCAGGGTTTTCAGGATCTGCTCGGGCGTGTAGTAGCGCTCCATCGCGCGGTTGACGAAGACCGACAGGTGCGAGCCGGCGCCGAACGGGTTGGCGCCGCAGATGAGGCGTGAGACGGAGTGCTTGCCGAGTCGGATCTGCGGCAGTTTCTGCTCGGCGGCCGGTGCGGCGGCATCTCCGGCCCCGGCGGCCATCAGGGCGGCCGGCAGGATGGCGGCCTTCTTCAGGAAGTCGCGGCGTCCGCCGTCTTGCGGATTCACCCGGCGGCCCGCGCCCAGGTCGCCCGATTCGCAGGTCATGGCACGCTCTCCTTCGTCCTGAAACGTTTCAGCGATCTCAGGCCAGGTCCTTCCAGACGGGGTCCAGCGCGGCGATAACGTTCTTGTACCGCTGATACTTGGTCTCGTAGATGTCTTTCTGCATCGGGTCGGGCTCCTGAATGCGCGCGAACCGGACCATGGCGTCGACGGCTTCGTTGTAGCCGGGGTAGCACCCGGCGGCGACGGCGGCGGCGATGGCGGCGCCGAGGGCGCCCAGTTCCGTCCCGTCGGGAATCTGGACGGGGGTCTGGAAGATGTCGGCGAAGATCCGGACCCAGACCTCGCTGCGTGCCGCGCCGCCCGTCAGACGGATGACGTCCGGCATCTCGCGGAACTTCAGCAACCGGTCCACGTGGGCCCGGTGGCCGAAGACAACGCCCTCATAGATGGCCCGGAGCACGTGGCCGCGCGTGTGCCAACCGCTGATGCCGATGAAACTCGCTTTCGCATCAGGGCTGACGTTCGAGCCATAGAGAAACGGCAGGAAGACGATGGGCGCCTCGTCGGGCCTGGTGGAGGCGACGGCCTCGTTGACGACGTCGAAGACGGACCGCCCCTCGGCCTCAGCCTTCTCCTTCTCGGCCCCGAAGAACTCGGTGACGAACCACTCGAGGTTCGAGGCCGAGGTGGCGCTGCCCTCGAGCATGAGGTAGAAGCCGGGGATGCTGAAGCAGGAGGTCATGAAAACGTCCGGGTCGACGACGGGAGTCTCGGAGATATACTGGTTGTTGCCCCAGGTTCCGGCGATCATGCACAGTTGGCTCTCGTCGATGATGCCGGACGAAAGGGCGCAGGCGTCGATGTCGAACATGCCGCCGGCGACGGGCGTGCCTTCCTTCAGTCCCGTCTCGGCGGCGGCCTCGGCGGTGACCTCGCCGCAGATGTCGGCCGTTCGGACAAGCGGCGGCAGAAGAGTGCGCATCTCCGGGATGCCGAAGGCCTCGAGCACCTCGTCGTCGTAGTCCGCCGTCCCGACGTTCAAGAGGCCGGTGCCGGAGAAGTCGGTCAACTCGGCCTCGATTCTGCCCGTGAGACGGAAACGAAGGTAGTCCTTGCACATGAGGACCCAGCCGGCCTGCTTCATGACGTCGGGCTCGTTGTCGCGGAGCCACGCGAGCAGGGCGCCCGGCTGGGCGGGCCAGATGCTCTGCATCGTCTTGGGGCGGACGGCCTCGCCCACGCCGTCGGCGGTCCATTTGTCGATGATGCCGCGGGCGCGCGAGTCGGTGGACATGATGGCGTCGCGGACGGGAACGCCCTGCTTATCGACAAGATAGAGGCCGTTGCCGTGCCCCGCGCAGGCGACGCAGGCGATGTCGCCCGCGTCGATGCCGGCCGTCTCGAGGACCTCGCGGACGGCGTCGCAGGTGGCCTTCCACATCTCGGGGATGTCGCGCTCCAGGTGACCGGGCTTGGGGGTGAGGGTCTCGGTCTTGCGGGACGCGACCGCGACCTCCCTGCCGTCGAGTGTAAAGAGTGCGGCCTTGGACATGGTGCAGCCCGAGTCGGTGCCAAGCAGGTACTTGGCCATGGGCGGTTTCTCCTATTACTACAACGCGACTTCGCCATTTCGCGCGGTGGGCACGGACCGCGCTTGAAAGCCCACTTTCGCCGTCGCGCGGCGGGTCAGGAGACCCGCCGCGCAACTGACCCTCTACTGCTCTTCGCCGGGGGGAGCCGGGGCCGGCGCCATCTCGGTCTCCGCCTCCTCCACCTTTGCCGCTTCCGCCGCCTTGGCGGCCACCGGGTCACGGAACAGCAACACGAACAGCACCAAGAGGACGGCCGAGATGAGGGTGTTGGCCAGCCACATCGGCTGCCAGTTGATGACTTTCTCGGCGCCTTCAAACACCGTGTTCGCCTCAATCAGCCAGCCGTTCGCGAAGTTCCCGAGTAGAAGGCCGACGCCGAAGATCAGGAACAAGAGGCCCTGAGCCTGCGCCTTCATCTCCT
>CAYVAM010000195.1:0-8248 GCA_964449275.1 uncultured Anaerolineales bacterium
CCGTCAGGTCCGCGTTGAACGCCTTGTGCCTCATGTAAAGCCGAACGCCGTCGGTGACCAGGATGTCCGATTTGCAGCCCTGGTGGGCCGTGGCCGGAAACCCGGTGCCCTTGTTGAACGGGCCGACCACCTGGCGGCTGTGAATCACCGCTCCCGTTTGCGGGTTCAGGCCGTAGAGGAACACCCCGCCGTCCAGGAAGGAACTGCGTCCGGCGGCGAAGTAGGCGATACCGTCCTTTCCACCTTCGCGAAACGCTTCGGCGGACTCGCGCACCAGAACGCTGCCGCCGACCGGCCAGGCCGACTCCAGTTGGCCGAAGGCGCCGATCAGCCGGTCGGGCAGGTCCTTGAACCGCCACGCGAGAACACCGTCCGACGCCCGAAGGCAGTGCACCCAGCCGTCGCGCGAGCCGAACAGGACGAGTCCTTTGTAGTAGGTCGGCGGTGAATCGACCCGTCCGCCGGTCACGTAGATCCAGACCGTCTTTCCGTCGGCGGCGCTGAGTGCGTGGACCGTATGGGCGTGGATGTCGGAGACGAATACCATGCCGGCCGCAACGACCGGCGCGCTCGCAACGGTCTGCAGTTTGGCCTTCCAGAGGGGGACCGCGTTGGCCGGGACCTTGGAGGGTGTGGCTCCGCCCCTCGACCCGTCGTGCCTGTAGGTGGGCCAGTCCTGGTCTGCCTGCCGGCCTTTGGCCTGGGAGACCTTGCCGTAGGCGGGTCCCTTGAGGAGTCGGACTTTGCGTTGGACGTGGATCGTCTGGTCGGGTGTCTTCAGGCCCTTCTCTGACGCCATGGCGCTAAAGTTCTGGATCATGGCCCCGATGCTGCATTGGCAGGAGAAGGGCGGCGCGTAGAGCAGCCCGTTGCACGGCAGGACGCCCATGCCGCAGGTTCCGCGCGTCCAGTGATTCGGGAACTCCTTGCCGGAGACGAGGTCGAGGAAGTCGGCGCCGCCGGTCTTGCTGTTGATGTAGTAGCGGTCGGTGATGAAGTTGCGGTAGCAGCGGTCGTGGCTCATGGGGCCGGTCATGCGCTGGGAGATCGTCTTGGTCTTGCTGCCGGTCTCAGGGTCGTAACTCGCGGGCTGCTTGGTGCCTCCGGTCCAGACGGCACCGGCGGCCAGGAAGAGGTCGGCCGCCTTCTCGTAGTTGTTCGCGATGGGGCCCGTCCATTGCTGCGAGCCGTCCTTGAGGGAGTAGGCGTGAAGCGTTTTGCCTTCTTTGGCATAGACCATACTGTCGGAGAGGACGACGGTATTGGCTTCGGTGCCGTCGCCGCTCTGGATCGCCTTCTCGACGTTCCAGATCGTCTCGCCCGTCTTGGGGCTGACACAGACCAGGCCCCCGCTCGTCTGGTAGACCGCGTACCGTCCCCGGATCGCGAGGCTGCATGCGGTGTAGCCGTGGATGTCTTTTGTGCGCCAAAGTTGCCTGCCGGATTCCGCGTCGATGGCCACGACGGCGCAGACCGGATCGGGTCGGTCCGGCGTCTCCGGTGCGTAGGCCCGGCGGAAGCCCGTCCCGCCGAACGGCGCTTTGGGATCGTAGCCGCCGAGGTTCGTCCCCTTGCCGGCGTACGTCTTGACGATGTTGTAGCGTGCGGCGTTCATGCGGTCGCCGATGACGGCGTAGAGGACGCCCGCCTCGCAGGCGAACTCCTGTGTGCGCTGCGTGCCGTTGTAGGTCTTGATGACCTTGCCGGTTGGGGCATCAAACGCCGTCAGCGGCGCCTCCAGGCCCGGCGTGCAGTACACCGTATCGCCGATGGCCGCCAGCCGCCGCTGCAACTGAATGGCCATATCCTTGACGTAGCGGGTGACCGGTTCCCAGACGGCGAAGTCGTGCTGCCACAGCGGCACGCCGTTGAACGCATCGCGTGCGACCAGCCTGAACCTTCCGGGAAGGAAGGGGTTTTCGGGCGTGGCCCTGTCCTCGATCGTCAGCAGCCGCCCCCGCGCCGACACCATGGCCACGACCGTCGGGATGCTCATGTGCGACCGGCTCCAGGCGGGATCGCCGACCCACTGAAGATGGCGAGGCGGCCCCACAACCGTGTCGTGGGCAACGGCGTTGTTGTCGGCGTCGTGCAGATACTGCTGCCACTGGTCGATATCCTCCGGCCACGGCTTGACGCTCTTCTTCCACGCCTCGCCCTCTTTGACGTACGCCACGCCGAGCGGCGCCAGGACGCGCATGACCTCGTCCATTCCCGGCGCGCCGGGACCCAGGTCCTCCGAGACGACCAGGTTCACCAGGTTGTCGGCGTAGGGCAGATGCTT
Organism: uncultured Anaerolineales bacterium; assembly: GCA_964449275.1. Taxonomy (GTDB): domain Bacteria; phylum Planctomycetota; class Phycisphaerae; order FEN-1346; family FEN-1346; genus JAUVZF01. Next base: position 2,285 of record CAYVAM010000195.1, read on the forward strand.
GCCGTCGAATGTGGCCGCCGAGACGGGCCCGTACAGGTCGAGCGACTGGATGTGCCCGCGGGCCTTCGCGACGTTGGCCGCATCGGTATCCAGGCCGTGGACGAGGTAGCGGTCACCCGCGTGCAGCGCGGCGGTCAGTCTGCCGTCGCCGCAGCCGAGGTGGACGACCAGGCCGCCGGTGATGCCTGCGGCGTCCAGGATCTTTTCGGCATCCGTTTCCTGGGCCGCCGCGGGCGATGACAGCGCAAGGACACACGCAACAAGAGCTACGGCCGTGTGGCCGCCCTGCCTCTTGTCATGCTGCACGACTTGACTCCTCAGAACGTTAGTATGGGGCTTTGCTGGCCACTCGATTCAGAAGTCCACATTGAGGGTCTTGCGGTCACCGGCGTTGAGGGCTTCGATGCCCGTGAGTGTCTTCCACTTGTCGGTCCCCTGCTCGCCCACCTTCACCGTGTACGCCCCCTTCTTGAAGACCTTCGGCCGGCAGGTCTTGCCGCGAATGCGGAGGGTGTACACGATCTGGCTGTCGGTCTCGTCGATGACCTGCACGACGGGGTCGGTCATGCCGGCGACCTCGATGGTAGGCAGGTACGCGGCGGCCTTGCGGCCGTAGTTGTCCTGCTGGTCGAAGGTAACCGGCCACCCGGGGTACTGTTTGGTCTTGGAGTCCGTGACGTCGACGTTTCTGGGCCAGCACTCGAAGGTGATCTTGCGGGTCTTGCGGTTGAACTTGGCCACGCCGAAACCGGCGGCGCGGGTCGTCAGCCGGTCGTGGTTCTCCCGCTGGCCGGGGTTGGCGCAGGCCAACATGGTAATCTTGTTGCCGAACCCGTCGCGGAACTCGCCGCAGTGTTCGGGCATGCCCGGCGCGCGGTTCTTGCCCGGCGCGAGCGGCACCCACCAGCGCAGGTACAGGTTGGCGATGGACGGCACGCACAGCGAGTAGCCGGCGTCGTTCCAATCGTCGATGCCGTGGTGGATGACCGTCCCGAGGTGCTGGTCGCCGCAGAGCATCACGGCGAAGCCGCGCCGGATTTCGGTGAGGGCCTTGTTTCGTCCGGTCTGCGGCCACCCGTTGGAATCCATGTCGGCGTGCAGACGGTTGTTGCGGCCGCCGTGGGTCGTGGCGGCGTTTGCGAAGACGGTCTGGGAGAGTACGGCCTTCATGTCGGCGCCGCGCCAGTCGGCGGCCCAGTGGCGGAGGAACGTCAGTTGCCGCTCGCCCAGCAACTTGGCCCCCGGCACGTCCACCGTCTTGGGGTTGTAGTTGGGGTCGCGGATGTGGTCGGGCCTGGGCCCCATTTTCGGGACGAGGCCCTGGGGCCCGGACTTGAACTTGCGGTCCTCGATGATGGCGAAACTGATGTGTCCCAGGGTCATGGCGGTGTAGTAGACGCCGATGCCGCGCAGGACCGGCGTGGGGTCGTACGGGTCGGGCAGGTGGCTGGTCTGTGCCCGCTCGACCTCCTTGACGTATTCGACGGGTTTGAAGTACCCGCCGTCGTGTCCGGCGCCGGTGTTGGACTTCTTTCCGCCGGCGCCCCACAGGTTGGCGTGTCCGACGTCGTGGTCGTCGGGGATGGTGACGGTGGGGATGTTGCGGATGATCTCGCCGAAATCGCGGCCGAACTTCAGCCAGTACGCGTAGTGCTTGTTATGGTCGTAGACCTGGTCGCCGGAGAAGAACAGCAGGTCGGGTTTGATGCGTTTGATGTTCTCGACGATGTCGGTCTTCGGGATGTCGCCGCCGTGGCCCGGGTAGATGGAGTTGCCCGTGAACACGGCCACCGTGATCGTCTCCTTCTCGACGGGGTCCTCGAGGACGGTGCCGGTGTAGTAGGCCGCCTTGCCGTGGGCCACGCGGTACTCGATGTTGCGCGACGCGTCCCAGTTCTCGACGCGGAGGGTGGCGGTCCAGCCCTTCTCGATGACCTTCGCCTGGGCCACCTGTTTCCACTTGCCGCCTTGCCGGGTCTCGAGGCGGACCGTGCGCGGGTCCGACTCGACGAGCGGGTACAGTTGGGCCGTGAGTTTCAGGACGTTGTTGTTGACCGTGTAGAGGGCGAAACAGATGACCTTGTCCCTGGAGACCTCGGGTATCGCCAGTAGCGGTCGTCCCTTCTTTGCTTTCGCCTGGGCGCCGAAGGCAGGGGGCGCGAGGCAGAAGGCGAGCGCGAACACGACGGCACATTGGACAACGTGGCTGCGGCTTCTCATTATCGATTCTCCTCTCTGACGGTTCGGCATCACTTGCCGAGGAAGTTGTCGTTGATGGCCTGGTCGGAATGGCGGACGCCGCTGTCGTCGTGGACGCTGGCCACTTCGCTGATGATCGCCCCTTGGGGGCCGGCGAACTGCCAGTGCCTGGCGCCCACTCGGTTCAGCGGGGCGAAATCGCCGGGACCGCAGATGACGGCGTGCTTCGTTGTGACCGTTCCGTCCATGTGGCATTTGGGGACGACCACCTCTTTGCTCAGGTTGGGTTCGCCCTCGCCGACCACGTGCGACAGGCCGTAGCGGATGACCCAGCCCTCCATTTTGGCCGGGTTCTTCTCGGTCTTCAGGTGCCAGTGTTCCGGCAGCATCTGGTTGGGCAGAAGGTACAGGTCCATGAGCATATAACGGTCCGTTTCGTTGTTCACCCACAGCCTGGCGCCGAGGCCGAGTTCGGCGAACTGGCCGGTCCCGTAGTCCGATACCCAGATGTTCTCCCGCATGCCCTTGTAGACCGGGTAGCCGTGGTACTTCATCAGGGCGATGTAGGCGTCCTTGCCTTTCTCTACGTTGAACGTGCCGTCCGGACCGTAGAAATACGAGTTGTCGAAGTTAATCGACCGGGTGTTCGCGCAGCCCGTCACCAGGAGCGCGCCGAGCAGGGAAATCACCACAAGCGCTCGAAGACTTCTCATTGCTCTTCTCCTTCTCCGTGGACGTTCGAAAAACTTTCGTACCCAGTGTACGTGTCGGCCCGGGATGCGCCAACCCTGATGCCGATGCCGGAGAAGTATACACCGCCCTGCCCCGTCTTGCCAGGGCCTGTCGGCGCCTTAAGGCGGAGGTCCCGAGCCCGGTTTCTGGTGGCCGTCGAGCGCGTCGAGTGCTTGGAGCACCCGCTGGCGGAAGAACAGCGGGGGTTCTTCTTCAAGGAATCTCTGTGCCAACTCGCGCCCGGCCGCAGGGTCGAGTTCGAGCGCCCGGCACGCGATCTCGGCCCGGAACTGCGGGTCGGTCACCCCTGCGAGGAGTTCCTCCAACTCGCTGACGCTGCCCGCCTCTTGAATCTCCCGCTCGATGTCGCCCTTCGAGGGTTCAGCGGGGGGACGCGTCGAGGGCAAGGCGGCGCCGGCCGCGGCGCTGGGCTCGTTCCGCCCGGCCCACGTTACGGCCCGCTCCGGGCTCCTCAGGCACAGAAGGACGACAACCCCCGCCGCGGCCAGCGAGAGGCCGACCGTCACCGGCCGCGCCCAGACGCGCAACCCTGCCGCCAGCGCCAGGCCCGCCACCAGAAAGAGCGAGATCGACGGCCCCACCGAGAAATCCAGCCGGTCGGCGAACAGAAGCCCCAGGACGGTCGCCCCCAGGCCGAAGGTCCAGCCGATGACCAGCCTCATTCCCGACCGCCGCGAGAACAGGGCCGCGGTAATCGCCGGCACGATCAGGAACGCGAAGATCAGGAGGATGCCGGCGATCCGCGTGGCCCAGGCAATCACCACGCCCGCCAGCGCGTACCACAAGATGTCCCACGCCACGACGTTCATCCCGCTTTCGGCCGCCGCGGCGTAGTCCTGGAACAGGCGGTCGAACGGTCGGCGGAACAGCCAGAACGCCGCCGCAGCGGCGCCGAAGATCGCGACGCTGGCCGCGATGTCTTCCCAGGTCACCCACAGGATGCTGCCGGCGAGCATGCTCTGGACGTGGATGTGCCCCCCCGGCGCCAGCCCCACCAGGAACAGAACCGCCGCCGCGCCGATGGCGTAGGAGATGCCGATCATCGCCTCCAGCGGAATCTGGCTGATCTTCCTGCGTCCGAACGCATAGAACGCAGCGGCCGCCAGGGCTGCGGCCACCCCGCACCCGTAAGCGGCCCAGGAATCCAGGCGCACGCCGAATGCCAGGTGACCGACGACCATCCCCACCACCACGCTCTGGGCCATCGCGATATCGACGAATATGATCTCGCGCTTCAGGACGTAGATGCCGAGGTAGCCGAGGACCGCCAGCATCAGCATGGACGCCAGCAGGGGCAGTCCGAATAGGGCGAAAAAGTGCTCCATGGCTGCCGCTCCTCTTATTCCGTTGCCCGCTCACGCCGTGCCGCACGCAAGACCATCGCCCCCACGAATGCTGCGCCCAGCGCCAGGATAAGGGTGGGCCCGTAGGGCAGGTCCCAGTACCAGGACCCCACGCAGCCTGCCGCACACGCGCCGAATCCGACGCTCCAACCGATGGCCACGGCCCGTCCCCAGCGTCGCGTGAACATGGCCGCAATGGCGGCCGGGATCATCAGGAAGGCATAGGCGAGCAGCACGCCCGCGATGGGGACGATAAGGATGGTGATGATGCCCTGCGTCGCGAACAGGAGAAAATCCCACCGCCGCTCCTTCGCCGCGGTTCCCTCCGCCAATGCGATGAACTTGTCGCGGTAGGCGTAGTGGAACAGGAGCAGCGCGGCATACACGCCCGCCGTCACCGCAACCAGGGGCCAACTGACCCACACCATGGCCCCGGCCAGGGTCTTGTTCACGTAGGCTTCCCCGCCGGAGAGTTTGTCGCCCACCAGGAGCGACGCCAGGAGCGCGACCGCGTAGAGGGTTCCGATGACGGCCTCGCGCGGGATGAGCGGGTTCTTCGGCTTGATCCCCGCCAGGAGCCCCGCCCCGATCAAAACCATCACCGTGGATACCAGGTAGGATCCCGGCGTGGCATACGCGACACCGAGGGCCAGTCCCACCAGCGCGCCCAGGGCCGCGAGTTGATCCAGCACCAGGTCCGAGAAGATCAACGTCCGCCGGACGATATGCAGGCCGATGTACGTGTGGAGGACAAGCACCACGGCCAGCAGGCTCAGTTGCAGGATGAGGAAGTGCAGGCTTTCGGACATGGTGCCCTCCAACGCCGTGCTTCGGCGGGCCTGGGGGTTCGTGCCCCCGGCTTATCCTTTCTCCTCGTCCTCGGCCGGCACCCCGACCTTCTTTGCCGCGGCAAGGAGCCGGTCAATCCAGAGGTCCACCAGGGCGAAGTAGTCGGTCGCCTCCGGGGCGCCACCGCCATAGAGCGGCACGATGACCGGCTCGGCCCCCACCCGCGAGGCGACCATCCGGATCTTCTGCTCGTCGAAGTAGTTGGCGGCCAGGATGATCCGGATATGCCGCTCCTTCATCATGGTCACGAGTTCACTGACGTGCTTCGGCGAGGGGGAGATGCCGGGCTTCGGTTCCACCGTTCCCGCCTCTTCCAGGTCGAACAGTTTCAGGAAGTAGACCCAGTTCTTGTGGTAGGACACCAGGGCCGTGCCCCAGAGGGGGCGCATCTTCTTCAACCACCCTCCCGCGTAGTCGGCGAGGGGCTTGCCCTTGAGTTTGTGCTTCTGAAGGAAGGGGACCAGCGTGCCGTTGTGGGCCATGCGGCAGAGGGTTTCGGCGCCAAGCAACTCGGGCAGTTTGCTGCCGAAAAGGCGCTCGTCGATCCTGGCAAGCAGCCTCTGGAGGTTGGCCCGGTAGTAGGCCTCGCCCTCCGGGTCGTTACGGATCAGGCCGGTGGTGATGTTGCGAGCCACGGTCTTCATGTTCACCGGGCTGCACGTGAGGTGTGGATTGCCGTAGATATGGACGCCGCCCTCCGCGCGCGATAGTTTGGCGGGCTTTTCCAGCAGTTTGATGCCGCCGGAAACGGCCACGTATCCCGGCTGCCCACTGCGGACGTGCGTGTTGCCGCACTTGTCGATGACCGTCGGCAGCCACA
>CAYVAM010000196.1:0-8194 GCA_964449275.1 uncultured Anaerolineales bacterium
AGGTTGGGGAAGCCGTCACCGTCGGTATCGACGTTGTTGAAACCGTGTTGGATCAGTGGCACCAGGTCGTCGTACGGGCTCGGCCCCGTGTAATCGACCACCAGCGTGTTGTCCGCCAGGTCCAACGCCGCCGACACATCGAGCGCCAGCGACTCGGTTACCAGAACGTTCCCTCCGCCCGCGGCCAGCCGCACCGTACCCGCCTCGATCGTCAACCCGGACAGGTTCGACACGCCTCGCATCAGGAGCGTCCCGGCCCCGTTTTTCGCCAGCGTCCGGCCGCCGCCGTCCAGCAACCCGGTTACCTCCAGCGTATCGACGCCCTCGACCGTCCACGTGGAGGAGGCGGCGAGCGTGATATTCGGTTCCAGCAGGTTGCTGCCGACGCTGTCGAGGCCGTCGGCGCCCACGGTCAGGGTGTGGCCGTCGCCGCCAAGCGTCCACCCGCCCGTGGTGAAGTCCACCCCCTGGACCGCCTGGTCCTGGTACAGGGCGGGTTCGTGGGTCGCGCCGCCCGCGAAGACGGCCGTCGTCTCGCTGCCCGGCACGGCCGCCCCCGACCAGTTGGCGGGGTTCTCCCAGCGATCGTCGACCTCGCCGAGCCAATCCTGGGCGGGCGGCGGGTTCTCGTCGTTGTCCGCGATGGTCACTGTCGCCCCCACGGGGATGCTCGGCGTGTAACCCGGACCGTCCACAAGCGTCAGAGTCACCGTCTCGGTCGGCTCCTGGTCGCCATCGTCCACGGGCGTCACGACCAGCAACGCGGAAACCTGACCCGCCGGGAACACGATCTGCCCCGTCAGCAGCGGCAGATAGTCCCACGGCGAGGCCGTGCCGCTTACGGTGTAATACACCGTCAGATCGGTCCTCGTGTCGCCGCCGGTTCGGAAGAACATGACCGTCCCTGGATTGGGCCCCGCCTCCGACGCGCTCAGGTCTATCGGGAGGACGATCACCATGGCATCCGGCGGGGCCTCGTCGTTGTCCGCGATGGTCACTGTCGCCGCCACCAACATGCCCAGCGTGTAATCCGGACCGTCCACAAGCGTCAGAATCACCGTCTCGGTCGGCTCCTGCCTGCTGTCATCCACCGGCGTGATGGTGATCGTCGCCAAGTCCTCGCCTGCCGGCATGTCGATCTGGCCGGAGAGCGTCGGCGTGTAATCGGCGTCCGAGGCGGTGCCGCTCACGGTGTAATACACCGTCAGGGCCATGCCGCTTGGACCGGCGCGAGTGATCGCAAACACGCCGGGGTTGAAGCCTTCCTCGGCGGCGCTGGAATCGCCGGCGGCGATGCTCACCACCACAGGCGCGTCGTCGTCCGCGATCGTGACCGTCGCACTGGCCGTGCCGATGAGGTAATCCGGGGTCGACGTCAGTGTCAGAATCACCGTTTCGTCGGATTCCTCTTCCTCATCGTCGTTCGGCGTGATGTTGATGGTGACCGACGCCTCGCCGGCGGGCAACTCCACCTGGCCGCTCAAGGACTCCGCGTAGTCCCAGTTGGCCGCCGTCCCGCTGGCCGTGTAATGCACCATCAGCGATTCGTCGATGTTGCCCTGGCGGCTGATCGTAAAGGTTCCCTGATCGGCTCCCGCCTCCGCCGCTGCCGCGTCCGTCGCCGCAATGCTCACCGTCATGTCGGGCAGTTCGACCACAAACGGCGAGAGACGCAGGGAGGGGATGGGGCCCTCAAGGGTATCGTCGGGCAACTCCCAGGCGACGGACAGACTATCGTTGCCGGCGGCCTCTTTATGGAGGGCCTCGACGTAATATCGCTTTCCGACCTCAAGATGGATCGGCGCGGACTGCTGTTCCGGATGGTCCGGATTGAACCACTCCTGAGTGGCGACCCACCCGTTCACGGCGCAGATGAGGACGGCGTGGTCGGGGTCCTCGTCGGTGCTGAGCCAGAGTTCGGAGGAGTCGTCGCTGGCGATGTAGAAGGTGTAGTTGCCGGTGGCCGGCGGGTGGAGATAGCCCCGCATCCGCGTGCCATAGGAGTCACTCCAGTTGGTGGGCGCCTCGAAACTGTCCATCTCGTCGGCGCCCGAAGGGTTGTGGGGGTAGTCGATGTTGCCGGTAAGGTCCGAAACCGAGCCTCTGATGATGTTCATCCAGAACTCGCGCAGGATGGTGCCGGAGCCGGGCAGGTAGAAGAGAAACTCGATCGCACTGCCCGGGACGATCTCGATGTCCGACTCGGCGCCCACGATGCCGGAGACCGCCAGGGTGTAGGTCGTGCCGCCGGCCAGGTCCTGATCCAGCGTGAGGAGAACGGTGCGGTTATCGCCCTGAAGCACGGCGGTGACGACGTCGATTTCCTGAGCGCCGCCGTCGTAGGTGACTTCATAGTTGGTGGTGTCCTCGGCCGTTGCGTCCGTCACCGTCTCGGTAAACGCAATGCTCACCGTCGTTGGGTTCGGGGTGGCGACGGTGTCGATGGTGAGGATGCGGATCGTTAGCGGCGGCGTGCTCCTGGCCCCCTCGACGTCGTCGATGTTGACGGCCGAGACCTCGTAGGAATACTCCCATGCGGGGTCCACTTCCGTGTCGTTGAAGGCGGTGGTTACCGGCTCACCGATGACGAGGTTATCCCGATAGACGCGGTAGTAAGCGACGCCGCTTTGTGGGTCTGTGGCGGCGGTCCATGTCAACCGGAGTTCCGTGCCGCTGATGAGGTCGGCGGCCAGGTTGGTGGGTTCGGTTGGTGGCGTGTCGTCCATGCCCTGGTTCAGGTCTCCCGGCGTGCCGCCGACGGTGCTCGACACCCAGTTCGCCCAGTCGTTTCCGTAGTCGTCCGGCGAGATGCGTGAGAGTGCGGCCCCTTGACCGTCGGGTCGCTTCGGCCACGGGTCGCGGTCCTCGTAGTTGATTTTCTCGGCCTGGATGTAGGGGATGTAGGGGACCGGCTCGCCCGCGGGCGGGTCGTTCCACTCCGGGTCGCCGGGAAACGACAGGATGATCCGCTCGCCGTCGTTGGCCAGGTTGGAGGGGTTGTCCGGGTCGTCGGGCGGCGCCTCGAACGGACCGTAGACGGGCACGCCGGCCGGGATGGTGTGGGTCGCCAGGAACTCGGCCGGCTCGTTCTCGACCACGAGGGCGTAGCCGCCCGCAGGAACGTAGGCGCCGGCCGGGAAGGTGAACACGATGGCGTCGGTGAACTTCCAGGGGTTCTCGGGGTGGTCCACGTCGTAGAGCGGCACATCGGTGTCGGTGCGGTTATGAAGTTCGATCCATTCCGGTGCGCCGAGGTCTTCGGGGTTGTACATGATCTCGTTGATGACGACGTCGGGGATCAGGGGATCGGCGTTGGGCGTCCCGTACGTCGGGCCGGCCATGGCCACGAAGTCCTTGCCGCCGTTGGGCTTGGCGTGTCGGCCGAAGGTGACGCCGGCCTCGGAGGCGCCGAAGAACTCGTCCTCGCGGTACCCGCCGGGCGTCCCATCGGCTGCGCGGGAACTGAGGAACACGGCGTCGCCGAGTTCGCTCAGGGCGAAGGCGGCGCCGAAGTGATCCACCTCGTTGAAGACGACGTACTCGCCGGGAGCGAGCGTCGTGGCGGGGATGGCGTATGCGTCGAGGTGCGTCGGGTCGTCGCTGAGGAACCATCCGGTGATGTCGATCGTCTGGCCCTCGGTGGTGTTCGCCAGTTCGATCCAGTCGCCGTGAATCGGATCGTCCTGGTGGGTCATGACCTCGTTGATGACGATTGAGGCGGGGTCGTAGCCGGTGTCGGCCTGGCCGGGGTTGCCGCCCGCCTGCCAACTCGCGCGCCAACCCTCCTTCGAGTTCCATGCCAGGAGTTCTGCGGCGGGGTCGCGGACGGCCAGCGCGTAGCCGTCACCGTCGGTCAGGTCGTACCAGTCGTCCTCGTAATCGAAGTCCTGGATCTGGGCGCCAACGGCGCATTCGACGAAGATGTCCTCTCCGGCGTTGTCGAGACGTGTTTCATTCTCGAACTCGCCGGCGATGGTATAGCCGATAGTGCCCTCGGGGTCGTAGCGTGCGTTGAACGCCGCCTGGTTCCTGACGACCAGAACGTACTCGTTGGGCAGAAGGGTCATGGCCGGGAAGGTGAAATCGACGCCGGCCGAGAACCGCATGCCTTCGAGGTCGAGAGGCTCGTCGCCGACGTTCTGGAGTTCGACGTACTCGAACACCTCGTTATCCATGAAGCCCAGGGCCTGCTCGGCGGCCGTGGGAACCGGCGGGTTGTACATGATCTCGGTCACGCGAAGCGGCGGGGCGACCTCCTGCACGAACGTCGCTTCGGCGAGGGCGCTCCAGCCGCCCCCGCTGTAGACCCGCGCCTTGACGTGGACACTCGTATCGAGCGCGACGGGGCTCCCCGGGCTGAAGATAAGGGCGCCGCCCAGACGCGGGTCCGAACCGTCGAGGGTGTAGTAGATGACGCCGGAGGGCGCGGAGATGGCCAGAAGGTCCCCTTCCGAAACGGTCCCGCCGTGCTGGTAGGAGCCGTCGACGGTGAACGTCGGCGCCGTGATGCTCGGATAAAGACCGATGTTTTTGAGTTGAGCGAGGACAATGCTTGACCGCTGTCGCATGTAGGAATCGAGGATCCAGTCGCGTTCGTTCTGCCACTGCACGAGGTTATAGGGCGAGGCACTTTTCACGTCGCCCCATCGGGCCGACTCGCCGACCATGGCGCGTTCGACCTCGCCGGCCAGGGCCGCATACAGGGCCGCCGCCTGGTTCCGCTCCGGATGGTCCGGGTTCCACTGGGGCCGGCTCGGGTCAACGTAGAGCGGCCCGCCGTTGAAGAACGCCTTGTGGACGATGTCGCCGAACAGGACGCGCCACTCGGGATTACTGCGCAGGTAGGAATAGGGCTCGGTGATGCTGTTGCTCCTGCCGGTCACGTTCACGTTCAGGTCCGACCGCATGCCGATGACCCACTCGGAGTCCCATGCGAAGGACTTGAAGCCGGTGCTGCCGGGGTCCTCGGCCCTGGCGGCGTACCAGTTGTGGCCGGGCCAGTCGGTGTTGCCGACGAAGAAGTTGGTGAGCATGTAGATGGCGTAGTTGCTGACGTCGAGGTAGTTCGGGTAATCGGGGTTGTCGGCGCCGTCCGGGTTGTTGCCCTGGAGGCGCTGGTACTGGTCGGTGGTTGTCATGCCGGAGCGGCACAGGGCGAGCATCTCGTTCCACTCCGTGAGGTCGCTCTCGCCGGTGGGGTCGTTGGAGTTAACCGCGTCCCAATCGTCTTTGTCGCCGCCGAAATAGGCGGCGCCGAAGGACTGGTCGGGTCGCTCACAGGGGTTATACAGCCCCCAGTACAGGCCGTTGACGTACAGGTGGACGAAGTTGCCGTGCGGCGAGGCGCCGCCGATGGCCAGTTGCAGTTGGCGCACGTACTCGTCGCGGATGTATTGCGAATCGGCGCCTCCCCAGACGTAGCCGTCGTTGAAGTTGTGGCGGAGGATGATGGTGTCGAACCGGTCGGTGGCGTCGTCGCCGAACAGCGGGTACGCCAGTTTCGTCGGCCCGTAATCGGCCTTGAACATCAGGCGGAACGAGTGCTTCTTGTATCCGGCGTTGCGTCCGACGCCGCCGTAAATCCGCACGCCGCAGTCCACCTGGAACCCGTCGTCCGCGGCCTCGTAGCCCTCGGGGTAGAACAGTTCGATCGACCCCGGCCGCTCCCAATCGACGCCATCCCCGTTCGGGTTGGCGTAGATGCCGTTCGACCCGAAGACATCGTCCATGTCCATCACGAGCGACATCGTCGGGATGGACAGGAGGTCGTCTTTGAGGGTGTCGCTGTAAAGCGGGTTATTGACGATGTCCGGGTCCATCTCGTAGTCGGCGCCCGTGCCGCTCCACGAGGTGGGGAAACCGTCGGGGTTGCTCGGCTGGTGAATGACGTCGTCGAGGAAGACGTAGGTCTGGGTATCGACGTTGGAAGGTTCCCAGTCCTCCCTGACGGCGACGGCGCGGAGGGTCGTGGTCGTGGCGATCGGGACCGCCCCGGTGTATGCGTCGGCGTCGGGCGAGACGGTATTGTCGGGCAGGAGGGGGCTGCTGGAATCGGTCGTGTAGTAGATGGTGCTGTCCGGGGTGTCGCAGGTGATGGCGACGGCGAACGGCGCGTCGTAGAAGCCGCGATCGAAGTCGAACGCCCCCTCGTTGGCCGCCCCCCGGCTCGGCACGGCGAAGAAGTGCGGCGTCAGACCGATGCTCTCGATCTCGGCCAGTTCCGGCAGGATGAGGAAGTCGTTGTCGTCGGCCCCGTAATTCAGGCCGTGAATTGCCAGGACGTTGGTGCCGGCCTGCAAGAGTCCAAGGTTGTTCGAGATATTAATATTATCGTACCGCATGGCCAGCGCGTTGGAACGCGCGCCGGTCGCCGCAGCGTTCCACGCAGGCGTTCCGGCGGGCGCGTTGCGGCGTGCAATCTCGGTGCCGTTCAGATAGGCCACGAAACCATCGTCGTACTTCATGCGCAGGTAGAGCGTATCGTAGTCGTTCGGGTCGGCCACGTTGAACGGAATGCGGATAAAAGCCGAGGCGTTCTGATCGGCCATCTCGGCCTCGACGTCGGTCTCGATCAGGCTGCCGTAGGAGTCCTCGGTCCCGGCGACCACCTCGCCCTCGACGGCGAGCCCGCCGCCGGCGGTGTCGCCGACGAGACGGAAATCGGTGGCGTTCCAGGAGCCGTAACTGCCCTCGGCGGCCCAGAGTTCGACCTCCGAGCCGGCGGCTCGCTCGAACATAATCAGACGCAAGTCGTACTGGCCGGGCGTCAGGACATTGAAGACGCCCAGCGTGTCGCCCGGAGCGCGCATACCGGGATACTCGATGGAGAAATTGTCTGTGTCGCCCTCCAGAGACAGGCTGAACCCTTCGTCGCTGTTGACCACGAACGTCCACGCGCCCGCCGACGGGATGGTGAGCACCGCCGTCGCTTCGACGACGAAGTCGTCCGTGTCCTGGCCGATTGTCAGGCCGGGGAAACTCTTCTCGCCGGCGTCATCGCGGCCGTGACCGCCCGTGTTGTAGTAATTGATGTACTCGATGTTCTCGGCAAACACCGCATCCTGATACGAAGGATTGTTGATGACGGTCCCGGCCGTACTCAGGCTGCCGACCGGGGTGCTCGCCTTGTAAAGCGTGACGGCAAAGCCGGGGATGGTCGTCTCAAACCCGATGCCGGTCTGACCCTGGATCCAGCCCGCGGTGTCGAAAACGGTGTCGGCCCACCCCGGGACCTCCCCGTCCGGGACGAGCGTGTACGCGGTGCTTTGGCCGGGGGCCAGCGGCGTGACGAGAACATCCTCATATAGCCCGTAAGAGATATCCTCTTCCTGCGCGGGGAAGTCATACTCCGAGACGATATCCTCCTGCTGGCCGCCGGGGGCCACGAGGGCCAGGTAATCGCCGTCCCGGCTGAGACCGAACGGCACATGCAGGTCGTCCGGATGGGCAGGATCCCCCGTCAGGCCCGAGGCGAAGACGCTCAGGTACGCACCCGGCTCCAGCGTAACGCCCGCCGGGAAGTCCCACTGTCTCAGGTCGCCGGGATCGTCGGTCAGGTACCAGCCTTCCAGGTCGATGGGACCGGTGGTCGGATTGTGAATCTCGATCCAATCCCAGTCCGAATCCGGATTGGTGTCGTACACCGGCACGCTGTTGTCGGCCAGGAACTCGGTGATGAGCGGCGTAGAGTCGAGCAGCAGGCGCGGTTCCATCGGCTCGAACGCGGCTGAGGGCCCCGGCCCGGGACGCTCTCGGCCCGCCCCGTCTCCGCCTTTTACAGATTGTTTCATCATCATATCCACTTCGCACCGCCCCGTGCGAGTGACTTTACACTACGACGCCCCCATCAGCACCGCCAGCGCCGGCCCGGCCAGAAGGTCCAGCACACCGCCGTCGGCGTCGAGGGCTGACGCGGCGGCCATCGTGTCGGACGCCGCTCGCAGACTCGTTTCGAGCGGTGACCAGGACGTGGACTCCGGCGCGGCCGGATCGACCGTCAGCACGGTCTCGAAGCCGTCTCCGGCTGCATCGTCGGACGCCGCAAGGACGGTCGCAGAGAGGGCCGACGCCTCGGCCGGGCCGGTTGCCGGCGGTGCGGCCTGCACCTCAAGCCTGCCCGCGTCATCCGTCCGGGCCAGGAGGTGGATTTCGGCGGCGTCGGTCAGCGGCAGCGGCGACGGGGCGCCGGGGGCCA
>CAYVAM010000197.1:0-8137 GCA_964449275.1 uncultured Anaerolineales bacterium
TCGCGTCGGTCGCCGGGGGCGCCGAAGTTGACGGCCAGGTGCTTGACGGGCGTCACGGGTCCGGGCGCGCTGAACATGCCCCAGACGCGGCGGGCCTTTCGCGGCTGGAAGGTGACGGTGCAGTGCACGGAGAACGGGCAGACGCACCCCGAACTGGCCTCCGGCATCGTCACGACGCCGTTGGCCGGAATCCAGTTGATCCAGCATCCCGGCCGCTGGGCGCCGAAGTGGGCCGTCCCGTGGTCGGCGTTCAGGTCGTAGTAGGCGGTCGTGCCGGAGCGGAAGAACAGGGCGCTCGGGCAGGCTGCGATGTTGCCGCAGTGGTGGCCCGGGCGGGCCATCTGCCACTTGGCTTCGGCGCCCGTCACGGGATGCTCGCGCATCTTGGGGGCGCCCGTGTACAGGTCGTGTGCCCACGGTTCAGCGACGACTTGGTCGCCGACGATGAGCGGTCGGCTGCGGTATCCCTTGCGTCCGGACCAGAGGGAACTGCCGTCTTTGGCGGACAGGGCGATGAGGCTGCGGCGTGAAAACTCGCCCGCGAAGAACTCCTTCCAGAAGTGTCCGTTCCACGGCTGGCCGCACAGCAGCAGAACGTCGTTGGCAAACATGGCGATAAGTTCGCCGCCGCTCTTGCCGATCTTGACGCAGTCGGCGACGTACTGCGGCCGCTCCCAGACCTTCTCGCCGGTCTCGGCGCTCAGGGCGACGGCCAGACGCACGTCCGGCGCGACGGCCTTGCCGCGGCGGTCCGAACGCATCTTCGGATCGATGCCTTTCAGGCCTTCCGCCTGTTGCTCTTTCGTGACGGAGCGATCGACGTAGAACAGTTTGCCGGCGCCGATGCAGATGGTGGTCTCCATGAGTTTTGAGGCATCGTGCGTCCAGCGGACGTTGCCGCTTGCGATGTCGATGGCAAAGAGGCGGTTGCCGGCGTTGCCGTAGAGCAAGTTGCCTACGCAGGCGACGTAGCGCCAGTTGCCGCGCTTCTCCCCATTCTTCGCGGGCGTCTTATAGATCTTGAGGGTCTTGCCGGTGGCCGGGTCGAGGCGTCGGCACTGGTCGCCGATGGTGACGAAGAGGCTGTCGG
Organism: uncultured Anaerolineales bacterium; assembly: GCA_964449275.1. Lineage (GTDB taxonomy): Bacteria > Planctomycetota > Phycisphaerae > FEN-1346 > FEN-1346 > JAUVZF01. Next base: position 1,091 of record CAYVAM010000197.1, read on the forward strand.
AGTTGGCTGCCAGGTTGGAGACGCCCCCTTTCAGGTGGAGCCGCATGGCGCCTTGGACCTTCCGCTGCCAGAGTTGGAGTCCGTTGTAGGCGTCGTAGGCCATGAGGACGTTTTCGCCCTGGACGAACATCCGCCCGCCCACCGCAAGCGGGGAGACGTTGCTGGCGTGCCGGCTGGGCATCTGCTTCGGGCCGGGTTCACCGAACCAGAGGATGCCGATGGCGCCGCGCACGAGTTGATCGTCGCTGCACGCCGTGTTGCCCGGCTCGGCGTACTGGTGTGTCCATGAGCCGGCGCCCTCGAGCGCGCCGCGGGTAACCATGAGCCAGTCGCCGGCGATTTCGGACTTGGCGTCGCCGAGCCGCTGGAGGCCGCCCACGAGCGTCTTGAACCAGTCGCGCGCTGCCTTGGGCAATTGGCCGGGCTTGGCGCCCGTGGGCGGGGCGATGAGGGCCACGCCGCCGCACGGCTTGAGCATGCGGACGATCTCGCCGGCCGGCGGGGGGTTCTTGGCCGCAAGAAACCCCTCTCCGCAGACGATCAGGTTCGCGAAGTAGTCGGCGTAGGGGATGGCGTCCGGAGCGCAGCGCGCGACGACCACCTTGCCGCCGTACACGCCTGCCTCGGCCAGTGCCTTGCGTGCGGCGGCGACCTTCTTCGGGTCCGGATTGGTGATGTAGATAAGCAGGTCGGTGCGGCGGGCGAGTTCCAGCGCCAGGCGGCCGTCGCCGCCGATTATCAGGGCGTAGCCGCGCGTAACGCCGCACTCCTTGACCATGTCTTCGGCCCGTTTCGTGAAGACGGCGGTCCGATCGTCCTTCGGGAACGGCGCCGGGTTGATCTTCGGTGCGACGTTGTGTCCCTTTCCGGCGGCGCCCTGGACGAAACAGTGGATGCTGCCCGTGTCGGTGCTGACCAGCAGCCGCCCGCCGGCTACGGCCAGCCCTCGCGCCTTGCCGTTGACCTTGGCCGTCCAGACCTGCTTGCCGTTGGCCGTGTCGATGGCGGTGACGGCGTCCGGTCCGCCGGCGAAGAGGGTCTTGCCGGCCAGGGCGATGGACTCGCAACTTTGGCACGGGATCCGCCAGAGCCATTTCGGGTCCTTGCCGGCGCGGCCCTTCAGGTCTTTGCGTTTGCGGACGGCTTCGCTGGACTGTTCCTGGAGTTGCTTGAGTTTTGCTGCGGCATTCTTATCGGACTTGGCCCGGCCCTTGAGGTTGCGGATGTCCCAGGCGAGGCGGTCTACCAGGTCCTGCGCCTTCCTGTAGGCGGTCTTGGGCGAGATCCAACTGGCGCGTTCGATGGCGGCGGCTTCCTTGCCGTTGAGCAGGTAAACCGCATCGGTGTCCACGACGATGCGGCGGCTGCCCGTGCTGGGGACGTGCGACGGCTGCCCCTCGTTGAATGCGAGGCGGCCGCTGTCTTCCCAGACGGCGGCGATCTGCTCGGTCCCGTTGAACAGGAGGTCGCCTGCCAGCACGGTGTACGTGCTGCCGAACAGGCCGATTCCACGCCAACTGAAGTTGCGGTGGAAGAGGAAGCGGCCGTCCTTGCGGTCGAAGGCGGCAGGCATCGTCCGGCCGGAGGAGACGAAGAGTTTCTCCTTCGACGCCACCATGTATCCTTGAGGCGAGATGCCGCTGCGCCCTCCCTGGCCGCACGAATCGTTTTCCCACAGCAGGGCGCCGCTCTCGGCGCTGACGCCGTAAAGGTACAGGCCTTCGGCCGGAAAGACGCCGGCGCCGAAGTACGCCACGCCGCCGTCCACCACCACGCCCGTCCGGACGGGCCACAGTGAAATCATCTTGCCGTTGCCCAGAACCTTCTCGGGGCTCGGCGCTGCGGTGAACCGCCAGAGCAACCGTCCGTCGGCCGCGCCGAGGCAGTAGACGTTGCCGTCGTCGGAGCCGACGTACACCTTGCCGCCCGCCACTGTCGGCGCCAGGCGGACGGGGCCGTCGGTGGTGAACGTCCAGCGGACCCGGCCGTCACGGGCGTCGAGAGCGTACACCGTGTTGTCGGCCGAGGAGCCGAAGTAGACGAGGCGCCCGGCGGCGGCGACGTGGAAGGCGTCGTCGAACCGCAGGCGTGGCAGTTCCAGGTTCTTCTCGATCGGCACCGGCTGCGGGTCGCCCCACGCGTGCGACGGCGGCAGCGTGGGCACGAAGACCCAATCTTCTGAGAGCGGCGCCGCCAACGACTCGCCCGAGATGCCGCTTCGACGAACGTCGTGGCGGTACGTCGGCCAATCGTCGGCCGAAGCGGGAGCCAGTGCGATGCCAATCAGAACTCCGAGTAGAACCACGTGACGGATTGTGTGGACCATGGACGTTGCCTTTACGGTCAGAGTGCGATTTGATGTAACTGCTCCACCACGACCGCCGTGGGCAAGCGAGCACCAGCATACCACTCATCCGGGGTTGCGGGAAGCGCCCTTTTGCCGCCAACCATCTTGGAACCAAGGCGGCGGCGGAGGAGAAACCTGCCGCACACAAGAACTGGCGGAGAGGGCGGGAGTCGAACCCGGGGGTTTTTCATAAGTTGTTGCGAGGCAAGGGTTTGTCGCGTAAGGGATTTGCCGACAAGGATTGGGCTTTCCCGTGGTTGCGCCTGGTTGCGGCTGTTTTCGTGTGTCTTTCCCCTGGGATGGTCACAATTTGGTCACAAACGCCGCGCGGCCATCATCGGGTTAGGCCAGCGCTTTCCGTCTTTCGTCCGGCCCATCACACCCATTTCGTGCCCGGATGGAGTTTTCGGTAGGGACAACTGCCACGCACGGCGCACCAGGCGCGCCCGCACCGGATTCCGCTCGATGTACCGCGCCGCCGCCAGCGTGTGGGCGGCGTCCATCGGACACGAGGCGAACCGGCCCTGCCACAGGTACCCCCGCCAGCCTTTGCGGAAGTGGATCGCCCGCGTGTACCGGCGGTGGACCTCGCCCATGCCGCGCGCCATCGCCTCGCCGTCCGGCGGGACCACGATCAGGTGCACGTGGTTCGGCATGAGGCACCACGCCCGGACCTTCAGACCCCACGCCGTCAACCATTCCGACGCCAGGCCCAGATAGGCCCGGTAGTCGCCTTGGCCGAAGAACGTCCTCTGGCGGCGGTTGCCGCGCTCGAGTCACGTGATGCGCCACGCCCGGCGCAACGACACGAGCCAGTCGAGCCATGCCCCCACCTTATCACCGCCCTCACGCCCACGTCAACCATGAGTTAAGTCTCGTGTCCCCCGAACCTCCGTCGCTGAAGACGACGCTCCAGATGAACGTCCTGCGAAGCAAGACCGCCGCCCACGTCGAATCGGAGGTGGCGGCCACCGTTCTGGCCCATAACCTCGTCTGGACGCTTATGCATCAAGCGGCCCAGACGAACGGTGTGCCGGTGAACCGCATCAGTTTCGCCGGCGCTATCAAGGCCGCGCTCGCGTTCTCGGCGGCCCTGCGCCACGCCGCGCCCGCCGACCGCCGTGGCGTCTATCGCCGCCTGCTCGCCACCATCGCCCGCCACCGCAATCCTCTTCGCCCCGGCCGCATCGAACCGCGACTCGTCAAACGAGATCCCGTGCGCTACTGCTTCCTCACCATTCCCCGCGACAAAGCGAGACAGAAATGCTTATCCTAGTGCCATTGGGTACCGTCCCCAGGTTTCCATGTGAATTCGCCCAGGACTTCCCCACCAGCCATATCCTAGGCATGGGCGCCGCCCTCATCGCCATGCGGCTGGGGACCGCCTCGCTTTTTGCCGAGGCCACCCCAGCGTTCCTTCCCAGAATCCTTGGATCAACTGGGCGTAGCCAGCCGAGATGGCATAGAACCGCGGCATATCGTCACCGCGAAGAACGAGAGGCCCGTATTGCCCCACGTCAGACCCGCCTGTGGGGCCCGTCTTCGACCGTCCCCAAGCGGCCAGCACGTCACTGTTACTTGAGCGGGTGAAGTTGTACGGGAACGCACCGTGGGGACACGGTCGGTCGTGCAAGGCAAAGGACCAGGCTCCATCGCCAGGACGAATGTCGTGGAAAAGGAACAACGGCACGTCGATGACGCCGTCGTTCCATATGCGCGCGCGGGGGAGGCCACGACGGGCTTGGTCCACAGCCTTCAGCCAAGGCTCAGCCTTCTTCGGATCGCAGCGGATGAGACGCAGCCGGTTGCCCCAGACGTACCGCTGCTCTTGCCATACGAACTTGGTCACCGCGATCAGCCCGGTTGGCGTGTCGGCCAGGACTATGAAGCCGTACTCCGGCACGGCCGGGTCTACCCAGAATCTCTCAACAATCACCAATCGCCTCCATTGCCCGAAACAACCGTTCAGCAGCGCACAAAGTGCGCGGAAATCGGGCATGCTTACACGGCGGAGGACGGCGTGCTCCCATGTGCCGGCGATATTGGATAGGACATCTTCGTCGGACTGATCTTGCTGGACTAGCTCCTCTGAAGGCGTTCCCGAAGGCATTCCGACGTCCACAAACCACGGCTCCGCTGCGGGCGGCAGTCCAACAACGACCACACCTTGAGAAGCGAGACTGAAGCACTCGCGAGCACTGGGCCCAACTGGCTCGTACCGCGACAGGTCAGGGCCGCACCCGTGCAAGACAATCAAGCCAGTGACCAGGGCCATACTGAGGGGCACAACCTGATACCGCAAGCGTGCTGCTCGCCAAACAGTCAAGTGCATACCGAGCCCTCCCGTGCACAAGCCATAGGAGCCTGCTTCTGCTAATACCGCATCAGAATCCTCTCACATTCCGGGAACATGTTGCGGCTGACATCCTGCCACACTCGGCCTTTCTCCAGTCTGTGCGCCTGTGCCATTTGAAGCAGCGCGAGCATCCTGTGTCCGGTGCTTCATCTCAGGCCCAGACCTGAACGTGACGGTCCTCTTGCTCTCGATCAATTTCTTGAGCAACTTCGTGTCATCACTAACCTTGCCATCGTCCTTCTTCTTCTCGAGCGTCACTCTGCTTTTATTGTCGTTTATCTCTTCGAACTTGATCGGGGCGTCGAGTGACTCCTGTATCTGCTTCTGAATCCAGAGGCGATTGGCCTTGTTGGCGGCCCTTCACAATCGCCACAGCGCCCAGGGGGTCGAGTGCAACGGTTGGCGCGCTTACAGCATACTCGTACAGACTCATTCCGTCGACGTACCCCAGCGGATCGCGCTGGAGCCAGCGGCCCAAGGTAGGATGATACATCCGATGGCGGACGTGATACAAGCCCGTTTCCGGATCGTGGCGGTAGCCGCAGAAGAGGATTTCGTTCTGCTTCGAGTCCTCCCAGTCAACCGTGCTCGTGCGGCCCTCGTTGTAGATGGTCACCTTGCCGTAGGGGTCATACACGTACCGCTCGACGACCGTGCCGTCGTCGTCCACAAGGGCGGTGGTGTTGAAGTTGGCGTCCTGGCAGTAGTAGAGGTGCTCGTCGTCGGAATCGACGCAGTCGCCGTCCGGGTCGCCGCCCTGGCCGTCGCTCGTGTCCTCGTCGCGGCAGATGGGGGCGTCGATGTACCGCGGGTCCCAGAGGTACTGGTACTTGCCGGCCGTGGCCGCGCCGCCGGATTTCGGCGGGCCGCGCCGCTGCGACAGCGAAAGGATACCCCAGGAGGTTGTGGAGATCGCGCGGGCGAGGCGACTCGGCTTTGAGAAGGTGGATGAGTAAACGTGCCGGCTGAATGGTTGCGCACTGGGGAAGCCCATCAGATGTTTGAGGTCCGTTCCGAAAAGGGGTAGAATGGCACGGGCCAGTTCCGCTTGGCCGGTCGGATGGTCGCGGCAGGTAACGCGCCTCCGCAATGCCGCTTCCGGTCGGCGAGAGGCAGCGGTCGTATCGGGCCTTGACCGGTGACGGGAAGGAATCGGAGCGCCGGCCGGACGATGCCGTCCGGCGGGCACTCCCCAATGACATCTATGGCAATGAACCCTTCAGACCAGGAACGTTCTGAACGTCTGCGGTTCGCAGCCCTGGCCGCACACCAACTCCGCTCGCCAGTCACGACGGTCGATTCTATCCTGCGTACGCTGCTGGGGGGTTTTGCCGGCCCCCTTACCGATCGGCAGCGGGACCTGCTTACCAAGGCGGATGCACGCTGCAACCAGGCGCTGGAATCGGTCCGGCGGCTGTTGGCTATCGGGGGGGGATTGGAAAGGCTGGGGGGCGGCGCTGAAGCCGCCGACGTGGTGGATGCGGCCCGCAGAGCGGTGCAGCGGTGGGAAGCCGAGGCGTCCCGGCAGGAGATCACCCTCCTCGCGTCTCTGGACGTCGACGCGGCCTACGTGGCTGCTCCGGCAGATGCCCTGGCGGAGGTGCTTGACGCGCTTCTGAGCAACGCCATCAAGTACACCCTGGCGCACGGGCAGATCCGCGTGGCCGTTGCCCCCGATCCCTCCGGAAAGACGGTGCAGGTTTCGGTGGCGGATTCCGGGGTCGGGGTCGCTGAAGAAGATCGGGAGGCGGTCTTCGAGCCGTTCACGCGGGCACCCAGCGCCAAGGGCTCCAGCCGTCCGGGAGCGGGGCTCGGCCTGGCGTTCGTCAAGGCCGTGGTTGAGGTGTCCGGGGGCCGGGTCGCGGTGCAGAAAGCCGATTCTGGGGGGGCGGAGTTTGTACTTGACTTTCCCGTGGCCGAGAACCCTTAGAAGACCGAGATCGTTGCGGGGATACGCGGCCGCGGGCGACCAGGCGTGGATGGGGCGGTATCCATTTCTCTTCTTCTCTTCGGCAGAAGGTAGTAGCCCCCAGCCCAAGTGTGTTTTGGCGAGCCTTCCACGTGCCGGGACGGCGAGCGTGTGGGGGTGGTCGCCCCCAGCCGGAACCGGTGAAGGAATTGAGGGGTCCAGGGACGGGGGAAAAAAATCAGAAAAAACGCTTGCATCCGGTTGCTCTTGTGTTATTATTCACAAACTCGTTGGGAAAACCCTGATTTTGGGGTGAAAGCCGGGCCATTTTGTGCAGGCTGTAACGAAGTTCGGGCAACTTCGTCCAATCAAGCACAAGGCGCTTCTGCGGAGAGGAACGCATTGAGTGCGGACTCTGAAGATATTGCCCTTTGC
>CAYVAM010000198.1:0-8125 GCA_964449275.1 uncultured Anaerolineales bacterium
TCCCGGCGCGCCGGGACCAGTGGCACCCTGCAAATCAGCAGCGACAGAGCACCAGCCGAGCCAAGCGCACCCGGCGATTCACGTCCCGTGTCCCATCAGCGCCGGGGCACGCTCCGGCCTACATGACGTCAATTCCCGGGCTGATCCGGCGACGTGGGTGGCGGCACGCGCGGCGCGGCCGGGGCGGCGGCGGGCTTCTTGAACACTTCGTCCCACGCGACCTTGGCCGTCGCCACCATCAGCACGCCGAGCGTGATGATGGCCACAAGGACGATCGTCAGGCCGGTCCAGGCGATCCAGAAAAAGGCGTAACTGAAGCCGATCAGATAGACGAGTTGGGCAACGCCGACGTGGAGGACCGCGAACTTGGCGCCTGCCACCATGCGCATGTAATTCACGACCAGGACGGCGCTGACGGCCGCGCAGATCCAGAAGGCGTAGTGGATGTCCATCTTGTCCACCAGGTACGCCAGCAGGACGTGGAACGCAAAGAACCCCGCCGAGATGAACAGGTAATGCATCGGATGCAGGGGAATCTTCTTCAGGATCACGATCGTGAACATCACGGTGAAGAAGAAGAACAGGCTGACGGGGGCGTAGAGCGCCATGCGTGCGGCGATGGGGCCGGCGTTGATCCGGGCGGGCATCTCGATGCCGATCCGCTGGCGGGTGCTGCGGTTCTCGAACTTCCAGACGGCCTTCATGCCGCCCTCGATCTTTTGGGCCGGATCCGGCGTCGGGCTGGCCGAGCCTTTCGGATAGTCGATCTCGGTGAAGTTGGTCGTGGCGGTCAGCGAGAGTTTCTTCACCATTGTGGTTCCGTCGCTGCCGTGGGCGAAGTCGTACTCCCAGCGGTCGCGCCCTTGCGTCCGATACGTGACGACGATCGTGTGGTCCTGCCCGGCCGGCAGGGGGATGCTCAGTTGGTCGCCGGTCTTGATCTCGGCGACGTCGAGCGGCTCGCCGTCGAACGTCACCGCCAGATTCTCGAAGACGTGGGCCTTGCTCGGGAGGTCAAACGTGAAGGTGCTCGGCGCGGGGCGGTTCGCCACCCGGGCAACTTTGTACGTGCCCTCAAACTGGACCGTGTAGGTGCTGAACCAGATGAGGCCCATGTACCGGTCCTCGTGGTGGAAGTCCACGGAGATGTCGCTCTCGGCGGGGTCGGGCCGCGGCGCCGGCTGGACCAGCCCGGCCGGGCCCCATCGGGCGTCCACTTCCGAACTCAGGTCGGCTCGCTGGTTTTCGGTGCGGATGTAGACCGTGCCACCCAGGATCGCCCAGGCGATGCTGACCATGACGAAAATCACCACAATCATAAAGAACCGAAATCCCGTCATGACCAACTCCTCCTCGTGCGAGCCGGCATCAAGAGCCGACCGTGCAGCAGACGGGCAGTGGGCTTATCAGGTAATGTTGCGCCGTCTCGCCTCCATGTCAGGCGAGCGGCAATTCAATCAGCCGCACCATCTCGCGCACCGCTTCACGCAGACCGACGAAGACGGCGCGGCTGATGATACTGTGGCCGATGTTGAGTTCTTCTAGTCCTGCGATGGCGGCCACGGGGCGAACGTTCGTGTAATTCAGACCGTGACCGGCGTGGACGGTGAGGCCCAGTTTTTGGGCCTGCTTCGCGCCGTCGACGACGCGGGCCAGTTGCCGGTCGCGCCGGGCGCCTTCCGGGGCGTTCGCATACTCGCCCGTGTGGAACTCAATCGCCTCAGCGCCCGTGCGGGCGGCCGCTTCGATCTCCTCAGGCGTCGGGTCGATGAAGTGGCTGACGACGATGCCCGATTCCTGCAGGCGTTTGACGGCCTCGGCGATCTTGGCTTCCTGGGCGGCGACGGCCAGTCCGCCCTCGGTCGTCAGTTCCTGGCGGCCTTCGGGCACGAGGGTGGCCTGGTCGGGCCGCACGCGGCAGGCGACGCCGATCATCGCATCGGTGGCGGCCATTTCGAGGTTCAGTTTGACCTGGACCGTTTGGCGCAGGATGTCGAGATCGCGGTCCTGGATATGGCGTCGGTCTTCGCGCAGATGGATGGTGATGCAGGCGGCCCCGCCGAGTTCGGCCTCGGCGGCCGCCCAGACAGGCTCCGGTTCGGCGCCACCACGGGCCTGGCGGATCGTGGCGACGTGATCGATGTTCACGCCGAGATGCGGCATGGTGTCTTCCCCCGCGGGCACGGCAACGCACCGGGCATCAGTCCCGGTGATATCCCAGTTCTTCCAGCACGCCGAGCAGTTCGGTGATCGAGATGCGTTTCAGGCCGTGTTCCATCTTAAAGACGTCGATGGCCCACAGGAGTTCCTTGGCGGCGGGAAGGACGATATCAATGTCTTCGGGCCTCGAAAACTGACGGCGCTCCATCACCTCCGGGCTGACGCCGCGAACCATACCGCCAACGACCTGGCGACGGTCTATGAAGGTTTTACCGATGGCCCTCCTCCTCCACGAAGGATCCTCCGCCGACGTGCCGGACGGCCGTTCGCTACCGTCTTACTGCTTCTTGTGCCGTCGTTTCCAGCGCATGCGCCTTTTCTTGCTGCCCACCTTGCGTCGTCGTCGCTGTTTGGCCACGCATTTACCTCCCGGGTATGGCTTGACGCAACTCGAATGACTCATCGAACCGCACGTTTAGACCACAAAGCGGACCGGATGTCAATGACGTTGACCGGCTCAGCCGTCGGCGCGGCGGCGGACGAAGCGGCCGCCGGGCAGCGCCCGCACCAGCCCTTTGAGTTCCAGCAGCGTCAGTGCCCCGCTGGCCTTGGCGGCATCAAGGCCCGCCCGCGATGCCAGGACGTCCATCGGCGCCGGCTCCGTGTCGAGGACTTCCATCAGCCGCGCTTCCTCCGCCGAGAGGTTCGCCTTGAGAGAGAGCGTCTCCTGGCGCGGCGCGTCGGCGCCCGCGGGGGTAGCGATCTCCAGGTCCGGGAACTCCTCCAGCACGTCGGCGACCGACTCGACGAGTTTGGCTCCGTCTCGGATCAGGCCGTGGACGCCGGCGGCGCCGGGCGCATCCACGCGGTTCGGGACGGCGAAGACCTCCTTGCCCATTTCGGCGGCGAGCCTCGCTGTGATGAGTGCCCCGCTTCGCCGGCCGGCCTCCACGACGATGGTGCCGAGCGACAGGGCCGCCAGGATGCGGTTCCGCCGCGGGAAGTTCTCGGCCGCAGGAGCGGCCGTCATCGGGAACTCGCTTACCAGCGCGCCGCGTTCGATGACCGCGTCCGCCAGCCGGGTGTTCTCAGGCGGATAGACCGATGCGAGGCCGTTGCCCAGGACGGCGAGCGTCCGGCCGCCGGCGGCCAGCGCCCCGCGATGGGCCGCCGAGTCGATGCCGCGCGCCAGGCCCGAGACCACCGTGAAACCCGCCCGCGCCATGCCGCCCGCAAGACGCTCCGCCTGGTCCTGCCCGTACAGGCTGCACTTGCGCATGCCCACGATGCCGACGGCCTGCGCGTCCTCCGGCACGATGGAGCCCTTGACGTACAGTACCGGCGGCGCGGCGAACAGATATGTGAGGGCGACCGGGTACTCCGGGTCGCCGCGAATGATAACTGCCGCGCCGGCGGATGCGGCGCGCTCGAGTTCCGCCTCGGGGTCGGCCTGCCGGATCCTAGAGCGGACCGTCTCGGCTCTGGACCGGCCGACGCCTTTCACCTCGGCGAGTGCGGCGGCGCTCGCTTCGGCTGCACCTGCGGCGGAACCGAAATGTTCGACGAGCGCACCATAGAGACGCGGGCCGATCCCCGTCGTCAGGTGCAGCCGAATCGCCGCCAGCCGTTCGTCCTGGTCCATCCACGGTTATCCTGTGTGGTTGCTTCTGTCGGGATCAGCAGCCGGCGGCGAGGCAGCGAAGAGCCTCGCGGATTTCGTCGTCCGTCACGTCGTCGGTGTCGCGGACGGCGCCGATGGCCTGCGGCAGGATGAATCGCATCCGGCCGGACTGGGCCTTCTTGTCGTGCCGCATGATCTCCAGGCACCGCTCGGCGTCCGGCGGCGCGTCGAGCCTGACGGGCAGGCCGAAACGCTCGAGCAGGGTGCGTTGGCGTTCGAGGACTCCGGCCTCGGCGGCGCCGCGCGTTTGGGCGATGTGTGCTTCGGCCATCATGCCGAGGGCGACGGCGCGGCCGTGGGTAACGGCGGCGCCCCCAAGTTGGCCGCCCGCTTCCATCGCGAGGCTCTCCAGGGCGTGGCCGACGGTGTGGCCGTAATTCAGGATCCGCCGCAGGCCACCCTCGCGTTCGTCGGCCATGACGACGCCGGCCTTGATCTCGACGTTCCGGGTCACCACGTCTTCGAGGACCGCCGTGTCGCGGGCGAGGATCCGGCCGGCCTCGGCTTCGAGCGTGTCGAACAGGGCAGCGTCGCGGATAACGGCGTGCTTGACGACCTCGGCCAGGCCCGTGCGGAGTTCCTCCTCCGGCAGCGTCGCGAGGGTCGTCACGTCCGCCAGGACGGCGGACGGCTGGTGGAACGCGCCGATGAGGTTTTTGCACTCCGGATGATCCACGCCGGTCTTGCCGCCCACGCCTGCGTCCACCTGCCCGAGGAGGCTGGTCGAGACGGCCACCCACGCGATGCCGCGCATGTACGTGGCCGCCACGAACCCCGCCAAGTCCGTCACGACGCCTCCGCCCAACCCGACGACGACGGAGCCGCGGTCGAGGCCCGCCTTCAGCATGGCCTCGTAGAGCCCGCCGGCCCGGTCGAGCGTCTTGGACGCCTCACCCGGCGGGACGACGACGGCCTCGACCTCCAGGCCGGCGGCGCGCAGACTCTCCGTGGCGGGGTCGAGGTAGTGGCGGGCGACGTTCTCGTCGGTGATGAGCGCGGCCTTAGGGCTGCGGCTCGCCGCCTTCGCCTCCGTCCCCAGCATCGGCAGGAGGCTCGACCCGATCCGGACGACGTAACCGGATCCGGTGAATTGGACGTGCACCTGCTGCATGGATCTTCGCCTTATTCCGATGTCGAAGCCAGAGAAACGCCAGTCCCAGGAGAATGACGAGGGCCATCATGAAGGCGAGCAGAATCTGGTCCTTGCTCATCCCGGGGCCGACCGAAAGGCTGTCCGGCGCCCGTTGGTCCAGTTCCAGCCGCCGCGCCACCAGCATCGGGCCATCATGCTTGTTCCCCTGGCTGTCCTCGTACCTGCGGATTTTGTAGAAGTACCCCTTGACGCGCACCGTGTCGTATTTTTCGAGGTACGCCATTGGGTCCTCGATGACAATGACCGTGGCAATGGGGCGCATCTCTGTCGCCGGCAGTTCGCGGATGTTGCACACGTACAGCGTCGGGATATCCTTACGCAGCGCGAGCACGGGTGTCGCCAAGGGCGTCACCATCACGTAAGCCCCGCGGATCGTGACGGGCTTGCCGCGATGGGCCGACGGCATCGCTAACAGTTCCAGATAGCCGGTGACCATCTCGTCGGGCTTGAACGCGGCCTCGGACAGTTTGGCGACCACGCCGACGAGCCACCAGAGTGCCGATTCGTCGTAGTCGAAGGTCCTGTCCTTGACGTCCGACAGGAGCGCCTCGCCCTTTTCGAAGGGGATGTCGAGGCGTTTGAGGACCGGCAGGTCGCGGATCTCATCGAGGGTCATCTCGCGCTTTCCGTCTCCGAGGGGTTTGCCCGGCGGGGTTTTGTTTGGTGTCGATTCGGCCTTCTCGGCCGGGGGCGCCGCGTCTTCGGCGTCCACGATGACCTCTTTCCTGATGGCCTCGGCCACGCCGGAGTCCTTCGCCGTTTCGGCCGCCGGTTTCTTGTCGGGCGCGGCATCGTTGCCCGGCGTCGTCGATTTGGCTCCGAGGGCTGCTGCGCCGGCGGCGAGGGCCAGCAAAAGGGCGAGGCCGAGTGTCAGGCGGCATGTGCGCGTAACGTTCTCTTGGGTCGCGTTCATTTCCCGTGTCTCCCGTGTCGATTCTAAACCGCCTTTCGAAGGCGGTCAAAAGGAATCCGATTGCGTCCATCCCATAAGACGGATGCGGCGGGCCTTCGTTGCGTGATTAAGCGGACTTACGTAAGTTTTGCGCGGTGGGTCTCCGTACCCACCGCGCTTGCGACCACCATGTCGCGGCGGGTACGGAGACCCGCCGCGCATCAACCGCAAAAAAGTTACCTGACCCCGCGTAGGTCAAAAAAGAGACGCCGCGGAGTTTTCCGCTCCGCAGCGTCTGGGGCGCCGGTCACGTCTTGCAGTCTCGCCCCTCAACGACTGTTCAACGTCTCCTGGCGCCGCCCTCCTGAGAACCCCGCCTCCCGGCACCGCCAATCGTTCCCAACAACACGGGCACGTGATTCGCTTTTCACTCCAACGTAATTGTTCGCACCGAGGAGCGGCGCGGCAACCCCTTGCGCAGATTTTTCTGGTATCTTAATAAGGGGCGCTCGGGCTGGTATAATTGTTGGACTGCCGGCGTGTCCGGGGAGACTTGCATGACGCAGACCAACTACGAGGCGGCGCTCGCGTATCTGTTCTCGGCCACCGACTACGAGAAGATGCAGCGCGTCCGGTACAACGCCGACACGTTCAGCCTCGACCGTATGCGCCGGCTGCTCGAGATGCTCGGCTCGCCCCACCGCCGCCTGCGCACCGTGCACGTGGCCGGGACGAAGGGAAAGGGCTCGACGGCGGCGCTGGTTCATGCGGTGGCGATGGCGTGCGGCCTGACGGCGGGGCTCTACACGTCACCGCACCTGGTGGACATCCGAGAGCGTATCCGAGTCGGGCGCGACGACATTGGGCCGCACGAACTGGCGGCGCTCGTCGAGGCGGCCCGTCCTCACGTTGACCGCCTCGGGGCCGAGGACGACGCCCCGACGTTCTTCGAGATTTTCACGGCGCTGGCGTTCGGCCATTTCGCCCGCGCCGGCGTGGACGTGGCGGTCGTTGAGGTCGGATTGGGCGGGCGGCTCGACGCAACGAACGTCCTTGTGCCCGATGTGTCGGTCATCACGGCCATCAGCCTTGACCACACGCTTCAACTGGGGGAGGTGCTGGGCGCCATCGCCGCCGAGAAGGCGGGGATCGTCAAACCGGGCGTTCCGGTGGTTTCGCAGCCACAGCCGCCCGACGCCATGGCGGTCATTGAAGATGCCTGCCGCGCGGCCGAAGCGCCGCTCGTGGTGGTCGGCCGCGAGGTCACCTACACGTGGTCGCCCGCAGAGGAAGGCGGCCGCCGGGGATGCGAGATGACGGTCCGCACGCCCGATGCGACGTATGGGTCGCTGTTCGTTCCGCTGATGGGCGAGCACCAGGCGGTGAACGCGGCGACGGCCGTTGCCGCCGCCGAGCGCTGCGGGCCGCTCGCCGGGCGTCTGTCGCCCCAGGCCGTGCGCGAAGCGTTCCGGCGAGTCCGGTGGCCCGGGCGCATGGAGCACCTGCCGGGTAAGCCCGAGATGGTCCTCGACGGGGCCCACAACCGGGCGAGTATCGAGCGACTGGCCGAGGCGCTCGCGCGGCATTTTCCGGAAAGGCGGATGGTCGTCGTGTTCGGCTCGGCGGCCGACAAGGATGTCGGCGGCATGCTCGGCGTGCTGGCGGAGCGGCTGCCCAACTCACCGGTCGTCTTCACGCGGACCGACAACCCCCGAGCGACCGACCCGGCGGACCTGGCCAAACGTTTCCGCGCGTGCGGCGGGACGGCCGGCGAAGCGGCCGGCGACGTGTCGAGTGCCCTCAACGTGGCCGCCGGGAAAGCGACGGCCGACGGCCTCATCGTGGTCTGCGGATCACTGTACCTGGTGGGAGAGGTGAAGGAACACCTGGCGGACGCCGACGGCTGAGTGCATTCCGGCCTGTGGAGCGCGTAGCGCCGACCCACCGCGCCGGGTGCCACTGGCGGCTTGTCCGCCAGTGCATTCCCGTTACCCGCAAGACACTGGCTGACAAGCAGCCAGTGGCACCCCGCATAGCGCGGTGGGTCTCCCGACCCACCGCGCTCCAGTGGTGACCTTGCTGCTACTGCGAGCGCGGCGGGTCGGGAGACCCGCCGCGCAAAACTCGGGCGTGTGCGAGGCGGCCTCATTGCGGTTTCACGAGCAGGCGGACGGGCACGCCGGCCTTTGCTTCAAGCGGCAGACCGTCGTGCAGTTGCTTGCCGGTGTGGGTAGCGGTC
>CAYVAM010000199.1:0-8119 GCA_964449275.1 uncultured Anaerolineales bacterium
TCGAGTTCACACAGCAGCGGGGCCGGTCGGACGCCACACACGAGCCGTAGCCCGGATCAACAAGGACATGCTGGCGAAACGATCTTGAACTGTTCAGCGGCATGCGCAACGCGAGTCAGGAGCAGCGGGCGGAGGCGAGCGGGAAGCTCCGCAAGGTCCGTAGCGACGCGGACAAGGAGGCCCTCGCCGTGCTGACCGCCGAACAGAGCAAGGCCTTCCAGAAAATGCAGGGCGAGAAGATCGATCTGGAGATGCAGCGCGGCCGACGGTAAACCGCCTGACCGACTGAGCAGCAATCGGAAGGGGCTTCGCCGCATTCACGGGGGCGTCTTCGTTTTCGCGCGCCGAAAACGGGGCCGTCCCCGGCGCGGGACGCTGTCGGACCTCTGGTTCGCGCTCTGGCGCCGGGTGTTCGAGGAGACGCGCGTCGATGCAATCTACTACTACGGCGATCTAAACCTCGACGGCGTCGTGGATTCCAACGACTACGACCGTATCGACACGAACTGGCTCCTCTGGACGCAGGAAGGCAGGATGCCCGACGGCGGGCGCGTTCCGGCAGGCCGCCCTCGGCCTGGGCCTGGATGCGCCAGGCGATGCGCTTGACCAGGTAGTCCTTGTGGCCGGAGCGCGTCGGCTCGCCGAAGACCTCGACGTGCTTTTTCCGCAACTCGGTCACCGTCATCCGCTTCAGGGCGGCAACCTCTTTGCCAACGTTCAGTGCCATGCTCGGACTCCTTCACGTTCTCGCGTCCGTCAACTGGCGCGGCCATGAGGGCTCGATATGGCCCCCTCATCAAGGCAATCCCGGCAGGATTCCGAGTCTTTTTCGACGGTGCGAGATTGGCCCGAACCGGGTGGTCTCTCGCCGCACTGGCGAAGACGAAGCACGCCTCGGGCGAGAATGGAGGCGACCTCGCGGCAGCGCTCGGAAGGGGTCATGGCGGCCGGGTCGTCCAGCGTGTGGCGCATTGCGGGCTCCTTGCGGATGTGTCCACAACGGCCTCCCCGCTGGGGCCGGCGCGCTGTCTGGCGGGTCCATGTATCCGTCTACTACTTGCTTACCCGGTGGAAGTTCGAAATGGCGGTGGGGTCCGGTGCAAACGGTCTTGTTAACTCAGAGGGGGGCGTTCAACAGAGAGTCAGAGAGTTCGCGGCAAGGATTTCGGCAACCGGGACGGAACGTCTACGTTCGCTCTCGGACCCCGGCCGGCGGCTCGCGAAACAGAGAGCGCCGCGGCGTGTGGCGGGATGGCCGTAAGCCTTTACGGGCAACGGGTTACGAAGACGCCCGAGGCGGTCGTGCCTCGGGCGCAAACGTGACGGCGGCGGTGCCGTCGGTCTCGTCGAGTTCGATCCGGGCGATGCCTTGCCGCAGGAAATCGCGCTTCAGCCGGTACGGCAGGACCTGCCACGCCTGGACGGCCGCACGCGGTCGAGCGGCACCGATAGGTGCGATAAATCCTATCCCGCTCGAACTCGGCGAACCGGACCGTCCGGAGGCGCAGGTGTTTGAGGGCGCGAGCGTCACGCATGACGGTATAATAACGGTACCGGCACATGGCGGACCTCCCGGGTTCATTGGCGTGAGCCGAGGAGGGTATCGGCTGTGTGCCCGCTTCCCGCTAAACCCATGACTGGAGAAAGCATGAAGAGGCGAACGGCTCAACCGGCCCTGACGGCACTGATGGTGGTTGCTGTTACATGCACCGGCCTGCACGCGGAGGACACGGCGGCGGGGCCAATAAAGGTCTTTATCCTTGCAGGACAGTCGAACATGGAAGGCCAGGGCGTGGTGTCCATGGATCACGAGCAATACTACAACGGCGGCAAGGGCAACCTGGTCTGGTCGATGAAGCAGTCCCGGAGTGCCGGAAAGATGAAGCACCTCAAGGATGAAAACGGCAACTGGATGGTGCGTGACGACGTCCTGATATCCTTCAAGGCTCATGACAAAGTCCGCAAGGGCGGGTTGACGGTCGGGTATACGGGATACGGCAAGAGCAGTCACATCGGGCCCGAGCTGCAGATCGGGCATGTCGTGGGTGACTTCTTCGGGGAACAGGTTCTTCTTATCAAGACCGCCTGGGGAGGCAAGAGCCTGTACGTCGATTTCAGGCCGCCGAGTTCCGGAGGCAAAGTCGGCCCGTATTACACGAAGATGATTGAGGAAGTCCGCGCCGCACTGGCGGAGCTCCGGGGGCGGAAATACGAGATTGCCGGGTTTGTGTGGATGCAGGGCTGGAACGACATGTGCACCAAGCCCGCCATACCGGAGTATGCGCAGAACCTGGTGAATCTCGTCAAAGACCTGCGTCGGGAATTCAATGTGCCCGAGATGCCGGTTGCGGTCGGCGAGTTGGGCAACGGCGGGCCGGCCAAGCCCGGTTCATCAATGGAGGCGTTCAGGAAGGCCCAGAAAGAAGGGACCGGAAAGATCCGCAACGCCCGGTTCGTCAAGACAAGCGGCTTCGCCCGCCCGGCCCAGATGTCGCCAAATATGGGACATGGACATCACTGGTTCGGTAACGCCGAGAGCTATTTTCTGATCGGTGACGCACTGGGCAGGGCAATGCTGGAACTGATAAAGTGACAGGAAGGCCTCCTTCTGCTGCGCGCTCTTCAGCAGGCCGCCTTAAAGGAAGGCGGGGCGCGAGTTGGGCGCATCGGCGCTCGCGCAGAGGCAAGGCCGCCCGAAGGCGGCCTTTGGAGGCCTGGCTCTAGAACGACCTGACTCACCGCAACCGGGCGGTTAACAGCACGCCGGTCAAATCGGATCTCATCGGTCAGGAATGGCGTTGCAGCGTCGGCCGTGGCCGTGACGGCGGCGGTGCGGCCTGCGGCATTCCCTTCAATCCGAGCGATGGCTCGCCCCACGAAGTTGCCTTGCAGGCTTAACTTTGCGATACGGCAGACCCGCGATCACGGGGAGGCGAGCGGTTCACCAAACAGGTCGGTCGCGGCTTCCGGCGGCCGAGCACATTGCCGGCCTCCCGCTTCGCGAACAAGGTGGCACCGGCCGCTCGCCATGTCCGGGTTCTTGCAGCCGCAGACGTGGGCTCCCGTGGTTTCCCGTCGGTCTTCCCGGCTCAACTAGGATTCAGTTTTTCTCGATTTGGCGGACTTCGTGTCGAAAAGCCTCAAGACCTTCTCCCTGAGAAACCTCTTTCTCGCGTGCCAACTTATCCGGAGTTCACTCGAATAGAGTCCCTTGCCCGAAACCAGTCGGCTTATGGCTCCAATCGCCCGCAATGTGGCACGAGCCGTCCGCCAGATCGCCGTTCTTGCAGGCGCAAATGCGAATCGGGATAGCGTAACACGTCGCTATCCGTTCAACGCGTCCATAGATCGCCTTACGCGTGGCTACGGGTGGCACAAGAACAGCCGTCCCCGCCCCGTGCATCGTCAACGTCGGGCCTGACGTGTAGTGACTCAGCAGTGCATCGATCATCGGCTTCTCGCGGACATGGCGTTTGAGCGTCCGGACGATGGCCGGCCTCATAAACAGCGTGCTGATAGCCACATCCCGGACGCCCAGGCGGGCGAGCGTCGCGAAGACTCCGGTGAGCGATGCCTCATCGTCCGTCAGCCCGGGCAGGATCGGGTCGAGGCGAACCTGCACGTCGATTCCGGCCTGGACAAGCGTTTCGATCTGTGCAACGCGCACATCCGGCGGCGCCGAGTAGGGCTCGAACGTCTCCCATACATGCCGATCCAACGTCGTCAATCCTATACCGGCATGGACCATCGACGCGTTGGCCTTCAACAGATCCATGTGGCGATCCGGAATGCGCCCCTTCGTCAGCAGTGCCACGCCGATTCCCTGCCGAAGCAGAAACGCGAAAACCTCGTACGCCAGATCGAGCACCTCGGGAACCGGCTGAAAGACGTCGCAGGACGGGCTGAAGTAGACGGCCTCGGGCCGCCTGCGTTTACGAGGGAGTTCCTCCCGCAGTTTTTCCAGCGTGTTCGTGTACAGCGTCACGCGGCCCTGCCCCGGGTTCTGGCTGTAACTGCGTGCGTAGCAGTACAAGCATTCGTGCGCGCAGCCGGCGGTCAGATTGATCGTCGGCAACCACGTCAGGCACGCCAACTGCGACGGCGCCAGCACGGCCGCCTTTCGCTCAGCCAGCAACACTTGACTCATAACCGGAACCCTCGCGTTGCTCAGGCCGGCTGCCCCCAGACGAGACAGTCTACCCCGACACCATATTACGGTCCACAGCAACGTTGGAGAGAATCTTCGCCTTCTCTCGAGTCATCATATCCCATCGCTTGATGATTTGATCACAGTATGCAGGCATCCGCTCAACGACCAACGCCCTCCGTCCAGCCTTCTCCGCGGCTATGAGTGTCGTACCCGAACCGCCGAAGGGATCAAAGACCAACGCTTCAGAACTCGTATAGGCTTGAATTGCGCGATACGGAAGTTCGACTGGGCTGACGGCTGGATGACCGAACGTCTCCATCTGACTCGTGACCGACGATCGTTGCCAGACGTTTGTGTGCTAATTCGCCATGTAGCGGGAACCTTCCCGCGTCATCTTGGGCATCCTTCCCGTAGGATCACGAAAAACCAGCAATGCCTCCCACTGGGCATACATCTTCTGATTGAAGCAGG
The DNA here is from genome assembly GCA_964449275.1 of uncultured Anaerolineales bacterium. GTDB lineage: Bacteria > Planctomycetota > Phycisphaerae > FEN-1346 > FEN-1346 > JAUVZF01. The sequence goes on from CAYVAM010000199.1 coordinate 4,622, forward strand.
GCGGGCCGGCAAAGACGATGTCTACCTTGTTGCCGCCGACTATGAGATCGATATGATCTTGCCTTGTGGAGTCTCCGCAAAGGAGGCGGTGTCGTCCAATCTGAACCAAGTCGCCAGTCCGCGTCCGGGGCTCTTCGGGAATCGCTGGAATATCATCTTCGCAGCAGAGCGGTCCCTCCAACAATCGCCGCAAATCTTCGCCACTGAAGCCGATAGTGCCCAGGTCGATGTCCTCGGAGCGCAGTTCTTCCAGCACATCGCGAAGCCGCGGCAGGCTCCATTCGGCGAGTTCTCCCGTCTTGTTGTCCGCCACGGCAAAGGCGCGGCGCTGGATGTCCGTCATTCCCAGTTGGATCACCGGCACGCACCGCAGTCCGAGTTGCTTGGCTGCCTTCCACCGCGTATGGCCGGCCACAATCACCATGTTCTGATCGCATAGAATCGGCACGTTGAACCCAAAAGAACGGATACTCCGCGCCACGGCATCCACAGCGTGCTCGTTGAGCCGCGGATTGTTGTTCCACGGCTTCAGGCTTTCTACTTCGATTTCCTGCACATTGAGCATGTCTCGCTCCCTTGGGTCAAACCGTATCATGCGGGGCTGCTACACATCCCAATCGACCGCCTCAACTGCTACGTAGCCACCCCGGTCCGCCACGACCTCCGTAATTAGCGCCGGTGAGCGAACGACGTCAAGCAGCCGGGACCGGTTGACTGCCTGCCGGACACCCGAAGGCCGATTCAGAATTCCGCTAGGGCACATGGCAGACTCGCTGATCGGTTTACACGATTCCGAACATAACCCTAACACACACTGCGTTGGCTGTCAAGACGAATTGTCGGAGAGCCATTTGCGTTGTGGGCGTTTTGGCGGATGGGGCGAGGTGATGGGCGGGGGTCTGGTCCGGGCGGGAAGGTGAGCCGAGGGTCGCGAGGGGACCAAGCGGGCGGCCCAAACGGGCCCGTACTGGGGCAGCCGTGCCCCGCAGCCGCTCGCGGCGCCGCCGGGACAGACCTTCCGCGCCGTCGTCCTCGGACGTCTGTTTTTCGGGCGGCCCTCAGGCCGCCTGGACCAGGCTTCGCATCTTCTCCTTCTGTTTCTCCTTCACCCGACCGTAGGCCATCGCCAGCATCACCACCAGCGCCAGCCCTACCCGCAGCCGCATCTTCTTCCGGCCACGGATGAAGTGCCGCTCGAAGCCGAACGAGACGTCCAGGCGACTGTTGACCCGCTCCACCGCCGTCCGCTTCGCATAGATGCGGCCCCACCTACAACTCGGCCGCGCCAGGGGTGTAAACAGCCGCCGGTCCAGCGCCATCGGGATCCGCACCGACCCCCTCACCCCGCAGCGCGACCGTCCCGCACAGTCCACCTTGTAGTGGCTGGCCGGACACCGGTACTTGAGCGTCCCCCGGTCCTTCTCAAAGCCCCCGTAGGCCATCTTGCGCCGGCAGCCCGTCACCGGGCAATGGCAATAGACGGTCCCCTGCTGATCGTACACCACGTTCCGGGTGCCCGGCACCACGCGCGTCTCGTCCGGCTCCTTCCACATCGCCCGGATGTCGATGGCCGGCTTGATCCGGTGCGCGTCCCAGAGGCGGCGGATCATCGCCCCATCGTCGTGGCCCTTGTCCGCCGTCCAGAACTCGCACCCCTCCACGAGGGCCGGATGCCGCTCGGCCAGGCCGTCCAGCAGGGCCCGGGCCTGAGGCATCTCCGACGCCGACGCCTTCGTCACCGCATACGCCACCGGCAACTCGTACTCGGCGTCCGCCACCAGGTGCGCCTTGTACCCGAACCACCGCTGCACCTTTTCCCACAGCGTTCCGTCCTCATGATGGCCGCGGTACGTCTTCGTTCCGAAATCCGCGTCCGTGTCACGCCGGCCGTCCGGCTCAAGAGGCGGTGCGTTCTTGCCGCGGGGACGCGCGTGGGTTCGCACGGCCTTCCCGTCGGCGGCCAGCACACGCCCGAATCCCGGCAACGCCTCACGCAGACGCTCGACCAGGTCGTCGAAGAGCGCGTCGATCGCGTCCTGGCGCTCCATCAGGACCTTCAGGAACCGCGTGTAGGCCCACGCCGGCGGCACCGCCGCCACCCCCTTCATCAGGTCGAACCCGCACGCCTGACGCAACGGGGCGTTCCGACACAGTTCCCGGCGAAGGCTCTCGATGCTCGGATGCTGGTACACGATGCCCGCCAGAAGCGAGTTCCACATCGCCCGCACGGGGTAGTCGTCGCGGCCGCGGCCCCGGTCACGCTCCAGGTGACGCATCAGGGCCTCGTCCGGCAACGCCCCCAGCACCAGACGCAGCCGGTGCAAATCGTCCAGGGCGTCGATTTCTTCCCAGGAAAACAGGCCCGGCTGTGGTATAATGGCCATCGGCGATCTCCTGTATCGGTGCATGTTTGCGCTACAAATCGTACCATACAGGGCTAAAGATCGCCACCTTTTTCTTGGGGTCAATTTCGCTCCGCCGCCACACCCACCCCGCCCCACGCCCCGCCAGCCGCGACGACCTGGGGTAAAAACGGTTTTCAAATCCCCCTATCCACCTGCCAACCAAAGACTTGCAAACAACGCAAATGGCTCGCGGACGAGCCTGAGAAAAAACAGGGCCCCGAGGGGGACCCCGGGGCTGTAACCCAGCGCGCAACCCGTTACGAAGAGGGTTGCGTTCGGTGGTGGCTCTAAAACGGCCTGACTCAATGCAACCGGCTGGTTAACAGAAAGTCGGTCAAATTAGGCCTCACCGGCCAGGAATGGCCTTGCAGCGTCGGGCGTGAAGGTGATGGAGGCGGTGCCGTCGGTCTCGTCGAGTTCGATCCGGGCGATGCATTTCCGTAGAAAGTCGTACTGCAGCGCGGGCGGCACGACACGCCAAGCCTTTAGGGCGGCCCGGACCTGGGCGTCCGTAGCGTCCGTGCCAAGCAGCGTCCGCCACGTGTTGGGATCGCCCATGATGTCCCGCACGATGGCGTAGACCTCATAGGCCCCGAACTGGGCGCCCTTACACGGTGGCCGGCCGCCGGCGGTCGAACGGCACCGGTAGTAATTGTATACTTGCCCGTACCCTTTTCCCAGTGTCAGGTTGACCTGGTATGTTGAGAGGAACCGGCCGCACCGGGGGCAGACGACCTTGCGGCGGAAGAGCGCGCTGCGGCGCGTGCGCTGCCGGCGGTCGGTCGTCCGGCGGGCATCCAGCATCTGCTGCACCGCGTCGAAGGTCTCCGGATAAACAATGCCTTCGTGGCAACCGGGCCGCGTCGTGTCCCCGTCGGCGAAGCGGCCGATGTAGACGGGATTACGAAGCGTCTTCAGGACGTGCCGGGCCGTCCACGGGCCCCCGCGGCTGGTCTGGCCGGAGCGTCTTGAAGTGTAGGCCTTCGTGGTCCATCCGAGGGCATTGATTTCTTCGGCGATGCGGCTGGGCCGCTGGCCCCGGGCGGCGCGGGCGAAGATTGCGCGGACCCGCCGGGCTTCGACCGCATTGGGA
>CAYVAM010000200.1:0-7813 GCA_964449275.1 uncultured Anaerolineales bacterium
TCGAGGGCTGCTATGCCCAGTGCGGATTCCTCAACGACGTGGAACTCATCGAGGACCACCCGTCGCGGTACCTGGCCGACGTCAAGCGCCGTCATCGCTGGGTGCGCGGCGACTGGCAGATCGCGCCGTGGCTCTTGCCTCGCGTGCCAACCCCCGCCGGCCGGCGGGTCAGGAATCCGCTTCCCCGGCTGTCTCGGTGGATGATCTTCGACAACCTCCGGCGGAGTCTCGTGCCGGCGGCCATGCTCGCCCTGCTGATCTCGGGGTGGCTGGTGCTGCCGGGCGTCCAGCCGGCCTGGACGCTCTGGCTGCTGGCGGTTTACTTCGTGGCCGACGCGGTGCGGAGCTTGTGGGCCTTCGTCGCCAAGCCGAGCAAGGTCCTGTGGGCGGCTCACGTCCGCCGGGCCGCCATGGGCGCCGGCAGAGCGTTCATCATCAGCGTGCTGCGCCTCGGATTCCTGCCGTTCGAGGCGCTGATGCACGTCGATGCCATTGTGCGTGTGGCCTGGCGAACGCTCATCAGCAAGCGGCACCTGCTGGAGTGGCTGACCGCCCACGACGTCGAGCGCGCCACGCGAAGCGGCCTGGTTCGCACGCTGCGAGCGATGTGGACCGCGCCGGCCATCGTCCTGCTGACCGTGGCGGCGATGCTGGCCGTGGGGGTCACGGTGCCGATCGCGGCATGGCCGGTCCTGGGTCTGTGGCTGATCGGCCCGTTGGTGGCCTGGTTTATCAGCCGCCCGCTCAAGGCCCGCAGAGCGGAGTTCACGGCCGATCAGGAGCGGTTTTTGCGTCGCTTGTCGCGGCGGACGTGGGTGTATTTTGAGCACTTCGTCGGGCCCAACCAGAACTGGCTCCCGCCCGACAACTTCCAGGAGCAGCCGCAGAACCGCGTTGTCGAACGGACCTCGCCGACGAATATCGGCTTGGCGCTGCTCTCGAACCTGGGGGCCTACGACTTCGGATACCTGACGGCCGGCGCATTGATCGAGCGCACCGAGAAGACCTTCGCAACCCTCGAGCGCCTGCCGCGGTACCGCAATCACTTCCTCAACTGGTACGACACGTGGACCCTCGAGGCGCTGCACCCGCAGTACGTGTCCACGGTTGACAGCGGCAACCTCGCGTGTTGCCTGGTCGCGCTGCGGGGTGGCATCCAGGAGTTGATGACCGGGCCGATCATCCCCAGCCGGTGGCTCGAGGGCCTCGAAGACGTCGCCGGCGTTCTCGACGAAGAGGCCCGGAAGGCACTGGACCGGATCGCAGACCGCCGCGTCAAGGAGAACATCCGCAAGGTCTCCAAGACCGTCGGAGACGGCCTGCGGAATCTCTCGGAGGCCGATGGTTCGTTGTCGGGCATCGCGCCGGCCCTGCGACAGTTCACGGCCGACCTGACCGACGTAGCGCCGCTTTGCCAGCACGACGGCAGCATGACCTTCTGGATGGCAGCCATGCGCCGACAGGCGGAAGCGCTCCTGACGGACCTGGTGTACCTTGTGCCGTGGCTGGCCGATGGGCAGGCCGAGCCGCCACAGACGGGGGTCGAGTCGGCCTCGCCGGGCGCCGACCCGGTCGGCTTGCTCCACGAGCAGCTCGGGCGCGCCGGGACACTGAGGGATCTTGTGGAACTCGGCCGCCGGCTGGGCCCGCATGTCGATGACCTCTTTCGCCGGGAGGCGGCGGTCGAGACGCCCCAGGCCGAGCGTCTGCGGCATTTGCGGACCTGCGTCACCGAGGCGAGCAGGCTGGCCGCCGGCCGGATACAGGCGCTCGAAAGCCTCGCCCTCCTGTGCGAGGAACTCTCGGAGATCGACCTGGATTTCCTGTACGACCCGGTCCGGAAACTGCTCTCGATCGGCTTTTCGGTCGAGGGGCGTCATCGCGACCCGGGCTACTACGACCTGTTTGCGTCCGAGTCGCGGCTCTGCTCGTTCCTCGGCGTGGCCCAGGGCAGGTTGCCGCAGGAACACTGGTTCGTGCTCGGTCGGCAACTGACGCCCGGCCTCGACATGCCCACGCTCATGTCGTGGAGCGGGTCGATGTTCGAGTACCTCATGCCGCTCCTGATCATGCCGAACTACGAAGGCACGCTCCTCGACCAGGCGTGCCGCAGCGCCGTCATGCGTCAGATCAAGCACGGCCGGCGGCAGCGGGTGCCGTGGGGTGTCTCCGAGTCGTGCTATAACCAGGTCGATGTGCAGATGAATTATCAATACCGCGCCTTCGGTGTGCCGGAACTGGGGTTGAAACGCGGCCTGGCCGACGACCTGGTCGTCGCCCCGTATGCGGCCACCATGGCGCTGATGGTGCTGCCCGAGAAGGCGTGCGCCAACCTCCAGACACTGGCCCGGCTGGGACTCATCGGCAGGTTCGGCTTCTACGAGGCCATCGACTATACCCCCACCCGCGTGCCCGCGGACCAGGACTACGCCATGGTCCGATGTTTCATGGCCCATCACGGCGGGATGAGTTTCCTGGCGCTGACGTACGCGCTGCTCGGCCAGCCGATGCAGCGCCGATTCATGATCGACCCCAGGGTTCGCGCCAACGCCCTCCTGCTCCAGGAACGGATACCGGCTGCGCGGGCGAGCACGCGGCAAGACCATCGCCAGGTGCCGCTCATCCACCGCGAGCAGGGAGAGGCGGGCCGCGAGTCCACGATGCGGGCCTACGCCGATCCGGATTCCCCCGTGCCCGAAGTCCATCTCCTGTCCAACGGCCGGTACCACGTCATGGTCACCAGCGCGGGGGGCGGGTTCAGCCGGTGGCACGACCTGGCCCTGACACGGTGGCGCGAAGACGTGACGCGCGACAACTGGGGCTTCTTCTTCTACCTCCACGACCTGGACGACGGCTACACGTGGTCGTGCACCCATCAGCCCCTCGGCCGCGAGGTGGAACGGTATGAGGCCGTCTTCTCGCAGGCGCGGGCCGAGTTCCGCGCCGTGCACCATCAGATCGACGCGCACATGCAGATCTCGGTCTCGCCGGAAGACGACGTTGAGTTGCGCCGAATTACGCTGACCAACCTGTCGAACAAGACCCGCAGCATCGAACTGACCTCGTTCGCCGAGGTGGCGTTGGCGGAACCGGCCGTGGACCTCGCGCACCCGGTCTTCAACAGCCTGTTCATCCAGACGGAGACGATTCCGGAGAAGTCGGCCATTCTATGCACCCGCCGGCCGCAATCCAGCGAGGAGTCGCCGCCCTGGATGTTCCACGCGATGATCGTGCACGCCGAGAAGATCATGCCGTGGGCATCGTTCGAGACCGACCGGGCCCGGTTCCTCGGTCGCGGCCGCACGCCCGCCGACCCGGCGGCGCTCGACCATCCGGGGCCGCTCTCGAACACGGCCGGGTCGGTGCTCGACCCGAACGTCGCCATCCGTCGGCGGCTGCGGCTGGACCCCGGCGAGGTCGTCATCGTGGACGCCATCGCGGGGGTCGGCAAAAGCCGGGAGGAGGCCGTCGCCTCGGTTGATCGGTACGACGACCGCCGCCTCGCCGACCGCTCGTTCGAGTTGGCCTGGACGCAGAGCCAGGTGTTGCTCCATCAGATCCGCGCCACGGAAGCCGACGCGCTGCTGTTCGCGCGGCTGGCGGCCTCGATTGTCTTCGCGAACTCCCGGTACCGTGCCAACGCCTCCCTGCTGGCACGCAACCGCAAGGGGCAGGCCGACCTGTGGCGGTACGGCATCTCCGGCGACCTGCCCGTCGTGCTGGTCCGCGTAACCGACCAGTCCGGCCTGGACCTCGTGCGCCGCGTCATCCAGGCCCACGGGTACTGGCGTCACAAGGGTCTTCAGGTGGACCTGGTTATCTGGGTCGATGCGTTTGCCGGGTACCGCCAGAGCCTGTGGGACCAGATCATGGGCGTGGTAAACGCCGGGCCGATGGTCAGCGCGTTGGACCAGCGCGGCGGGGTGTTTGTGCGGAGCACCGACCAGTTGCCGGAAGACGACCGGTTGCTGCTGCAATCGGTGGCGCGGCTGGTGCTCTCGGACCGCGCGGGCACGCTGAGCGAGCAGGCGGATCGCCGCCGCCGCAGCGAGACCCCCGTGCCGCTGCACCGGCCCGTCCGCAGCCCGGAGCCGCCTGTGTCCGGCGAGGTCGAGTTGCCGCCGCGCGAACTGGACTTCTTCAACGGCCTCGGCGGGTTCACGCCGGACGGACGCGAGTACGTCATCCTCCTGGGGCCCGGCACGACCACGCCGGCGCCGTGGGCCAACGTTCTGGCCAACGCCCAGTTCGGCACGGTCGTGACGGAGTCGGGAGGCGGGTACACCTGGTTCGAGAACGCCCACGAGTACCGCCTGACCCCCTGGTACAACGACCCCGTCACCGACGCCGGTGGTGAGGTATTCTACATCCGAGACGAGGAGACCGGCCGGTTCTGGTCCGCCACGCCGCGCCCGGCGCCCGGACCGACGCCCTACGTCTGCCGCCACGGCCTCGGCTACACGGTATTCGAACACACCCAGGATAGCATCTTCACGGAGATGTACACGTACGTGGCGACCGACGCGCCCGTCAAGTTCACCCTGTTCACGGTGCGTAACCTTTCGGAGCGCGACCGCCGCCTCAGCGTCACGGGCTTCTGCGAGTGGGTTCTCGGCCAGACGCGTGACAAGAACGCCATACACGTGGTCACCCGCCAGGATCCACAGACCGGCGCCATCATGGCCTCCAGCGCGTACAGTGCCGACTTCGCCGACCATCTGGCCTTCTTCCAGACCAGTGAAGCCGACCATGGCCTGACGGGCGACCGGACGGAGTTTATCGGGCGGAACGGGTCGCTTGCCAACCCGGCGGCCATGCACCGGCAGCGATTGAGCGACCGCATCGGCGCGGGGCTCGACCCGTGCGGCGCCATTCAGGCGTTCGTGACGGTCCCGGCGGGCCAGGAACGGCAGATTGTGTTCATCCTCGGCGCCGCCCGGAGCGAGGAGGAGGGCCGCGACTGCCTGAACCGCTACGGCGGTATCGACGGCGCACGCGTCGCCCTGGAGGCCGTCTGGGACTTCTGGAAACGCCTGCTGGGCGGCGTCTATGTCGAAACCCCCGACTCCGCCGTCAACCTCCTCGCCAACCACTGGCTCCTGTACCAGGTGGTGGCCGCACGCTTCTGGGGACGCAGCGGCCTGTACCAGTCCGGCGGCGCGTACGGGTTCAGGGACCAACTCCAGGACACGATGGCCTTCCTGTACGAGTGCCCGGACCTGATGCGCCGGCACCTGCTGACCTGCGCCGGGCGGCAGTTCCGCGAGGGCGACGTCCAGCACTGGTGGCATCCGCCAACCGGCCGAGGCGTGCGGACACGCTTCTCCGACGACTACCTCTGGCTGCCGTACGTCACCTGCCGCTACGTCGCCCGCACCGGCGACACGGGCGTCCTGGACGAAATGGTGCCCTTTATCGAGGGGCGCGCCGTCGAGGACAACGAAGAATCGTACTACGACCTGCCTCAGGTCTCGGACGAGCAGGCCTCCCTGTACGATCACTGTGTGCGGGCGATTCGCCGCAGCCTCGTCTTCGGCGAACACGGCCTGCCGCTCATCGGTTGCGGCGACTGGAACGACGGTCTCAGCCGCGTCGGGAAGGACGGCAAGGGTGAAAGCGTCTGGCTGGCCTTCTTCCTATACGACCTGCTGAAGCGGTTTGCGCCCCTGGCCGAGAGCCGAAAAGACCGCGCGATGGCCAAGCAGTGCCGCGAGGCCGCCCGGACGCTACAGTCCAACATCGAAACCAACGCCTGGGACGGCCGGTGGTATCGTCGGGCGTATTTCGATAACGGCGCTCCGCTCGGGTCGGCCCAGAGCCCCGAGTGCCGCATCGATTCGCTGCCACAGTCGTGGGCCGTCCTGTCGGGGGCCGCCACGTCCGAACGGGCCGACATGGCCATGCAGTCGGTCTTGGAGAACCTGGTGGACTGGAACCTGTCGGTGATCAAACTGTTCGATCCGCCGTTCGACAGCGCGCCGTGGGACCCCGGCTACATCAAGGGCTATGTCCCCGGCGTCCGTGAGAACGGCGGCCAGTACACGCACGCCGCCGTCTGGGTCGCGATGGCTGCAGCGGTGTTGAAGCAAACGGAAACGGCTTGGCGGCTAAGTTCGGCCATCAACCCGATCCACCACAGCGACACGCCCGAGCGCATCGCACGGTACAAGGTGGAGCCGTACGTTGTGGCCGCCGACGTCTACACGGCCCAGGGACACGAGGGCCGCGGCGGATGGACGTGGTACACCGGCTCGGCCGCCTGGATGTACCGGCTGATCATCGAGAACCTGCTCGGACTTTCGCTTGAAGTGGACACGCTGACCCTTACGCCGCTCCTGCCGCCCAACTGGAAGGGGTACACCATCCACTACCGCTTCCGCGAGACGCAGTACCATATCAAGATCTCCGTGGCGGGGCCGGCAACCTGGAACGTCCGCAGCGTTCGAATCGACGACCACCGCCAGCCCGATAACAAGATTCACCTGGTGGATGATCGCCGGGACCATATCGTCCGAGTCCAGGTGGGCTAGAGCCGTTGCGGAACCCGTGCGCGGCCGGTCCTCCCGCTTGCCGCGCGGCATCGGAAAAGCGTTCCACGGGCTTGCGCAGCGGGTGTGACATTTTCGCTGTGGCGCTAGGCTGTGACATAATCGCTGTGGCGTGACATCTGGCCGCCAACCCCATTGACCGCTTTCTGCCGCCGCGGTATAGTGGAACGTATTGGACTTCGGACTTTGGACTCAGTCCCATGATCAACCACGCAGCCATTATCGGCGACGGCGCGATGGGCACCCTGAGCGCTATCCTGCTTTCGCAGAACGGCATCGGCGTGCGGATGTGGTCGGCGTTTCCGGAACACGTCGAGGCGATGCGGCGCGACGGGGTGAACGAGCGGTTCCTCCCGGGTTTCCCGCTTCCGAAAGGCCTCGTCGTCTCGGCCGACGCGAAGGAAGTGACCGAGGGAGTGGACCTGGTGGTCGTGGCCGTCCCGTCGAAGTACCTTCGCGAGGTCCTCCAGCGCATCCAGGGCGACCTGCCGCAAGAGCCGATCTACGTCTCGGTGGCCAAAGGTATCGAGACCGAGAGCCTGCTCCGGCCGAGCGAGGTGATCGAGGAAGTAGCGGGCCCGAAACGGATGGTTGTCCTGAGCGGGCCGTGTCTGGCCCGCGAGGTCGCCAATGAGTTGCCGGCGACCGTCGTCGTCGCCTCGGAAGATGCTGCGACTGCCGAGCAGGTCCAGAAGGCGTATGCCACGCCGTGGTTCCGCGTGTACACGAACGACGACGTGGTCGGCGTCGAGTTGGGCGGCGCCCTGAAGAACGTCGTCGCCATTGCGGCCGGCATCTGCCACGGCCTGGAACTGGGCAGCAACGCCGTGGCGGCGCTCGTGACGCGCGGCCTTGTGGAGATGACCCGTCTCGGCACGGCCATGGGCGCGCGGGCCGAGACGTTCGCGGGTCTGGCGGGCCTGGGCGACCTGGTGACGACGTGCGTCAGCGGCCTCAGCCGCAATCACCACGTTGGGCTGGAGATCGGGCGCGGCCGGCCGCTGGACGAAGTCCTCGAGGAAATGGGCCTTGTCGAGGCGGAGGGCGTCCGGACGACGTGGAGCGTTGCGGCGCTGGCCGAGCGGCACGGCGTCGAGATGCCGATCACCCGGGAGGTCTACGAGGTGCTCTTCAAGGGGAAGCCTGCGCCCGATGCGCTCGCTGACTTGATGCAGCGCACACCGAAGGCCGAGGGGGCCGTGCGCTAAGCAGGAGCGATGCAGTCAATCTGAATTCGGCGGCTCCGCGCCGGGGATAAACCCCGG
>CAYVAM010000201.1:0-7798 GCA_964449275.1 uncultured Anaerolineales bacterium
AGAAGGCGAGATAAATGGGCAAGAACAATCGGCTTACGGTGTCGGAGTTAAAGGGGGCGGTCCAGTTGAAGGCTGCGTCAGATCGTGGAGGCGGAGAGCCGCTGTGCCAAAGAAGCGGTCCGGCGCGGCGGGTGGGGACACCCACCGCGCAAAAGACTGACATAGCGTTGTAGGACTACCGGTCCTCCGGCCGGAGGTCGGGCGGCGTGCCGGAGGCCGACGCGAACGTCGGCGTGGGGCGGAAGTTCGGATGGTCCTTGTACCGGATGTTCTTCCGTCCGTAGTACGTGCCGTAATACTGCGCGTTGGCGTCGACCCAGGTGGTGAGTTTCACGAAGTCCGCGAGAGGCAGTTTGCGGTCGTTGCCCGGACAGCCTTTGCGGACCTGCCGGATAAACCTGCTGGCGTACGAGCCGACCGTCTTGGGCGGCGCGTAGGGCGTGCCGCCCCAATCGGAGCCCTCGTCGAACGTCTTGACCAGCCGGCGCTTCAGGATATTCTCGTACGACCGGCAGAAGCGCGTTGTCAGTGTGCCGGTCAGGTCGAGCCGGCCCTTCGGCGACGAGCCGCCGTGACACCTGACGCAGTGCCTGTCCAGGACCGGCTGCACGTCGGTCATGTAGTGTATCGGGCGTCGTGCCGTCTTGTCGCCGGGCTGCGGGGCGGGCATCGCCGGTGGCTTCTTTCGCGCGATGGTCGGCTGGTACCGGTGTGGCAGCGGGTCGCTGGGCGTCTCGTGGCATCCGACGCACGACCGCCTCTCACCCGGCCTGTAGTTCACGTACGTCCGCTCGCGCTGGATCTCCATGTAGTTCTCATCGAGGGCCTCGAAGTAGATGTTCAGGTCGGCCGGCACGCAGAAATGGGCCGACCCGTCCTCGTGGACGGGCACGACGCCGTGCAGGACCTTGACGGCCAGTACGCTGCCCCGGCTGACCAGTGCGGTGTGGGAGCCGTACTTGCCTCGTGGGTCCCAAAAACGCCTGCACGCCCACGGGCGGGGAACCTGCTCCATGAGGCGCAGGTACTTCACGGAGCCCCGCTCGACGCCCTCCATGCCGTGATACACGTCCTGGACCATGCAGACCGCGAGGTTTTTCTTCGCCAGTTCCAGGTCGCGCGCGTCGGGCAGAACGGGCGGCGTCTTGCGGGGGCGCAACGGATACGGCTGCCAGCACGAAAACTCCGGGTCCTTGTGAATCAGCACGTGGTTGCCGAACTCGTCCAGCAGGTACAGGCCGTACGCTCGGACGTCGTTCCAGGGCTTGTCGGGGTTGTGGGAGACGAGAAACTGCTCGCGGCTGAGCGGGTAGGGGTCCATGTACAGCGGCCCGTTGGTGTGTCGGACCCACTTGCCGTCCACGAGGTGGTTCCAGCCCGGCTCCTGGCGGATGTCGACGTGGGGCGTCATGTAGGTCATCGGCTCGCGCGTGCGGATGTTCTTCACCATGTTCAGCCGGATCACCGTGCCGATGCCGCTTTGCGGGTAGTGCGGCGTGCCGAGGCAGACGAACATGTCGGCGTGCCCCGGGATCTGGCGTCCGTGAATCAGCGTCGGCGGGTACTGGATGTCGTTGCCGTAGACCTCCACCGTGGCGCTGCCGTTTGGGTGCATGGCCCAGAGGCACTTGATGCCGAGTTGGCCCTTGTCCACGTATTCCCACCGCGCGTACAGGACCCGGCCGTCGGCCATCATCGACGGCGAGAACTCGCTGACCGCGCTGTTGGTCAGTTTCTCGATGTTCTTGCCGTCGCCGTCCATCCGGTAGAGCACGGTGGTCGAGAGGGCGTCCGGCGCGTCGCAGAGCGTGCCGTACTCGCACCGCGTGGAGGCGAAGCAGACGCCGCCGTCCGGCAGGTAGCAGGGATGTATGTCATCCGTCTGGTGGTAGTACATTCTGGCGGTGCCGCCGAGGAAGGAGTTGTCGTACTTCTTGATGCGTGCCTCCTCGTCGTCGGGCGGGGAGGTCAGTTGCCGCACCTTGCCCAGGCGCCGGCCCGTCTTTGGATCGATCTTGATCTCGAAGATCCGGAAGCCCTCGCGCTTGCTCCCCTTCCAGTCGAAGACGACCTTCGCGGCGCTGAAGTGCAGGTCGAAGCGGCCGAAGATGCCGCCGGCCATCTCGGGCGCCAGGTCGGTGACCTTGCCCGTCTTCATATCGAGCACGCAGAGGTTCCCCCCGAAGTTGCCGCACCCGTCTATGAAGTCCGTGTAGAAATGGCTGGAGTGATACGTGTATCGCTTGACGAACAGCAGCCGATCGAAGTCTATCAGCGGGTTATCGGCAACGCCGGCCTTGTAGCGCAGTTCACCCACCTTCCTCACGTAGGAGGCCGGATCGGCCGCCGACACGTGGGTGCCCCCGAGCAACAGAACCAAAATGGCGGCCGAGAAGCGCGACATACGAATCCGACCTCCTGAGCAGGCGCCCGCTCTCTGAGGCAGCCCGCCGCGTCGTGACACGACAGACCTTAACCGGCCGAACGCGACCCTGCCAACTTCGCGTCGCCACCAATCCGGACAGCGCGTCGCCCGCAATCCGGATAGCGCGGTGGGCAATCCTGCCCACCGCGTGGCGGCCTGGGAAGGCCGCCGCGCGGAACACGCCTTTTTGTCCGCCGCGCGGAACGTAGCGTAGTAGCACTAACCTTCTTGCGGAAGGTCGCGCGGCCGCGTCAGCGATTGGCAGTCGGACGCCGGCACGCGCATGTCCATGGGCGATCCGTAATCCTGATGGTCGAGGAACTCGCCGGCCCCTCCCGCCGCACGCCCAAGGGCGAATCCCAGGAAGGCGCAGTCTTCGGCTCGCCTCAGCGAGATGCGTTTCTCCATCAGCGCCGTCCAGCACACGCCGAGCCACACGCAGGCGAGCGCCGCATCCACGTTCACCGCCCAGACGCGGCTCGCGACGCCCACGTCATAGAGCGCGCGGGCGAGGTGGTGATAGAAATCCAGGAAGACGTTGGTGCGGCCGGTCTCGTGAACCGCTTCCCAGATGGCCCGCTCGCGCGGGTCGTAGTTGACCGGCTTGTCGTTAAACACCGGGTGCCCGAGGCACGGGATGCGTTCGTAATCGACGCCGGAGTCCTTGGCGGCGTCCTTGACCTTCTTGAACGCGGCGGCGGTTTCGCGGGCCAGTTTCACCACGTCGATTGCGGGGCCGGGGTCGTAGGGGTCCTTCAGGTTGAGACGGGCGAATATCTTGAGAAGATACCTGACGCCGTCGCGGCCGTTTCCGCCGTGGACCGCGCCGATGGCCGCCAGCGTGGCGATCATCCCGGTGTTCGGTGCGTTGCCGGCCGAGGCCGACAGTTTCGCCGCCTGGGCGGAAATCGTGCCCGGCCCGTTCGTCAGCGAGGCAATCAGGCCCATCTCGACGAGTTTCGCTTCAAAATCGTAGCGCGGAAGTTCGCCCGTCCAGTAAAGGATGACCGCCTCGCCGAACGAGTGCTTCGACATCAACTCGGTGAGCGAGTAGCCGTAGATTCGCTGACCGGCCTCATCCAGCGACGAAGCGCGCGAGGCGTTGCGCAGGTCGCGCCGCACCGGCGAAAGGCCCACCGAGACCTTCATCTGCCGCGCGAACTGCGACCGGTACGGCTCCGGAATATGCCCCGGGCGCAGGAGCAAGGCGCCCGGCAGTTCGTCGGCCAGGTCCCTGTAATTCAGAAACCACGGGTTCAGCCGGAGTTCGCGGCGGATCGGGAAGTCGCGGTCCCACCCGAGGGCGTCGCAGACGGCCATCGCCGCCGCAGGCAAGTGGTGCAGGGCCGTGACACGGATGCCGCGGCCCAGTTTCTCGCGGGCGCCGTTGCCCTTGCGGACACGCTTGTCGGGATCGAACGGGCCTACCCCGAAGTATTCGTCGAAAGCGGCCATTTTGCCCGACGCGCTGGTCTGCGGCCCTTCGACCACGGCGCCGGCGTGGCCCAGCGCCACGCGTCGGCCCTCCAGGAGGCTTCCCGCAACGTAGACGATGACGGGTTTCTCGAAACCGCTGTCGCGCATCCACCGGATCGCCTCCTGCTCGTAGAGGCCGCCCGGCTCGACGTAAAGGACGATGAGCCGGGTCTGGTCGCTGCGTGCGGCAAGTTTCAGAAACTCCACAAGCGGCGTCAGGATCAGCACGTCCTTGCCGGTGGAGATGCCGAAATGCGTGCCGACGCCTGCGGCGTGCATGTACCCGGCGATGGTGTTGACCATGTTGCCCGAGTTCGAGATGATCGTCGCGGTGCCGGGCTTGAAACTCTCGTCGGGGGCCTCTCCGCCCACGGCCCCGACGCGAACGTGGTCGTGAACGTTGATAACGCCGAGCGTGTTGCAACCGATGACATCCACGCCGGCCTCGTTCGAGATCTGTCGGATCTTGGCCGTGACCTCGACCGAGACGTTCTCGGTGATGACGAAGACGGTGTGAAGCCGCTTGCCGCCGTACTGGATGACCTCCTTGACTTCACCATAGACGGCCTCCGGCGGGGAGTAGATGATGATCTTGTTCGGGACCGCGTGTTGGGGGAGCGTGGCGTAGAGTTCCTCGCAGGTGGCGAACACGGGAACCGGGTCCTTGCCGCCCACCTCAATCGTCTGACCGCCCTTTCCGAGCGCCCACCCTCCCACGATGTTGCCGGCGTACTGCTGGGAGAAGACGGTGACTTTCGACGCTTCGCGTCCGGTGATATTGCTGACCGCGACACGGTCGCCCTTCTTCAGGAGTCCGGAGAGTTTTCTAGGTCGCACGGCGCGCCTCCTTCCGCGTTTTGACAAACTTCGCCAGCCGCGCTGCGTATTCGGCGACCAGCGTCACGGGCGTGTCGTGACCGAAGATGACGTACGGCAGCCGCAGCGACTCCAGCGTCTCTCTCATGGCGAGAAATCCGGGCACCATTCTCGGTCCGCCCCGCCCGATCACCACGGGGATCTCCACCCGCCCGTGCTCCTCGAAATAGTGGGCCAGCGCATCGCCGATAGCCTGAAACGTCACGTCGATCAGCGTGTTGTTCGCCTTGCCTCCAAGGACCAGGAGCGTGGAAGCGCCGGCCAGATGATAGCGGAAGCAGCGCTCGGCCGTGCCGACCATCCGTTCATAGGGCGGGTTCCCGCCGAAATCCGAGAGGAAGATCGGCCGTCCGCCGGCGATCTCCAGGGTCTCCGCAATAATCGTGCCGGCCCCGCCGCCGAAGAGCATCGGCAAGACCAGGTCCCCGCCCAGTTCGCTCACATGGGCCTGTCCGCGATAACTGGATGCGTCCCAGGCGGCCATGTCCTCCTCGAACTCCGTGGCGATCTCCGGGTACTCGGGGAACCGGAGGGCGGCCTCTTTCAGTTTGTAGTTCGCTTCGTCGAAGACCGCCTTGAAGTCGCACGCATAGGGCACGTTGTCCGGCCCGACGCGCCACGGATTCACCTCGCACATGCGCATGCCGGTCGAGATGAACATATCCCAGAAACTCACCAACGTCCTCGACAGGATGGAAATCAGGGGCTTCGGGCAGGCCAGGCCCTGGAGCAGTTGCGACGCCTGGTAGGCGTCCAGCCCCTTGAAGACGTCAACCGGGATGGTCCGCTTGTACCGCTCTTCGACCGACTCAATGTCCACGCCGCCCTTCATCGACACCGTGAGCGACGGCCCCAGGAATCGCGAATCGTACGTGACGGCCGAATAGACCTGGAGGTCCGCCGGCACAAACTGCGTGATGTACGACGTCCTGGCGTGCATGCCGTTCACCTCGGCGTTGGCCAGGCGCCGGAGTTGGGCCATCGCCTGCGGGGCATCGTCAACCACTTGCACGACCTTGGCCTTGCCGCGCCCGCCGGACATCACGTCCGCCTTCACCACCCCCTTGCCTCCCCATCTCTCGAGCGCGTCGCGGACTTTCGTCCGGGGGGCACTCCCGTCCAGATGCTCGGGCACGGGCAGGCTGAAGCGGTGAGCGAGTTGGTCCAGGAAAGCCAGTTCCGTCATCTGAAAAGGCATCTCGCTTCTCTCCAGTGCTGTTTAGGCTACAACGCTAACTCCAGGTCAGCGCGTCCCCCGCCTGGCCACCGTCTTCCGCAAACGGCACGAAACCGCGGCGCATCGTGTTCTCGGTCACGACACGGGGGTCCATGAAATGCAGCAGATAGTCCGGCCCCCCGGCCTTGGTGCCGGTTCCCGACCTCTTGAAACCGCCGAAAGGCTGCCTGCCCACCAGGGCGCCGGTGCAGGGCTGGTTGAAGTAAAGGTTGCCGACACGGAACTCCCGGCGGCACCGCTCGAGATGCTCCGGGCTGCGGCTGAACACGCCGCCCGTCAACGCAAAACGGGTCGAGTTGGCCCACGCGATCGCCTGGTCAAAGTCGCTTGCCCGCATCACGGCCAGCACCGGACCGAAGACCTCTTCCTGCGCCAGGCGGTGTTCAGGGGTGATACCCGTGACGACGGTCAGCGGCACGTAGAAGCCGTCGTCGGGCACGTCGCTTGCGTACGCAACGGCGCCCTCCTGCCGCCCTATCTCGATGTATTTCAGGATCTTCTCCTGGGCGGCCCTGTCAATGACCGGCCCCATGAAGTTGGCGGGGTCCTGGGCCGGGCCGATCCTGACCGAGCGGACGGCCTCGAGCAGGCGCGCCAGAAAGCGGTCGTAGATGGCGTCGAGCACGATGGCCCGCGAACAGGCGGAGCACTTCTGGCCCTGGTACCCGAAGGCCGACGCCACGACCGCAGGCACGGCCTCATCCAGGTCGGCGTCGTCGTCGATGATGACGGCGTTCTTGCCGCCCATTTCGACGATGACCTTCTTGACGGACGGTTGGCCGTCGGGCGTGCGGCCGGCCTTCTCGATGATCCGAAGGCCCACTTCCATCGAGCCGGTGAAGGCGATGAGACCGACCCCGGGGTGCTCGACGAGAAAATCGCCGATGACGCTGCCGCGCCCCGGCGTGAAGTTGAAGACGCCCGGCGGCAGGCCGGCCTCACGGAAAATCCGGGCCAACGTGTGGCCGATGACCGGCGTCAGCCCGGAGGGTTTGTAGACCACACAGTTGCCCGCCACGATGGCAGCCGCACACATGCCGCAACTTATCGCATGTGGAAAGTTCCACGGGGCGATGACCGCCGCGATGCCCTTGGGCTCGTAGAACTGCTCGTTCACCTCGCCGGGCACGTGGCCCAGGTAACTCGGCTCGCCGAGGCGGACCATCTCGCGGGCATAATACTCGAGGAAATCGATGGCCTCGCCCACGTCGAGGTACGCCTGGCTCCACTGCTTGCCCCCTTCGAGAGTCTGCCAGGCGGAGAGTTCGTAGATACGGCTGCGGGCAATCGCCGCAGCCTTCACGAGGTATCCCGCCCGCTCGCGCGGCGGCGTGTCGCGCCAGGCGGGGAAGGCTTCCGATGCGGCGGCGACGGCCGCCTCCACCTCCTGCGTGCCGGCCTGACAGACGCGGCCGACGACCTCGGCCGGACGGGCCGGATTCACCGAGTCCATACGGTCGTCCGTGAGAACGTCGCGGCCGCCGATGCAGAGCGGGTAGGTTTTCCCCAGTTGCGTCATCACCTGGTCGAGCGCGCGGCGATAGGCGGCCCTGACGTCCGGAAGCGCCCAATCGGGGAACGGGTTGTTGCGGAAGGGGCCAAGGTCAGCCCCGGTTGCGACCGTGGCCGCCGGGCTTGGTGCCGTCTCGACGGCGGCGCGATCGGCAGCGGCCTGCGGCGGCTCCAGCAGACGCTCCATCTCAACGCCTTCGACGAACGTCTGACGCAAGAACGATTCGTTCGACGTGTTCTCGAGCAGACGCCGCATCAGGTAAGCCATGCCG
>CAYVAM010000202.1:0-7759 GCA_964449275.1 uncultured Anaerolineales bacterium
CAAGAAACCGCTCTGAGGGACCGCACAAGCCCTCTCGCGCGGCGGGCAGGAATGCTCGCCGCGCGTTAAAGCCCATTTTCGCCGTTGCGCGGTGGGTCGGGAGACCCACCGCGCTATGCCCAAACGGTGTTTGCGCACATGGTGGATTGCCGGTGCAGCGTTCTGGGTGTCGCGAAGCGCCGAAATTTTCCTCAAGTCGTTTGACAAACCGCAAAAACGGTGTATTATTAGGTGCAGGAAACGCGGGATTAGACGGGTAGACAACGCATTGATGGAGGGTCGGGCCCGAACGGGCCAGGCCCTTTTTGTTTGGATCGAGTCGAGACGCACCGAGTTCGGGGCGTTTGGCGAATCGCTCGGCGTGGGGCGCTGTCTCGGGGGGCCGTGCAGGCGGCCGTCTCGCCGAACCTTGGATTGGAGGAGAAAGAGATGAAGCGAATCGCTGTTGTGCTTGCTGCCGTCGGCCTGATGGCATCGTACGTCGTGGCAGAGGACCTGTCGCCTCCCCCGTGGGACATGACCCTGCCCTACCATACAACCACCCAGACGTGGGATTTCCCCTTCATCCTGGCGGGGATGGTTACAGGCGACGATGTGCCTTCGCCCATGTGGCCGAGTGAGTTTGACAACCCCTACGGTGAGCCGTGTATCGAGTGGCCTTCCGGGCCGTACGTGGTCGAGGACCCGGGGGGCGTGGCCGGGGAGGTCACGGCCGTTGCCACGGTGGACTTGGTCGGTTACATGCCTCCCTTGGGCGAGGGCCCGGGCGACGTGATTCCCGACACGCCCACCGTCCACATCGGCGTGTACGATCTGGAAGGGAACCCCGACACGAGCCGGCCGGTCCCCGTGAGCATCTGGATCCCCAACGATCCGGAGGACAGGCCGGTCAAGAAGATCTTCTGGCAGATGACCTCCGACAAGTCGCCGACGCCGCAGGGCGACCCGCCGACGACGACACCGCCGGGCACGAGCGCGCCCACGGGCATCCCTCACTGGAAGCATGACAACACCAACTGGTACACGTACAACGGGATGAACGAGATTCGGCCGAATCCGGACGGCGAGTGGCTCACCTTCGAACTCGTCCATTCGACGAACATCGAGGAGATCGTCATCAAGACGACCTGCATGCCGGAGCCCGCCACACTCGGTCTGCTGGCGGTCGGCGGCCTGATGATGCTCGTTCGCCGCAGGCGCCGCTGAGCCGACGGAAGAAATAACGTGTTAGCGAAAGGGCGGTCCTCCCGGTTCGCCGGGGCTCGGGGCTGCCCTTTCCTTCTGCGCCGTTCGCGGGGCAGGTGAGGACACCCGCCGCGCATGCGCGAAATCGCCGTTTTCGGCGCGGTGGGTGCTCCAGACCCACCGCGCAAAATGCCCTTGTAGCGTTGTAGTACTACTTCAGCACGGCAATCGTCACCCCGCGCCCGCCTTCGCCCCACTCGCCGTAGCGGAACGATTCGACGAGCGGGTGTTCTTTGAGTTCCCGCTGCACCATTTCCCGTAGCGCCCCCGTGCCGTGACCGTGGATGATGCGGACGGCGCCCAGGTCGGCGACGCACGCTTCGTTCAGGTACTGGTCGAGTGCCCGCACCGCCTCATCGACGCGCATGCCCCGCATGTTGAGTTCCGGGGCGACGGCGGCCCGAGAGCCCTCGACAACCGTCCGTCCTTCCCGCTCGGGCGCCGCGTCAATTTTGGCGTTCTCGTCGGCCTTCCGGATGGCCGAGGCGTCGGCTTCGATGGCCAGGCCGCCGGCGTCGAGCGTGACCTTGCGCCGCCGCCGGTCGATGCGGCTCACGGTGGCGTGCCGCTGCATCGTTTCGACCCACACGGTGTCTCCGGCGCGGATCGTCTCGAGCGGAAGCGGCGGCCGCCGCCGGGGTGCGAGTTCGCGCGACTTCTTCTTGAACCGGTCGCGCTTGGCCTCGACCCGGCGGCGGAGGTGCTTCGTGGCGTCGGCGTCGGCGCCCGCGCGGCGGGCCTCGTCGAGTGCCTGCTGCATCTCGCGCCGCGTGTTCTCCACAAGGCCCTGGGCCTCGGCCACCGCGCGACGCAGCGATTCCTTCCGCTCTTTCTTGAGGTCCGCCAGTTGCCCGGCCAGGTCCTTTCGGGCCTTCTCGGCGTCGGCCCGTTCGCGCTTGGCCTTGCGGGCGTCGGCCTCGGCCTTCTTGAGCGATGCCGTGAGGCGCGCAAGCAGGCCCTCCATCTCGATGGCGTCGGAATCGAGGAGTTGCTCGGCGCCCGCGAGGACTTCGGCGGGCAGGCCGTATCGTTCGGCGATAAGCAGGGCGTGACTCGCGCCCGGACGGCCGACGATCAACTCGTACGTGGGGCTCAGCGTATCGGGGTCGAACTGAACGGCGGCGTTCTCCATGCCGTCCTGCTCGTGGACGAACCCTTTGACCTGCCCGAGGTGCGTCGTGACGACGGTCTTCGCCCCGTGCTCGTGCAGGGCCTTGATGATGGCACAGGCCAGCGCGCCGCCCTCAACGGGATCGGTGCCCGCGCCGATCTCGTCGAGCAGGACGAGCGTCGCCTCGTCGGCGGTCTTGAGGATCTCGCGGATGTGCCGGATGTGGCCGGAGAAGGTCGAGAGGTTGGCCTCGATGCTCTGCTCGTCGCCGATATCGACGAGCACCTTCCGCAGCGGCACGAACGTTGAACCCTCCTCGACGGGCGCCATCAGGCCGGTCTGGGCCATCAGGCACACGAGGCCAATCGTCTTCAGGGCAACCGTCTTGCCGCCCGCGTTCGCGCCCGTGATGGCGATCGTCCGGACGGGGCCGCCGAGGGCGAAATCGAGCGGCACAACCTGCTCGCCGCTCAACGCGAGCGTGTCTTCCAAAATCGGGTGCCGACCGCCGACGATATTCAGCACGCCGTCCGCCGAGAAGACCGGCCGCGTCATCTTTCGGGCGGCGGCGTACCGCGCGCACGCGCGGATAACGTCGAACTGCACAAGCGTCCGGACCGTCAGCCGCAGCGGTTCAAGGTGAGCACGCACGCCGGCGGTCAACTCGCGCAGGATGCGCTGGACCTCACGCTCTTCGTCGGAGGCGAGGCTACGCAGGTCGTTGCCCATCTCGACGGCGAAGGTCGGCTCAACGAAAACCGTATGCCCCGTATCGGAGCGGTCGTGAATGATGCCCGGCACCTGGCCGGACTGCGTGGCGAGGACGGGGACGACGTTGCGGCCGTTTCGCTGCGTGACGTAATCGCCCGTCAGCATCGGCTGGAGGTCCGCGTTGGCGATAAGCGCTTCGAGCCGCGTGCGGATGCGGTTCTGGAGTGCGGCCATCTCGCGGCGGATGCGTTTCAACTCCGGCGACGCGTCGTCGGCGACCGTGCCGTCGGGCTCGATGCACCGGTCGATTTCTTTCAAGAGGTCGGGATTCGGCGCAAGGTCGAACGAGAGTTTTGCAAGCGACGGCGCCACGGTCATGCGGCTGAGCGCCTTCTGGAGGTCGCGTGCGTTTCTCAGGATGGCCGCCACGGTCTGAAGTTCGTCCGGCCGCAGCGCCATGCCTTCGATCCCCGCCCGGTCCGTGAGGGCGCCGGGGTCGTCGAAACGCTCGACGGAGAAGTCGTGGCCGCCCGCGAGGATGGCCACGCCATCGGCAATCCGCTGCGATCGCGTCGCGATGCGAGCCAGGTCGTCCATCGGACGCAGCGCCCGCGTGCCCTCGGCGCCGAGCGAGAGCATACAAAGGGCCGCAATCCGGTCGAGGACCTTCTCGAACTCCAACCGTTCCAGCGTGTGGGCATCCATGTCGCGGCTTTCATCGCGCAGCGCGGCGGGCGATCGTGCCTGCCGCGCCGGGTGCGTTCCGGCAGACTGATTTCAACCTGCGGGTGGCATGGCCACGCTTGCGTGGCCATGTCGCTCTTCAGCGTGCAAACATTTGCGGGCCGCCCGCGCCGTGCTATAATACGCTGCCGAGGGAGTGGGGCAACGTCCTTTTTCGCCGAGTAAGGCCCACCGCACCGGGCCGCAAGGAGAACGCATGAAACCGATAAGTCTGCAACTGTACACGCTGCGCGAAGCGGCCGCCGAGGACTTTATCGGCGTGCTGAAAGATGTGGCCGAGATCGGATACAAGGGCGTCGAGCCCGCCGGTCTGCACGGCCACCGGCCGGAGGAGATCCGCAGCGTCCTCGATGACCTCGGCGTGGTCTGCTCGTCGGCACACGGGCCGCTGCCGACGAAGGAGAGCCTCCAGGAGGTCGTGGATACTGCCGGTGCCCTCGGCCACGAGATGGTCATCACCGGTGCGGGGCGCGACGAGTTCGGCACGCGCGACGCCGTCAAGGTCGTGGCCGACCGGTTCAACGAGGCGGTCGAACTCATCCGGTCGCACGGCCTGCGCCTCGGCTATCACAACCACTGGTGGGAGATGAACGACGTCGATGGGCGCCTGGGCCTGGAAGTGCTCCTCGACTTGGTGCCGGAGGTCTTCTCGCAGACCGACATCTACTGGGCCGCCAACTTCGGCGCCGTCGACGTGCCGGCGTTCGTCGCAAAGCACGCCGCACGCATCCCATGCCTGCACGTCAAGGACGGGCCGCTCGTCGAAGGCGAGCCGCACACCGCCGTCGGCAAGGGCAAGATGCCCACCGCCGAGTGCATCGCGGCCGCCGACCCGGACGTGCTCGAGTGGATCATCGTCGAACTCGACGAGTGCGCCACCGACATGTTCGAGGCCGTGGTCGAGAGTTACACCTACCTGACCGGTGAAGGTCTCGCCGAAGGGAACCGGTAGAGCAAAGGAGCGAACCATGCGACACGTTCTCGTTGGGGTCCTTATGGTGGCCGCGCTCGCAATGGCCGGCTGCGCCGATGAGGGCCGCAGGCGCCCGTATGTCGGAAAGCCGTTTGCCTGCGAGGCCGCGGTGGGCTTCGGCGGCCATATGTACGGCGGCGCCTTCAGCGGTGCGGTCCCCGCGCCCGCGAGCGGCGACTTCGGGCGCCTCTTTGGTGGCGGAGGTGTCAGTCTCTCTGCCGCGGGTATCCGCAGCAGCCCGAAGGTGCTCGAGGCGCCTGCCGAACCGGCCGCCGGTGTCGCCGACGTCGTGCCCCGGAAGGTGATCTACTCCGGCGCCTTCAACATCGCCGTGCCGGACGTCGAGAAGGCCATCGCCGGGACGAAGCAAATGGCCGAGACGATGGGCGGGTACATGCAGAAGATGACCGGCGACGGTATCGTGGTCCGCGTGCCGGCCGAGAAGTTCGACACGGCGGTCGAGGCCCTGGAGAAGATGGGGGCGGTGGTCGAACGCGCGATCACCGCGCAGGATGTGACCGAAGACTACGAGGACGTGGCCATTCGCCTTGAGAATGCGAAACGCCTTCTTGAGAAACTCCGCCAACTGCTCGACAAGGCGCAGAACGTGAAAGACGCCCTCGCCGTCGAGACGCAACTCGCGCGGGTCCGCACCCAGATCGAATCGCTCCAAGGCCGTTTGAACGTGCTCCGAAACCGGGTCACCTACGCGACGATATCCGCCACCTTCGTGCCGACCGTGGAGGCCCCGCAGGAGGTCCGCACGGAACTGCCGTTTGCGTGGCTGAGCGAGATGGGCCTCGACAGCCTCTTTGAATACGTAAGGTCCTCTTATGATATGTTCCAGAAAGGGGCATGACATGCAGCGACTGCACTGGGCAGCAACCATCCTGTGCGGGCTGGCTCTGGCGGGATGCGCGCCCCATACGATGCGGCT
This sequence comes from uncultured Anaerolineales bacterium, assembly GCA_964449275.1. Lineage (GTDB taxonomy): Bacteria > Planctomycetota > Phycisphaerae > FEN-1346 > FEN-1346 > JAUVZF01. The sequence continues at coordinate 5,722 of CAYVAM010000202.1, forward strand.
CCCGCCCGACTTCGTCCCGTTTGACAAGGAGGACTTCGGCACGCACCACCTGCGGGCGGTCTCGGCCGACGGCGTGGTCGTGGGCCTCAAGAGCGAGATGAACCTCAAAGAGGCCACCCTCGATTTCTGGGCCCAGGCCCTCACGAACCAACTGGTCGAGTCAAAGGGCTACCGTCACGAGAAGACCGACGACGTGACCTCGGACGCTGGCACCCCGGGGAAGTTGCTGATGTTCACGACCGAGACCCGTGGCGTGGCCTTCACGTACGTCGTTGCCCTGTTCGTCCAGCCCGAGGTCATTCTCATCGCCGAGGCCGGCGGCAGAACCGACGCGCTCAAGCCCAAACTCGGCGAGATCCGCAAGGCGCTCCTGAGCGCCAAGTGATCCAGGCGCCTTCGCGCGGAACGAGTCGTACCGCACCATTGCGCGGCGGGTCTCCGGACCCGCCGCGCTTCAAGGACACCCTATGGCAAGCCGGCGCAACGTGTACCTGGCCCAGCCAGACGAGAAACTCGTTGCCGCGTGCACCGTCGAGACGTACCGCGCCTCGGGTCCCGGCGGCCAGCATCGCAACAAACGCGACTCGGCCGTCCGTCTGACGCACCGGCCGACGGGCGTGGTCGCTACCGCCACCGAACGCCGCAGCCAGCACGAGAACCGCCGGCGGGCCGTCAAACGTCTCCGCAAAGCCATCGCCCTGGAAGTTCGCGAAAAGGTCCGCACGCCGTCCGACGCGCTGCGGACCGTTCTCGATGATCCCGCGTGGCCGCGCATCAGCCAAAAAAGCACCACCTACCTCGTGGCCGCCGCCGAGATCCTCGACCACATCGAAGTCGACTCCGGGAAGGTGAGCGAGACCGCCAAGCGCCTGGGCGTTTCGACGGCGTCCGTCACGAAGTTTCTCTCGCTCGATTCCCACCTCCTGGAAGCCGCGAACCGTATCCGCCGCCGCTTCGGTCACAAGCCGCTGCGGTGACGGTCGCGCAGATTCCTTTTGCTTCTCCCGCCGGGTTCGGCGATTTTTATGGATAAACCTCGCCCCGATTGTCCTCTTTGAGTGTGGAGCCATCGATGACGCCCGCGCCGGATGACGAACTCGTTGAGGGCCTCGCCGCCGGCAACGAGAACGCCTACGCCGCCCTCTACGACCGCTACGGTGCGGCGCTGTTTCGCGTGGCGGTTGCCATCGTCGGTTCTCGGGAGGAGGCTGAAGATGCCGTCCAGGACGTATTCGTTGCTCTCGTGCGGGCAGGGGGGCGGCTTCGGGCCGTCCGCAACCTCAAGGCGTACCTGTTCGCGTCGCTCCGCCGTGCTGCCATCCGACGAGCACAGCAGCAGCGTCGGCAGCCGCTTCCCCCTGTGCCTGCTTCTCACGCGACGCCGCCCGCAGAGGCGTCTGACGCCGCCGTCCGCCTGGAGCGTGCTCTTGCGTCGCTACCGGCCGCGCAGCGCGAGATGGTCGCCCTGCACGTCGATGGCGGCCTCACGTTCGCCGAATGTGCCGAGGTCCTCGGCGCGAGCGCGAACACCGCCGCGAGCCGTTACCGATACGCCATCAATAAACTCCGCGACGCCCTGAGAGGATAGACCCATGGAACCGTCGGAAGTGCCACCTGGCCTGGCGGACCTTGAGCGGCGCTTGACCGCGCGGCCGCTCGGTGAACCGGCGTCCGACCACAAGGACCGCGTGATGGCAGCGGTTCGCCGCGAACTCGCCGCCGGCCGCACGCCGTGGTGGCAGCAGAAGGAGACGTGGCACTTTGCCGCTGTCGCCGCCGCAGCGGTCCTCTTCGTGTGGCTGAACGTTGCGATGCGTGCCGCCAATCCGCCCGGTTGGCGTCTCCGGGGGCCCGGCAACGGCGTGGCCGTTGCGCAAACGGCTGCCCGGATACATGAACTCGTTCCGTCTCTTTGCGAGCGGGAAGCATTACGCCAGGCGGTCGTCCTGCATGCCGGTGCGCATCTGGCGCCCGCGCCGCAGCCGGCCGGCCGAGCCGCCGGCGCGCTCCTGCTCCACGAACTCAAGGAGGGTGGACC
>CAYVAM010000203.1:0-7730 GCA_964449275.1 uncultured Anaerolineales bacterium
CCTCCGGGCCTGCGGCCCCCAGACGCAGCAATGACAGGTGGGTGCAGAGCACCCAGCCTACGCCTTGCCCCACGCGGAGTCGCGGCCTTCCCGTTGTATCCGCCCCACGGGGGCGGGTTGTACTCTAGCCACGGGCGCGAGCCCGTGGAAACGGGAGCCTCTCCCGCTCCCGCCGTTTGAGCCCCGGCGGGGCGACTGAAAGCCGTCAGCCCCACACGTACCGGGGGTTGTATTCGATGCCGTGGACGTGATTGGCCGTGCCGCCGACCGCGAGCGCGCCGCGGAACTCGTTTCGCGCGAGGCCCGAGAGGTATGCAAACAGCCGCCGACGGAACGAGTTGTGAATCAGGGGCCGGCGCTCTTTCGTCGAGAAGACCGCGTGGAAGAGGAGGTTGGCGTAGGTGTGGCCCACGGCCGGTCCTTTCAATCGCCCCTCCGGGGCTCGGACAGCATAACAGATACGGATAGGTTGTTTGCGTTTGCTTCCGATTCCACGGGCTCGCGCCCGTGGCTAGAGTACAGGGCGGCCCTCCGGGCCTGCGGCCCCCAGACGCAGCAATGACAGGTGGGTGCCGAGCACTCACCCTACTGCTTGCCGTACTTCTCTTGCGGGTCAAACACCTTCACGCCGTCTTCGGCCCAGTCGTTGTCGCGCAGAACCCACGAGAAACACGAGCGGTAGCCCAAGTGGCAGGCGGCGCCGCCGACCTGCTCAACCTTCAGCAGGAGTACGTCCTTGTCGCAATCGCAGCGGATCTCCTGGACCTTCTGAATGTTGCCGCTCGTCTCGCCCTTGTGCCAGAGTTCCCGGCGGCTGCGCGACCAGTAGTGGGCCTGGCCGGTCTCGATGGTCCGGCGCAGCGACTCGGCGTTCATCCACGCGACCATCAGCACCTCGCCGCTGGAGGCGTCCTGGGCGATGGCCGGCATGAGGCCCTTTGAATCGAATCTCAGCGCTTCGATGAAGCCTTGCATAGCAGCCCTTTCGCAACAACTCGCCGCGCAAGCGCGGCGGCTAACCCGGTTGCATCGGCGCCCTTTGGGCCCCTTGCGTTTCAGCCGACCTCAATAAGCCGCAACGTGTCGCGGAACCGTTTCGTGAGGGCGCGGCGAATCGCCTGCGACCCGGGGCCCGAGAGGTCCGGGTCCCGCTTGATCCACTCGAACGCCTCGTTCCGCGCCAGGCGGAGCAGGTCGTAATCGTCAACCACGTTGCCGAGCACGAGTTCCGGCATCCCGTGTTGGCGGGTGCCGAAGAACTCGCCCGGCCCGCGCAGCCGCAGGTCCTCTTCGGCGATGCGAAAGCCGTCGGTCGTCTCGACCATACAAGCGATGCGGCGGCCGGCCTCCTCCGTTTTCGGGTTGCCGAGCAGGAGGCACGTGCTTTTTTCAGCCCCGCGTCCGATGCGGCCGCGCAACTGGTGCAGTTGGGCCAGGCCGAACCGCTCCGCGTGCTCGATCATCATAACGGTTGCGTTCGGCACGTCCACCCCGACTTCGATGACCAGCGTCGAGACGAGCACGTGGACCTCTCCCCGGCGGAAGCGGTCCATGACGGCGTCTTTTTCCTCGGGCTTCATGCGACCGTGCAGCAGGCCCACCTCAAAATCGGGGAACACGTCGCGGGCGAGCCGCTCGGCCTCCTCCGTTGCGGCCGCAAGGTCGAGCCGCGCGCTCTCCTCCACAAGCGGATACACGACGAACGCCTGCCGCCCGGCGGCAAGTTGGCCCCGAACGAACGTGTAGGCCTTCTTGCGCCCTGGCGGCGAGACGGTCCACGTCTCGACGGGGGTGCGGCCGGGGGGCATCTCGTCGATGGTCGAGATGTCGAGGTCGCCGAAGACCGTCAGCGCCAGCGTCCGCGGAATCGGCGTGGCGGTCATGACGAGGTAGTGGGGCGCCAGTTCCGGGTCGTCTGCGGCGGTCTGCCACTTGGCCTCGGCCCGCTGGAGGACGCCGAACTTGTGCTGCTCGTCCACGACCACGAGCCCCAACCGCGCCATCGCCACGTCCTGCTGGATGAGCGCGTGCGTGCCGATGATGATGTCGGCCTCGCCGCGCCGGATCCGCCGCAGGACTTTCTTACGCTCGCTCGCCTTGAGGCCGCCCACCAGCAGCGCCCACCGCACGCGGCTGCCCACGAGGTACTTCTCCACGTTCTGGTAATGTTGGGCGGCGAGGATTTCGGTCGGCGCCATGATGGCGGCCTGGTATCCGGCGGCCACCGTCGCAAGGGCGGCGTACAAGGCCACGGCCGTCTTGCCGCAACCCACGTCGCCCTGGAGAAGGCGCGTCATCGGCCGGTCGCGCGCGAGGTCGGCCCGGACCTGGGCGATGGCCTTGTCTTGCGCCGCCGTGAACGTGAACGGAAACCGCGCGCGGATGCGCTTATCCACCTTATCATCGCACGGGATAGGCGGCGCGTTGTGCGACGCCAGGGCGCTTCGGCGCCGCAGCGCCACGGCCAGTTCCATCAGGAAGAACTCGCCGAAGACCAGCCGCCGCCGGGCCTCTTTCACCTCGGCCATCGACGCCGGCCGATGGATCATGCGAAGCGCCTGGTGCAGGTTCGCCAGGTGCAGCCGCTCTCGCATCGCCTGCGGCAGCGTCTCCTTGGCCAGGGGCAGGCCGGCCCGCAGGGCCTCCTCCGTCATCCGCACCAGCGACGCCTGCTGGAGGCCCTCGGTGACGGGGTACTCGACGAGGATGTGCCCGCCCGGTTCGGCGTCGCTGCTTTCCGCAATGGGTTCGAACTTGGGGTGCTGCAGTTGCAGCCGCCGTTTGTACTCGCCGACGCGACCGTAGAAGAGGTACTCGTCGCCCGTGTGGAGGGCCTTGACGAGGAACCGGGCGTGGAACCAGATGACCCGCATCTCGCCCGTGTCGTCGGCGATCAGGGCCTCCAGGCGGTCGCCCCAGCGCGGGGAACGCATGTCCACAATCCGCGCCCGGACTGCCAGGTCGCGCCCGGCCACGACCCGGGCGATCGGCACGACGTTGCCGCGGTCCACGTACTTGCGCGGAAAGAACTGGAGGGCGTCGCCGACGGTGCGGATACCGAGTTTCGCGAGCAACTGCGCGCGCTTCGGGCCCACGCCCTTCAGGTACTGCACGCTGTCGCCGAGTTTGGTCATGCGCGCGAAGGTACACCAGTCGCCAGGTCAGGTCAAGAAAGACACGGTGCGGCGACCGCATCGGCCGGGCGGACGCGGCCCTGTCGGCGTTACGGCATGAGGAACTCTCGCTCGTCGCGTCTGACGACCAGGACAGGGCAGGGCGCCTTCCGGACGACTTTCTCGGCGACGCTTCCGAACAGGGCGTGCTTGAGGCCCGTGCGGCCGTGCGTGGCGATGACGATCAGTTGCACATCCTTATCGCGAGCGTAGCGGATGATCTCGACAAACGGGCGGCCCTCCAGGAACACCGTCTCGACCGGCAGGTCCTTGAGATGTTTCGCGACGAACTCTCGGAGGCTCTTCTGGCTTTCCTCGCGGACCTGTTCGATGAACTGCTCGCTCGGCCCCGTCATGTAGTAGCCCGACGTGGCGAGCAGGTCGGCCGGGATATCCACGACGTGAAGGCAGTGGACCTGTTCGGCCTCGAACCGCCGCGCGAGTTCGGCGGCATAGGCGGCTGCCCGTTCACTGTGGTCCGAGAAGTCGGTCGGAACCAGGATGCGTTTCAACGGGATCATGTCTGTCCCTTCTGCTGTGGCTGCCGGGCTGCAACGTTGCTACCGCTCGTGTGCTTTCGATTGCAGTTTGCCTCGCGGTTTTCGGGAGGCCGGTTTGGGACTTGTTTTCGTCGCGGGGTGCGAAACGCCGCCGGCCCGTTTCTTGAAACGTTTCGGACGGCGGACCTTTCCGAAGCACCGCTGGAGGGCGGGTACGAAGTACTTGCGGCAGACGGACTGCCAACTCATCTTCTCGGCCAGGGCCCAGCCGCTCGCCAGGAGCCGCTGGAAGTCCTGGGGGCCTGTCGGGAGGCGGGCGGCCAGTTGGCGGGCGGTCCGCGCTGCCACCTCGTGTTCGACGCGGCGGGTGTCGGCGTCGCTGACCGGCTCTGTCCCGGCGCCGGCCGGGGCCGCATAGTCCACAACCAGCACGTTTGCCGGCAGGTCGCCCTCGGCCACGCGGGCGAGCAGTTCGGCGCACCCGCACGCGCTCGTCATCACGCTGATGCCGCCGAACGCGAGCGTCTCGAGTTGGGCGATGCCGAACGGTTCGTATGCGCTTTGGCCGAATTCGACGTCGCTTCCCTGCCGCAGGTCCTGGAATGCCATCGCCTCGGGCATCCGGTCGCCGCACGATTCGCGGGTGAATCCGAACTGGTTGATGAGGACGACGCGTGTGGCCCGCGCCCATCGGTTGTAGTCTTGCGCGGCCCGGCCGATGGGGACCTCGCCTTTGACCAGGTCGGGCCAGCCGATGCGGTGCTGCATCGGCCAGTCGTGCTCGGACTCCATCTGGCGGATAGACTCGGGGTCGCGTCGGCCGGCGTCGGTTGCCAGGACGAGGAGAACGGCCGTCCGGCCGCGATTGGCCAGGGCGTCGTCCAGATGTTCGAGGACCGCGAGGTCGCGTTCGATGGCCTTCGACGCCACCGGCCGCGCCACGTGCGTGAAAACATAGTCCGGTCGTAAACCGGTCACGGTGCAGGCATACCGGCGCAGCAAAGCGCGGCTGGCGAGGCGGGCGTCCAGGTCGATCGGCCGGATGGGCAGGCCGTTGTAGACGACCTGAATCGGCTGCTGCCGCAACCTCGCCGACAGCAGGCAAAGTTCCTGCGAGACGCGGTCACTGACGGCGAAGGTGGCGCCGGCGTGGCAGGCGCGGCTGACCAGGGCATACTTGTAGCCGCCCAGTTCGCGGAGTCTCGCTTCGTAGCGGCGCGACCCGTCGGGCGTCGTCATCGCCCGGTCGAATACGAGCCGGTGGCCGGTCTCCTGTTCGAGCAGTTCCCGCACGGGCGGGACTTCGTGGGCCCAATATACCGTCTTGAGGTCCGGCTTGCGGAGGCGCGCCGCCAGGAGCGTCGGCAGACCCATGAACTCGTGGCTGATGAGGACCGTCTCGTCGTCGTCGCCGGCGACCAACGCCTCGATGGCCTCGAGAGCCGGTGCTGCCAGGCGGACCCATTCTTCGTAGCCCCAGTCGTTTTCGAAGCGGTTGCTCTCCAGGCCAAAGCCCTGCCACAGTTCGGCTTTCAGTTGGTTGATCGGACCGGGGCGGGCGTCTCGCACGTCGAACAGCAGCAGTTCGACACCGGCGTGGCGCCGCAGGAGCGGGCAGGGGACCTTGCGCCGGCCGTACAGCAGTCGGACCCCGTAGGTTGCCTCGATCGAGGCCAAGGCGTTGGCCAGGACGGGGTCGCGGGCGGGAGGCGAGCCGTCCGCCGGGCCGCTCTCATCGAACACCGTTTCGAGGGTCTCGAGCGATGGGGAGGCAGGGATGTTGCCGCACCCGATGAGGATGCTCCGGCCCACGGCCCCCTGATACGCCCGTGCGGTCAGCATCCCCTCGAGAACGGCGCCGATACCGCCCATCTTCCGGCGGGCTTCGTGCGTGACGTGGATGAGGGTGTACATGGCAGCCCCTCGCCCGGTGCGTCTCCATTATATCCGCCAGGCGTGCCGGTTGCAGGAAGAAGTCTGTAGAGCGATGACGGGCGTCGGCTGCGAAAAGACGGGCGCAGTTGCCAAGCCCGCCGGGCGTCGGCCGTGCGTCTGGTGCAGCCTGACACTACAGTGCCACTTCGCTATTTCGCGCGGTGGGCATTCTTGCCCACCGCGCAAGAAACCGCTCTGAGGGACTGCACAAGCCCTCTCGCGCGGCGGGCAGGAATGCCCGCCGCGCGGGATTGGGAGACCCGCCGCGCGGTAAGTGGCGCTGTAGTACTATGTCACGTTCACTTCGTCTGAAATGCGCCGGGGCCGAAGGTTTTGCCGAGCGCTTTCAGGCTCAGCAGCGCCTGGGCTCGGACCAGGTTGGTCCGGTCGGCGAGGAGTTTGTCGAGGTCCGCCATGACCTCGGGCGACTTGTCGCCGGCCTGGCCGAGTGCCTCTGCGGCAGTGGCCCGGACGAGCCAGGACTTCGACTTCACAGATTCGCGGAGCACCGCCACGGCGTCGGCGCCCCCGATGCGTCCGAGGGCCTCAATGGCGGCCAGTTCGGGCCAGCCGTACAGGTCGCCAACGCGCGGCTGCGCGTCCTCGTGGTTGACGCGGGCCATGGCCATCTCTTTCAGGGCATCGACGGCGTCGGCGTACCGGGAGGTGCCCAACCCCCATGCCGCCATCGACGCGACGAGCAGCGAGGGATCCTTCAGCAAGGGCACGAGTTGCTTGGCGGCGTAGATGGTGCCGATCTGGCCGAGCGCCTTGGCCACGGCGGCCCGGGGCAACTCGTCACGGTCTTTGAGGGCCGTCACGAGCGCGGCCTGGGCCGAGGGGTGTCCGATGCGGCCGAGGACCCCCGCTGCGGCCGCGCGCACGTTCTTGCTCTTCGACTTCAGGCGCGGCGCAACCCAGGCGATGTCGTCACGGTTGGCGTTGGGCGCCAGGGCCAGCAGCCCGGCCACGTGGAACGGGTCGGGGTCGCTGCTGGTGCGGAGGTAGTTGCGGAGCACGTCGGCAGCGGGCTTGCCGATGGCGCCGAGGGCGCAGATGGCATCGGCCTTCTCGGCATCCTGGCCTTTGAGTTTCGCGGCCAGGGCGTCGATGGGCGCGGCGCTGCCCAGGTTGCCGAGGGCGCGGATGGCGTTGCGGCGGACGGCGGCGTCTCGGTCGCCGAGCGCCTTGACGGGAAGGGTCCTCAAACGCGGATCGGGCGAGACCACCAGGGCCCGCATGACGGCGCGGCGGGACTCAACGTTACCCTCAAAGGCGAGCGGCAGGACCGTCGGTCCGAGGCTCATATCGTCGCGGACGGAGGCCCGGATGGCCTTGTACCGGACCGGCCCCTCGGTGCTCTCGACGAGGCGGATGAGATGGCGGCGGGCGCCGGCGTCGCCGACACGGGCGAGCAGGTCGGCCGCCAACACGGCCGTCTCGGGCTCGGTCTCCATCGCGTCGCGCAGCGCACTGGTGTGATCGTGGAGCACCGTCTTCAGATCAACGCGGCCGTGACGGTCGTCCATCTCGGCCAGGGCATCGAGAATGGTCGTGGGGACCTCGATGATGTTGCGCCCCATGGCCAGCGGCGCGAGCCCATAGGCGCTGTGCTCGATGTAGGCCGCCTGGGCGATGCCGCGGACGAGCGGGTCTCGATGGTTGAGAGCGGGGATCGCCAGGGTGGCCTCGCCGGTGGCCGCCCACTTGGCCAGGGTCTGGGCGGCTTGAGCGCGGATGATGAGAGACCGGTCCCTCAGGAGTGCCCCGAGTGCGGCGGCGCCTTCCGTCTCAGGCCCGGCCGCCTCGATGGCCAGAAGCCGCTGGGGAGGCGGCATCTTCTCGAGTTCGCTCACACTCGTAGTGGTGGGGCCGCAACCTGTGCCGATCACAGAGACCATCAGGGCCACGCAAAGCCCCACGGCCGCAAGGATGAACCGCCTGCTCATAGCATCGCTCCAGTAAGTGCGAGATTCCGAGTGACGACGCCTGCCACCTTACGCCACTATCTATAGGCCGGGCCCGGAGCCGATGCAAGCGAAAAGGGGTGAGGTGACGGCATCGGGTGTGGCAACGATTTCCGGCAGGGGACGATTTCCTGCGGCTTGGCCGTAGCGCCGGG
>CAYVAM010000204.1:0-7612 GCA_964449275.1 uncultured Anaerolineales bacterium
GTGCGGCGGTAGACCGGCCCGGAGTTGTACGTGCAGAAGGGGTAGAGGTGGCCGTCGGGGTCGGCGTAGTGGATGACGCATCGGCGGACGCGGTCGGTCTCGTAGTTGTAGCGGTCCATGAAGTGCATGCCCGCCACCAGGAGGCTGCGGAAGGTTTTCTTGCCCTCTTTGCCGCGCCCGACGTTCTTGTCGACCATGCCGTTGAGCGCGTGCAGCCACGCCTTGAAGGTCATCCCGGCCGGCGCCTTCTCCTGTCGCCAGTGCTTGCGCAGCGCGAGGAACGCCCTCGTCTTGGTGAAGAACTTGAAGCGGCTCGTCTCGCTCTTCTTCGCAAGGCGCCACATATCGTCGAGCAGACCCTTGAGGTGGAAGAACTGCGGCAGCGGCACCGCGCGCCCGTCCGTCCCGATGAACAGGTACGTCCCCAGCGAGCAGTGCGGGTGGCACGACATGACGATGTTCGGCTCGCCGCGAACGGCCGCAACCAGCCGGGTGAACGGCTGAACGCACGAGAGCGGGTACCAGTCCTCGTGCGGGTCGCTGATGCCCGTTTGGCTGGCCACGTCGTGCGCCATGTCCGTCAGCGTGTACCGCTGTGCCAGGCGCTCGTCGGTGCTGATGCGTCCGGTAAAGGCGACCGGCTGGAACGAGATGCCTGAGATCGTCTCGATGCGGTCGAGGGCGAACTCGACGATCGCCCCGACCTGGTGGTCGTTGAACCCGCGGACGATCGTCGGCACGAGGACGATCTTCATGTCGGTTTCCATGATCCGCTCGACGGCCTTCATCTTCTCGTCCATGAGCGGCCGGCCGCGCGTCTGACGGTAGACGTCGTCGGTAACGCCGTCGAACTGGAGGTAGATGTCGTGGAGGCCTGCGTCCTGGCACCGTTTGGCGAAATCCTCTTCGCGGGCGAGGCGAAGACCGTTCGTGGCGATCTGGATGTGCGAAAAGCCCATCTCGCCGGCGGCCCGCAGGCAGTCGAGAAACCGCGGATACAGCGTCGGTTCGCCGCCCGAGAACTGGATGGCCCGTCCGGGCGCCGGCCGCATCGCCCGGTACGTCCGCAGCATCCCCAGCACCTGCTCGAAGGTCGGCTCGTACACGTAGCCGGCGGCGTCGGAGTTGGCGAAACAGATGGGGCACTTCAGGTTGCACCGGTTCGTCAGGTCGATGTTCCCGAGGGCCGTGTTGGAGACGTGGTCCGGACACAGGCCGCACTGGAACGGGCACCGAGAGGTGGCGCGTGTGTTCGGGTTCGCGATGCCGTCGCCGTCGGCGTAATGGAACTCCTCGGCCTTGAGATACAGCCGTGCGTCGCGCCAGTAGATGTCCTCGAAGCGTCCGTGCTCGGGACAGGTCTTCTCCATCCGGACCTCGCCGTCCTGCTCGTACAGGCGGGCGTCGATGAGCCGCATGCACTGCGGGCAGACCGATTCGACCGTTTTGGGTAGGCCCTGCTTGAGCGGCGGAATGGGCCGGCCGGTCAGCGTGCACTTGGTTTCGGCGGTGTCGGACAGGGCCCCGGTGAGCGGTGGATTCATCGCGGTTCCTTCTTGGCGCGCACGCATCATACCTTTCGGACGCCAGATTATAGCGCGGCATTCAGGGGCACTTCAAGGACGGAATCACGGACGGCACGTGCGCGGCAGGGCGTGCGAGCGTCGGCTGGTGGAGAGCGGTTGCGGCTTAGCGTCGGGATCACGAGCGCCGTTTTCTCGCGTGCTTCACCTGTTGCAGAAGTCGCACGTCTTCCTGATGGCGGGAACCGGAGAGCCTGCGCTTGTTTCGGATGAGACTGTCGATGTCGATCCAGTTGGCTCGCATGTCGCCGTACGGGCTGCGCACCCGCTTCTTCCAGGCCGTCTCAAAGCGGACGCCCTCGATGCTCTGGAGCAGGTCGATGCGGTTCGGCGCCAGGCCGATCTGCACGACTTGGGCGGGCTGCCCCGGATCCAGCAGGTAAGGGCTGCCGAATTCGTCCAAGGCGCGGTTGACGCGCTCCACGTTCGCGTCAGACGGGTCCACCCACACGTCAAAGTCCTTCGTGTAGCGAGGTCTGGAATGGTAGGCGACGGCGAACCCGCCGACAATGAGATACCGTGCCCTGTGCCTGGCGAGAGCACGGAGCATATCCTCGTAATCCGGATTGATGTCCGCTGGCACTCTAAGCATTCCTCTCCTGCCGGCGTCCTGGCCTGATCTTCTCCATGTCCCGTTTGAGCGATTCCACCGCTTGGAGCCTCTGCTGCGGGCTCAGGCTTTGCCAGAACTCCAGGTCCCATTGCTCGGCCTCTTCGTGGCTGTTCGCCACGTTCCCCACGATGCGCTTGCGCCGCTGGCGGGATCGCTCTTTCAGGCCCATGTGGGATACCTCGCCTGTTCCGGGTGCCTCTATTGTAACATGACGAGAGCCTCGTCCGAAGGGTTCTTACCACCAAACGACGGCCAGTTTTGCCATGAGGTCGTAAACCATGTGGACGCCGGCGGCGATGCCGAAGCCGCGGCGGGCGAAGACGTACCCCAGGTACGTGCCGGCGGCTGTCCGGAACAGGAACGAGGCCCAGGTGAACCGCGTCGGGTCGTCCAGCGTGTGGGCGCCGGCGAAGACGGCGGCCGCGATGAGGACCACGGCCACCACCACGCCCTCGGACTGCTGCCGCAGCACCTTGCGCGCCAGCCACAGCGTGCCGCCCACCATGAGGAGCCGGAACAGGAGTTCTTCGTAGATGCCCGCGCCGATGCTGGTCATCGCCACGTGGAGCCACGCGGGTGATGAAGCAGCGCGGCCGACCGGAAGCGCCAGCGCCAGAGCGCTGCGAACCACCAGGCTGAGAGCCGCCAACGCAAACAGCGGAACGGTCAGGACGAGCGTCTCGATACCCATCCGGGCGAGCAGACGACCGGACAGACGCGTCGGGTCGCGCCGCAGCAGGTGCCACGTCATGAGGACGGTGACGACCAGCCACGTCGGCGCGAGCACACCCGTCAGGCCGAGCGGCTCAATCGCACGCCGCACGAGCAGGTCGGCCCTGGCCGCCAGATCCGGACGCACCCAGATTAGGCCGAAGGCGTAGAACGTCAGGAAGGGCGAAAGGAACGCGAGGCTCGGCAGCGGGCGGCGCGCCTCGGCGTCCAGGAAGAGATGGTCCGCGCGGTCGTCTTTTGGTTGCCTGGTCTTACGCTTCTTGGGACGCCGCGCGCGTGGCATGGCGGGAATGTAGCAGGGACGGGGGGAAATGCAATCTCGGATTTCAGATTTCAGATTTGAGATTTGAGATTTGAGATTTCGGATTTGAGATTTCGGATTTCGGATTTGAGATTTGAGATTTCAGATTTTGGGTTGCACGGCGACGGCGACCGGCTACGCTTTCGTTGGAGCGAGGGCGCAGCGGGAAGCCAAGATGAGAACCACGCAAAAGATCCAGGCGTTCTATCGGGTGATGCTCGACCAACTTGGCCCGCAGGGCTGGTGGCCGGCCGAGACGCCGTTTGAGGTTGTGGTCGGGGCCATCCTGACGCAGAACACCAACTGGAAGAACGTCGAACGGGCCATCGCGAACCTCAAGCGTGAAGGGCTGCTCGACGCCGCATCGCTGGAAGCCATCGACATCGAGCGGTTGGGCGAGGTAATCCGCCCGGCCGGCTACTTCCGCGTCAAGGCCCGGCGCCTCAAGAACTTCATTCACATGCTGACGGAGGGGTTCGGCGGCGACCTGGACACCCTGTTCGCCCTCTCGACCGCGACGCTTCGCGAGACCGTCCTCGGCGTGACAGGCATCGGGCCCGAGACGGCCGACTCGATCGTGCTGTACGCGGCCGCGCGGCCGGTGTTTGTCGTCGATGCCTACACAGCCCGCATCCTGTATCGCCACGGCATGGTTGACGGCGGCGCCACCTACGACGACCTCCAGTCGCTGATGGCCGGCGGCCTTCCGGACGACGTGGACCTGCTGAAGGAGTATCACGCGCTGCTCGTGGCGGTGGGTAAGCGGTACTGCAAGAAGCGCGTGCCGGAGTGTGCGGGGTGCCCGCTGGAGCGGCTTCTGGAGGATGGCCAGCCGGTCTGGGAGGTGGTGTGACCGACCGGCCATCCTCACACCGGGTTACGGCTCGGTCTGCGGTTCGGTCCTGCGGGCGCGGAGGGAGGTCGGCTCCGCGCCGGTACCGACCAACCGGGCCGCTGCTGCAAGTTCCACACGACTTTTGGGATCGTCTGCCAACAGAGGGCTGTCGGGCCCGCGTAGTTCCCGTCGGATGGCCACGCGGGTTTCGGGATCGATTTCGTGCCAGGAGGTGGTGGCGTTGCGGCCCTGGCGTTTGCTGTGGTAAAGGGCCTGGTCGGCCAGAAAGACGAGCAGTTGCGGCGAGATGACCTCGGGGTCCTCCGGATAGGTGGCGGCGCCGAGGCTGAGTCTGATGGGAACCCGCTCGTCGGTGGCGAGGAACGTGTGCTTGCGGCAGGCGGCGAGGATGCGCTTCGCCAGGGCCTGGACCTCCTTGTGTCCGGTCCGCGGACAGACCAGGGCGAACTCGTCGCCGGCGTAGCGGGCCACGAGGTCCGACTCGCGGGCGCACTTCTTCAGGATGACCGCCACTTCCTTCAGCACGTGGTCGCCGAAGGGGTGCCCGTGCCGGTCGTTGATATTCTTGAAGTGGTCGAGGTCCACGATGATCATCGAGAGTTCGTGGCCGTAGCGGCGGCTGATCTTGAACTCCGTCTTCATCCACTCCATGAGGTACCGGTAGTTGTACAGGGCGGTCAGGCCGTCGGTGATGCTTCGTACCTTCAGCGCGCGGTTGTCTTCCCTGAGTTGCTTGAGCAGCGCCGTCTCGCGGGCGAGGGTTCTATCGAGGTTGTCGCGCACCTGATGAAGTTGGTCGTAGGCGCTCTTGAGCCGCAGGGCGGCGTGCAGGCGATAATGCAGCGTCTCGTCGTCGGTGTCGCGGTAGACCACTTCGTCCACGCCCGCGTCGAGGATCGTCTGGCGCCGTTCGGGGGCCAGGCCCTTCTCCACAACCGCCAGGACCGGGATGAACCGGTCGGTCCTCAGGTTCTTGAGGATCCGCGCCGTGTCGGCCAGGTTGAACTGCACCGGACAGGCCGACACGACGACCAAGTCCAGATCCGTAGACTTCACGATGCCCATGGCCGACAGACAATCCGCAGCAGTCTGCACGGTGGCCCCGAAGGCTTCGAGTTTCCTCACGAGGCGTTCCGGCTCCTCGTCCGGGGGAACGACGGCCAGGATCTTGGCTTGTTGGGGCATGGGACCTCCTGATTTTGCAAGCGGGGCGTGTCCGCCCGAACGTTTCGCGCTTGCACTTACACGATACGGGTGGAGGGAGGTTCGGCAAACACGGGAGGACCTGACCGTGGCGGGATGTTCGTAAGTCTTTGTGCAATCAAATCTTAAGAACGCGCGTCGGCGGAAAGAAACGGCCGCGGCGTTGCGCGCACCCCCGCGAAAACGCACGGTTTTTCGCCGGCAAGCAGGTCCTGGCGTGCCGGGGTACGGTTACTCCGTGTGCCCGCCGGCGGCCAGCAGTTTCGAGCCCGTCCGGATGTAGCCGAGCCACGAGATCACGCCCAGCGCCACCGTCACGCCCCACATGGCGTAAAGGAAATACCAGACGATGTTCCCGAACAGTGCCAGCAGGTCCGGCGACGCGCACGTCACCACCACCGTCACGAACTGCATGACGGTGGCGGCCTTGCCCGTGGCGCTCGGCATCCCCTGGAAGAAGCCCGACAGCAGGAACACGATGGCCATGCCCCCCAGCACGAAGACCGCACGCGAAACCAGCGTCACGCTCACCCAGTAGGGCAGGCGCACCTCGGGGTCCTCGGAAAGCACGCCCGGGATCGAAAGCGTTATGAGGGCGCTGATCATCAGGGCGTAGTCGGCCACCGGGTCGAGGATCGAGCCGATCTTCGTGACTGCCCCGGTGCGGCGGGCGAGGATGCCGTCGGCCGCATCGGCGATGCCCAACGCCAGGGCCAGCCCCAGCGCGCCATACCGATAGCCCCAGTGCTCTCTCGCCTGGAGGAGCAGGAGGATAAACGGCGTCACCAGCAGCAGTCGCACGACCGTGATGCGATTCGGCCAGGACATGGTCCGACCCCTGAGTTCCCGGACGCCGAAGTGACGCCGAAGGTACGCACACACGCCGGGGGTGTCAATGAAAAGAAGGACGGTGCCCCCACGGTTCGCGTGGTGCCCCCACGGTTCGCGCGGTACCCCACGGTTCGTGCGGTGGGCAATCTTGCCCGCCGCGCGAGACGCGTCATTTAGACGTCGGAATTCGCCGTTCTTCTCTCAAAACACCACTCCCGCGTACCCGACGATCGCATCATAGTCGGTGCGGCCGAGTTTTTCGCGCATGACGTCGAAGGAGGTCGTGTACTGGACGACGCAGCCGCGTTCGGCCCCCATTTCGCGTGCGGCGGCCATGGTGGCGGCAACGGCACCGGCGCCGCAGGCGTTCCGGTGGTCGGCGGCTTCCGGCACAGCGGCCTCGGCGTCCATGCGGACCATCAGGTCGAGCATCCGCCGGTCGTTCTCCTCGCGGACCCAGCGGACGGCCTCCGGGCCGCTCCCTTTCGGCGTGAAGCCGTACATCGGGCCGTAGTGCGTCAGGTCGGTCGAGCCGAGGCACACGGCGTCGGCCTCCAGATCGGAGATCGTCCGGCCGACGATCCGCCCCATCGCGACCGCCCCCTCGCCGCGCGGGACCGCGATGGGCAGGATACGCGCCTCGGGGAAGAGGTGCTGGATGAGCGGCACCTGGACCTCGATGCTGTGCTCGCCTTCGTGGGCGTGCGGGTCGCCGGCGAGGAGGTCGCCCGCGCGGCCCAGGACCTCGCGGCCGAGGCGCTCATCCACTTCGGCGATGCCCAGCGGCGTCTCCCACCCGCCCGAGGGAAACACGGCGTTGTGAGCGACCGGACGATGCGCGGCGCCGAACACGACGAACGTCTTCGGCGTGCGGCGGTCCTTGATGACGGTCAGCACCGTCAGGGCCGTCTCGCCCGAGAACATCCATCCGGCGTGCGGCACGATGCCCGCCACCGGGCGTTCCGGCAGGCCGGCCACGTCGGCGGGCGGCTTCATGTCCGCAATCTCGCGCAGACACGACTCACGGTCCATCGGGTAAAACCGACCGGCGACGACAGGCTCGCGGATCATCATGATTCGCCTCCCTTCAGGTCGTTCGGCTCGGTCACGCGCTGCGGGTCGAGGGCGGCGGCGAGGTCCTCTTCGCTCATCAGGCCCTTTTCGAGGATGAGTTCGCGGAGGGTCTTGCCGCTGGTGACGGATTCCTTGGCGACCTCGGCGGCCTTGGCGTAGCCGATGTGTTGATTCAGCAGCGTCGCCAGGCCGACCGACGATTCAAAATAATGTTGGCACCGGTCGGCGATGGCCTTGATCCCCGCGACGCACCGCTGGGTGAAGACGGGCAGGAAGTTCTTGAGGATCTCGATGCTCGAGAGCACGTTGTGCGCGATGACGGGCATGAAGACGTTCAGTTCGAGTTGCCCGGCCTGCACCGCGAGCGCCACCGCCGTGTCGTTGCCGATCACCTGCATGGCGACCATGTTCAGGCACTC
>CAYVAM010000205.1:0-7579 GCA_964449275.1 uncultured Anaerolineales bacterium
CCCGGTTCTCGCGTTGGGGTGACGCGTTGTTGTCTGCGGCGTGGGCGGTGGCTATAATAGGAGTTGTTCCCGCCGCCTTCGGGAAAGGAGCCTCTCATGCGCCGCGCGATTCTCACGCAGGGCCAGCAGGACCTGGGCCACCTGGCCCGGCACATGACCGACATCATGCACCGAGTCCTGCATTCGAGTTTTTCGACGGGGCAGAAACCGCCGGACTGGGTCCCGGCGGTCGATATCAGCGAGATGTGCGACCACTGGGAGGTCATCGTCGAACTGGCCGGCGTCCGCAGGGAGGACATCGAGGTGTACACCGAGAACCGTCACCTGACGATTACCGGTTGGCGGCACGATCCGACGTCGCCGGAGAAGGTCCGCCTGCACCAGATGGAGATCGAGCAGGGGCAGTTCCGCCGCCGAATTCTCCTGCCTCCGGGCGTGGACGAGGACGCCATCACCGCCCGATACCGCGACGGCCTGCTGCGAATCCGGGTTCCCAAGCGCTGAGGCGCACGGGCCCGGCACCAGGAAGGCGATCACGTGCCCGATAGCATCGAAATCAAGAAGCCGCCGCCCGAGACGGCCATCGCCCGACCGGAGGAATCGGCGGTCATTCCCGAGAACCTTCCGGTCATGCCGATCCGCGAGATGGTCCTGTTCCCGGGCATCATCCAGCCGCTGACGATTGGGCGCAAGCGCAGCCTGGCGCTCATCCAGGACGTCGTGATGGGCGACCGGCTTTTCGCCGTCATGACCCAAGAGGACGCGGCGGAAGAAGACCCGCCGTTCGACCGGGTGTATCACGTGGGCTGCGCCGTCCGGATTCTGAAACTCGTGCGGCTGCCGGACGACAACCAGACCGTCATCGTCCAGGCCATCGAGCGCATCCAGGCCAAGCGACTTGCACAGGCAGACCCGTTCTACCGGGCCGACGTGGCCCCCCTGCCCGACGTCACGGACGAGAGCACCGAATTTGACGCGCTGGTCGTCAGCGCCCGCGAACTCATCGGCCGCATCATCGAACTCTCGCCGCGCATTCCCGAGGAAGCCATCGCGGTGGTGGCCTCCATCGACTCGCCCGGGCAACTGGCGGACTTCATTGCGGCCAACCTGAGCGTTGACGTGGCTCAGAAGCAGGCCCTGCTGGAGGAACCGCGCGTCGCCGAGCGCCTGCGAATCACCACCGACCTGATGCAGCGAGAGATCGAGGTGCTGGAACTGGCCAACAAGATCCAGTCCGACGCGCGCGGACGCATCGAGGAAAGCCAACGCGAGTACTACCTGAGGGAGCAACTCAAGAGTATCCAGGATGAACTCGGCCAGAAGGACGAGAAGACCATCCTTATCGAGCATTTGCGCAAGGACCTCGACGCCACCGGCATGCCGGAAAAGGTCCGCGAAGAGGCCGAGCGCGGACTGAACCGCCTGGCGACCATGCCGATCCAGGCGCCGGACTTCAACGTCGTCCGGACGTATCTGGAATACATGGCCGAGATGCCGTGGGCGAAGAGCACCCGCGACCGGCTCGACCTCACGAAGGCCGAGGAGATTCTCGACCACGACCACTACGGCCTGGAGGAGCCGAAGAAGCGGATCCTGGAGTTCCTGGCCGTCCGCAAACTGAAAGCGACCCTGCGCGGGCCGATCCTCTGCTTCGTCGGGCCGCCCGGCGTCGGCAAGACCAGCCTGGGCCAGAGCATCGCCCGGGCCATGGGCCGCAAGTTCATCCGCATCAGCCTCGGCGGCATGCAGGACGAGGCGGAGATCCGCGGCCACCGGCGGACCTACGTCGGCGCCCTGCCCGGGCGGATCATCATGGAACTTCGCAAGTGCGGCGTCAACAACCCCGTCTTCATGCTCGACGAGGTGGACAAACTCGGCACCGACTGGCGAGGCGACCCGACGTCGGCCCTGCTCGAGGTCCTGGACCCGGAGCAGAACTTCTCGTTCACCGACCATTACCTCGACGTGCCGTTCGACCTGTCGAAGGTGCTGTTCATCGCGACGGCCAACATGCTGGACCCCGTCCCGCCGGCGCTGAAGGACCGGCTCGAAGTCATCCCATTGGCCGGCTACGTCGAGGAGGAAAAACTCGCCATCGCCAAGCGGTACCTCGTTCCGCGCCAACGCCGCGAACACGGCATGAGCGCGCGGCAAATCAAGTTCACGCCGGGCGCCCTCAGGCAGATCATCCGGTATTACACGCACGAGGCGGGGGTGCGGAACCTGGAGCGGGCCATCGCGGGCGTCTGCCGCGGCGTCGCACGACGCATCGGACAGGGCAAGGCCAAGGGCGTCACGATCAAGGCGGCCAACGTGGCGGCGTTCCTCGGCCCCGAACGGTATCTGCCGGAAGTCAAACTCCGGACCTCCACGCCCGGCGTCGCGACGGGCCTCGCCTGGACGCCCGCGGGCGGCGACATCCTGTTTATCGAGGCCACCTCGATGCCAGGCAGCGGCAAACTTGCCCTGACGGGGCAACTGGGCAGCGTCATGAAGGAGTCGGCCCAGGCGGCCCTCTCCTACATCCGGTCGCGGGCCGAGCGGTGGGGCATCGACTCCAAGACCTTCCGCAAGAGCGACCTCCACATCCACGTTCCGGCCGGGGCGACGCCAAAGGACGGACCCAGCGCGGGGATCACCGTCTTTGTGGCGCTGACGTCGCTGCTGACCGACAACAGCGTCCGCAGCAACGTCGCGATGACCGGCGAGATGACCCTGCGCGGGCTCGTGCTGCCCGTGGGCGGCGTCAAGGAGAAGGTCCTGGCCGCCAAGCGCGCCGGAATCAAAACGGTCGTCCTGCCGGAACGCAACCGCAAGGACGTTGAGGCAATCCCCAAAGACATCCGCCGCGACATGCGGTTCCACTACGTGCAGAACGTGGAACAAGTTCTGCCGCTCGTCCTCACGGACGGCCGCGCGCCGGCCGCCGCGAAGAAGAAGCGCGTCGCCTCCCGCCGCAAGAACAACAAAACAAGTGGCAAACATGGTCACCCTTCGGGATGACCATGCCACCCGCCGTCACTCTCTGAACGCCGCCATCGCCGGCAGGACGTTGCCGCGCTGGTCAAACATGGCGATGTTCTCCCAGGCCGACTTCAGGCCCTCGACCGCGATCCATTCGGGCGCCCAGTAGATGACGCCCTTGCCGAGGCCGTCGGGCGTCCGGCGGACGATGCGGATGAGTTCCGTCAGGAACGCCTTCTGGCCGGCCGGCGTCTGCGGATAAGGCGCCTTCAGACGCTCGGGTTCACCGCCGAAGACGTTGCCGCCCCGGTCGAAACGCTCAGTGGTCCACGGGAAGCCGGTCTCAACCACGACGATCTCTTTGCGATACCGCTTCGCGGTGGCGGCGAGGTTGCCGCGAAGGTCGTCCAGCGACCCGTGCCACCACGGGTAGTAGGAGAGGCCGATCAGATCGAATCGCACGCCCTGGGCGGTGAGGTTGTCGAAGAACCAGCGGGTAGCGTTCGTGTTGCCGCCCTTGTCGATGTGGATCATGATGCGCACCCGTTCGCCGCCGCCCAGCAGGGCCTTGACGCCGCGAATCCCGGCCCGGATGAGGGTTGCCAACTGCTGCCACTGCCGAGGCGTGTCGAACCGGCCGCCGACGCGACCGTCGTCCCAAAGCATGCCCGGCGTAATCTCGTTGCCGATCTGGACGATGTCCGGAAGTGCCTCCGCCTTTCTGAGCGAGCCGATTACGTCGCGGGAATACGCGAAGACGGCGGCCTCGAGCCGCTCCAACGGCAAGTCGCGCCACGCCGCAGGCTTCCTCTGGTGGCCCGGATCGGCCCACGTGTCCGAATAGTGGAAGTTCAGCAGGAGTTTCAACCCAGCGGCCTTGATCCGCCGCGCGAGGCCCAGCGTGTAGTCGAGGTCGTTGAGGACCGGCCCCTTCTTGTTGGGCTGATGGAAGATCCTGAGCCTCATGCAGTTTGCGCCGTGGCCTTTGAAGATGGCGAGCGCATCTTTGGGCTTCCCGTTCACCCTGTAGAGGCCGCCGAGGTCTTCGATCTTCGCCAGGAGCGACACGTCGCCGCCCTTGAGGAAGCCGTCCTGTGCGCGTGCCGCCCCCGACGCGGCGACAGCGGCTGCGCCGAAGCCTGCTGCCTTCAGAAAAGTGCGACGGTTCACGATCCGGTATCTCGCATGGAACGGAGAATGGGGACAGCGGTACGCGGAGCCGCTACGGCGATTCGTCTTCGTAGACGATCTGCGTGCGGACGGGGTACTTCTCGAGTTTGGCACGGCCGCCGAGAAACGCCAATTCAATCAGGAACTCGACGCCGACGATCTTTCCGCCCGCCTTCTCAACCATCTCGCAACAGGCGGCCATCGTGCCGCCCGTGGCCAAGAGGTCGTCCACCATGAGGACGCGGGCGCCGCCTGAGACGGCGTCGGTGTGCATCTCGAGCGTGTCGGCGCCGTACTCCAGGTCGTACGTGACGGAGGCCGTTTCGGCGGGGAGTTTCCCTTTCTTTCGGACCGGAACGAACCCGGCGTCGAGGGCCAGCGCGATGGGCGCGGCGAAGATGAAGCCGCGGGACTCGGCCCCGACGATGACGTCCACGTCGCCCTTCTCGTACGGCTCGGCCATGCGGCGGACGGCCTCGCGGAAGGCGCGCACGTCGTTCAGAAGCGGCGTGATGTCGCGAAACATGATCCCCGGTTTGGGAAAATCCGGAATGCTGCGGATCGACGACCGCAGGTCCAGGCCGGACGCGGTGTCACTCACGGGCGGTCTCCTTGGGTGGTTGGGGCGGCAGGCGGCTGGGTTGCGCGGTCACTGGGGAACCGCGGCGCGGGCGTCTTCCTCCTGGCTGTGGATGGCCTCGTTGATGATCTGGAGCGTCTCGCGTTCGATCTGGCGGACCCGTTCGCGGGTCAGACCGACCCTGTCGCCGATCTGCTTGAGGGTCATCGGATCGTGGCCTTCGAGGCCGAATCTAAGGCGAAGGATCTCGGCCGCCCGGTCGTTGATGTCCGCGAGGATCAGCCGGACGGCCTGCGTGCGGCGGTTCTCGAGCAGCACGTCGACGGGCGACCGCACGCCCTCGTCGGCAACCATCTCCGACAGCAACCACTCCGAATCCTCCGACACCGCCTGGAACGGCGAACTGAACGCCCGGGCCGCACGCGAAATGACCGTCACCTTGCGCCGCGAGATGCCCATCCGCCGCGCTATCTCTTCCTGTGTGGGCCGCCGGCCCAGGTCGCACTCCAGGTGCGACCCCGCGCGCCGCCACTTGTTGATCATGTCAACCATGTAAGCCGGAATCTCGACCGGCTTGACGGCGTTGACAAGGCTTCGCTTGATCGACTGGCGAATCCACCAGGAGGCGTACGTCGAAAAACGGCAGCCCTGAGCGGGGTCGAACTTCTCGACCGCCCGGAGCAGGCCCAGGTTTCCTTCCTCGATCAGGTCCAGCAGACTGAGGCCCCGCCGGGTGTAATTCTTGGCGATGGACACCACCAGGCGGAGGTTGCAGCGGATCATCTCGTCCCTGGCCAGCAGATCGCCCTTGCGGATACGCCGGGCCAGAGCAACCTCCTCCTCAGGTGTGAGGAGACGCGTCTGGTTGATCTCCCGCAGATATAACTGCAGGCCAGAATCCATGCGCACACCCCTCTATGTCGCAGGTGCCGAGATGCAACCCCTAATCATTCCAGCCAGCCGTGTGGCTCCGCCCGCTCGCACACCCGGAAATGCATTCCCTTCGCCATGCGGCAGGTGACGACCCGTGGTCAAGAACGACCGATAGTGCCAATTTATTGTAGCGCTGCCGCGGCAACCGTGGCAAGATAATTCTTGGAAATTCCGGCGGCGCACCGACACCCGGCCGCTCACCCACGAGGCTAAGCCGAGACTTCCCCTCGCCAACGATCTGCCCCCTCTGTCGCCGGATCCTTTGAAAGCCCGTTTGCGTCAGGCTTCCGCATCCGGCGTGTCTTCTGAATCGCTCTGGCCGGCAGCCCGGGTCTCGGCGGCCTCGTCGTTCGCGGCCTTGTCAGACCCGTCGGCCTTCTTGGCCTTGCGGCTCTTCTTGGCCTTCGGTTTCTTCTCGGCCTTCGGCTTCTTCTCGGCCTTCGGTTTCTTCTCGGCCTTCGGTTTCTTCTCGGCCTTCGGCTTCTTCTCGGCCTTCGACTTCTTCTTGGCCTTCGGCTTCTTCTCAGGTTTGTCTTCGGCCTCGGCGTCGGCAGTTTCGGCGAGCCCTTCGGATTCCTCGGCTACCTTGGTCTCCTCGGCTTCCGCGCCGGCTTCGGCCCGGTCGTCGGTCTCGGCCTTCTCCGTCTCCTCGGGGGCCTCTTTCGTTTCCTCCGTTTCGAGCGGCTCGGGCGGCTGCTCGGCCGGCTCGGGCGGCTGCTCGGCCGGCTCGGGCAGCTGCTCGGCGGGCTCGACCTTCTCGGCGTCGTCTGCCTCTTTGACCTGCTCGGCTTCCTCGGCTTCCGCGCCGGCTTCGGCCTGGTCCTCGGTCTCGGCCTTCTCCGTCTCCTCGGGGGCCTCTTTCGTTTCCTCCGTTTCGAGCGGCTCGGGCGGCTGCTCGGCCGGCTCGGGCGGCTGCTCGGCCGGCTCGACCTTCTCGGCGGGCTCGACCTTCTCGGCCGTCTCGACCTTCTCGGCGTCGTCCGCCTCTTTGACCTGCTCGGCTTCCTCGACTTCGGCGCCGGCTTCGGCCCGCTCGTCGGTCTCGGCCTTCTCCGTCTCTTCGGCGGCCTCTTTCGTTTCCTCAATTTCGAGCGGCTCGGGCGGCTGCTCGGCCGGCTCGACCTTCTCGGCCGTCTCGACCTTCTCGGCGTCGGCTGCCTCTTTGACCTGCTCGGCTTCCTCAGTCCCAACCGCCTCGTCGGACGCGGGTTCGGCCTCTTCAACGGGTCCCCTGGGCAGGGGCCTGCCGAACAGGACCGTGCCCTCGCCCGCGCCTTCTTCCTGCTCCTCGGCGTGCTGGATGCCGCCCAGTCGCGGCCCGGCCCGCGCCCGTGCCGCTGCGGCGGCTTCCACCTCTTCCTCTTCGGCCGCCCACTGGACGCGCTTCAGGCTCAGCCCGATCTTTCGCTCGTCGGTATCAACGCGCAGGACCTTGACCTCAAGATCCTCGCCCGGCTTGACGATGTCCTCCGGCTTGTCCACCTTGTGGTCCGCCAGTTCCGAGACGTGGAGCAGCCCTTCGAGTCCTTCCTCCAACTTGACGAACACGCCGAAGTTCGTGACCTTCGTCACCTTGCCCTTGACGATGGCGCCGGCCACGTACTTCTCGGGGATCTTGCGTTCCCACGGGTCCTCTTCGAGTTGCTTCAGGCCCAGGGCAACGCGTTTCTTGTCCTGGTCCACGCTCAGGACAACGCACTTGACCGTCTCGCCCTTCTTGAGCACCTCGGACGGATGACCGATCTTCTGCGTCCACGACATGTCGGACACGTGCAGGAGACCGTCGATACCTTCCTCGATCTCGATGAACGCCCCATAGTTCGCCAGGTTCTGGACCATGCCCTCGATGACCTGGCCGGGCGGGTACTTCTCTTTGACGAGCGTCCAGGGATTCACCTCGGTCTGCTTGATGCCGAGGCTGATCTCCTGCTT
>CAYVAM010000206.1:0-7449 GCA_964449275.1 uncultured Anaerolineales bacterium
GTTTCGTATCGGCAGGCGCACCGGGCCGCAGTCCAGGCCGACCATCTTCATGACGGTCTTGGCGGCCGGCAGGAACGAACCGGCCGTGCGGTAGAGCAGGTGGATCATCTCGCGGGACTTGCGCTGAAGGTCGCGGGCGGTGTCGAGGTCGCCGCTCTCGAACGCCTCCATGAGCCGCCGATACAGCGGGGCCGCAAAGTTGTACGTGCTGCCGACCGCGCCGCGTGCGCCGAGCGCGAGGCCGGCGAGCAGCGTCTCGTCGCGGCCGTAGAGGATATCGAACCGTCCGTCCGCCACGTCGAGGCACCGTCCATAGTCCATGAGGTCTTCCCAGGTGTACTTGATGCCGGCGAGGGTCGGCACGACGCCCGTGGCCGCCTCCAGGAAGTCGGCCATCGGGAACTCGACGCCGGTCATCCCTGGAATGTGGTAATAGTAGAAGGGCAGGGCGGGCGCCGCCTCCGCGACCTCGGCGCAGAACGCCACCAGGTCTTCGACGGTCTGCGGCTTGAAGAAACACGGCCCCATCGCGCCGATGCCATAGGCGCGGATCTCGGCCGCGTGGGCAGCGAGCGCTTTGGAGTCCGCCAGACTGTTGTGCCCGACGTGGATGATGACCTTGAACCCGTCGGCCGCCACGTCCGTCCAGCGCCTGGCGACGTCCATCCGCTCGGCGACCGTCAGCGACAAACTTTCGCCGGTCGTGCCGCACGCGAACACGCCCGCCACGCCGTTTCGCGCCAGCAGGTCGGCGTACGGTTCGACGGCAGAGAGGTTCACGCCGCCGTCTTCACCCATCGGCGTAAACGGCGCCGCAATCAGGCCTTCGATGCGTTCTGCCATCGTACAGGTTCCCTTCCGTAGAAACGGGTGCCTATCCTTTGGGTGGCGGGTGTCCCCACCCGCCACCCCGCTTGGCCGCCTTTCTCGCGGCGGGTCGGGAGACCCGCCGCGCGCGAAGTCGCTTTGTAGGATTAGGCGTCTTTCTTGCGGAGCGTGTAGAGCGTCAGCCCCGCGAGCGGCTTGCGTCGGGCGGGAATGATGAGGCTCGCGACGTAGCCGACCACGACGCACGTGACGACGCCCGTGAAACTGTACAGCAACAGGTACACGATGCCCGTCCAACTGACGGCGAACTGGACGGCGGCGCTGGCCGCAAGGCCCACGAGCGCACCCGCGCCGTGCGCCCGGCGGCTGAAGATGCCCAGCAGAAACAGGCCGCCCAGTCCGCCGGCGAACAGACCGAGAACCTTGCTGAACTCGTCCCACAGGCTCTTGATGTCCCATCCCGTCATGAGCAGCGCCAGGACCATCCCTGCCAGCCCCACGACGACGGTGACCCATCGGGCCAGGGCGAGGCACGTGCGGTCGGCCGCATCGCGTTTGAAGCGGCGGTAGAAATCGGTGGTGACGGCGGTGGCGATGGAGTTCATACTCGAATCCAGACTCGACATCGCCGCCGCGAACAGGGCCGCAATCAACAGGCCCGCCACGCCCGTCGGCAACTGTGTCACAATGTACCACGGAAAGATGGCGTCGGCGTTCTCAAGCGTCGGGTTCAGCAGGTCCGGCCGCGTCTTGAAGAAGACGTACAGTGCCGCGCCCATACCGAAGAAGAGCAGCGACCCCGGGATAACCAGGACGGCGTTGGTCCAGATGCCCCGGCCGGCCGCCTTCTCGTCCCTGGTCGTCAGGTACCGCTGGATGACCGTCTGGTCGCTGCCGTACGAGATGAAGTTGGCGGCCAGTCCGCCGAGCAGGACGACCCAGAAGGTGGGCGTCTGCAGGTCGAACCGGAAGTCGAAGGTGTGGAACTTGCCGGCCTCGGCGGCGATGTCGATCATACCGCCCAGGCCGCCCGGAATGTGCGCAGAGATCAGCATCAGCGACAGCCATGCGCCGCCCAGCAAAACGACGACCTGGAGCACATCGGTCCAGATGACCGCCTCGATGCCGCCGAGCACCGTGTAGAGGATGCTCAGGACGGCCATCGCCACGATGCAGACCCGCACGTCGATGCCCGTCACGACGCTCAGGGCGATGGACGGCAGAAACAGGATGATCCCGATCCGCCCCAAATGCAGCAGCATGAACATGACGCTCCCGAACAGCCGCGCCACCACGTTGAAACGCTTCTCCAGGTACTCGTACGCCGTGGTCACGTTCAGGCGGCGGAAGAACGGAAGGATCAGGAAGATGATGAGCGGCGCCACCATCACGATGGCCACGTTCCCCATGAAGTATCGCCAGTCGGTGGCGAAGGTCTTGGCGGGGATGGCCATGAACGTGATGGCGCTCAGTTGCGTGCCGTAGATGCTGAGACCCGCCGCCCACCACGGCACGCGGCCGCCCGCTTTGAAGAAGTCGTCGGTCGTCTTCTCGCGCCGCGAGAAGTACACGCCCATCGCCACCAGGGCGGCCAGGTACACGCCCAGCACCGCGTAGTTGATCCATCCGAACGGCCGGGCCGGCGGCGGGTCGGCCTTCCAGATGGCCGGCGTCCGCACGCCGGGGCGGACCTCGCCGCTTGGGATGAAGATCGAGTTGCCGAGCGCGACGGCGGTCGTCGTCACGGGGCAGGCGCCCGGGAAGCGGCCGACGCGGGTCCACGTGTCGGTGATCGTGTGGTAGGCGAGAAGAGCGCGGCTGAAACCGGGGTGGCCCGCGAGGATGCGGTTCTTCCGCCTGGTGAGCGCATCGGCTTCGGCGTCGTCTCCGCGATCCGTTGCTTCGCCCGCCCGGCGTCCGAGTCGCTCGAGTTCGAGGAACCGTTTCCCGTCGCCGCCGCCGAACACCAGGATGTGACCCGCGCCCGAGGCAACGGCCGACGCCGCCATGATCGAGCGCGGCGGTTCGCCTTGGGGGGCAACGTCGGCCAGGGGCGTCCACGTGCCGGTCTTGGGATTGTACCGGTAAGCGTCGGTCAGGACCTGGGTCTCGGCGTCGGGGGCGATGTTTCGGCCGCTGAAAAGGTAGAAGCAGTCGGTCGCCCCGTCGCTCTGCGCGGCAGCCACCGGGAGGATGCGCGGCGGTCCGGGCCAGGGGTCGAGTTTCTCCCACGCAAAGTCCGGGTTCTGGTCGGTCTCTTTCGGATCGAACAGCGCGAGGTCCAGCCGCCAGAAATGTTTCGTCGCCCGGGCGTCGGTCATCGTCTCCTGGCCGCCGGCAACGTATACAACGTCTCCCACTTTGGCCGCAGCCATGAAGGCCAGCGGCCGCGGCAGGGACGGAAGCGGACGATGGACAAGGCGCTGCTCCACCGCATCGTATGTGACCAGCACCGTCTCGGCGAAACACCGGTCGGCGTCGCATCCGCCGATGCAGAGGATGCCGTGCTTTGTGGTGACCGATGCGCCGTAAGCCAACGGCCGGGGCAGTTTGCACTGCTCGTTGGTTCGCCATTCGTCCGTGCCGTCGCGAGCGGGTTCGAGGACGAAGGCGTTGTCGTGCCAGACCTTCTTGCCGCCGCGCCACGGCAGCGCGTCGGGGAAGTTCGCACCGCCCGCAACGATCAGCCTGCCGCAGTCCACACCGACGAACGGGCCGGCCACGCCGGGCTGAGTCTGCTGCCCCGGCGCGGGCGGCAGTGGCGCCAGGTCGGTCCAGGTCAGGGCGTCTCGTGCCGGCGTTTGCGCCTCGGCGCCGAGCGCCGCCGCGCACGCAGCCGCCAGGCAGACGGCCATCGCCAAGAGGCGCCACATGCGTCTCGTTTCCGGGTGTTGTCGCCGGTGTGCCATACGCCGCAGGCTACCGTCACATCCGGCTCGACGCAAGGAACCCGTGTCGGCGGGGCGGCGAAGTGACGAGTCGCCGTGCGGCCCCATATTGCGTTGGCGTCGCCGCCGCCCTATCATCCGCTCAAGTTCCTGTCACCGGGGCGGCGCCTCGCGCATTGGTGATGGTGGGGCTGCGACCGATCGCAGGGCGACGAGGAAGGATCGAACATGAGACGAGGACTGTGCGTTGCCTGGTTCCTGCTGTGCCTGCCGGCGGTGTGCCGTCCGGCCGGGTCGGCGGCCGGGGAAGCCTACAAGACAGGACCCGGCCCGCAGGAGGTCGAGACGATCACCTACGACTGGCTCGACGCGAAACGCGAGCGGCCGGTGCCCGTCAGGGTGTACTACCCGAAGACCGGCGCGGGAAGCGTGCCGGTCATCGTCTTTTCGCACGGCCTCGGCGGGTCGCGCGACGGATACGCCTACCTCGGCCGCCACTGGGCGAGTCACGGCTACGTCTCGGTCCACCTCCAGCACAAGGGGAGCGACACCGAAGTGTGGCGCGGCAAGGCGAACCCCGTGAAAGCGATGCGCGAGACGGCGGTCGATCCGCGCAACGCCATTGCCCGCACCCGCGACGTCCGCTTCGCCATCGACCGGCTCGAACAGATGAACCGCGAGACGCCGCCGCTCCAGGGCAGGCTCGACCTGGCGCGCGTCGGCATGGCGGGCCACTCGTTCGGCGCCCACACCACGCTCGCCGTCGCCGGCCAGACGTACACCCCGCTGCTTGGGAAGCCGAAGACGGCCGACCCGCGCGTCAAGGCGGCCATCCCCATGAGTTCGCCCGTCCCGCCGCGCCAGAGGGGCCTCGACGCCGTGTACCAGCACATCCGCATCCCGTGCTTTCACATGACCGGCACGCTCGACTCCAGCATTATCCGCGAGACGGACCCCAAGCAGCGCCGCGTTCCGTTCGACCACACGCACGGCGCCGACCAGTACCTCGTGACGTTCGCCGGCGGCGACCACATGGTGTTCTCCGGGCACCGGCGCCGCTTCGGCGACGGCACGAAGGACCCGCTCTTTCACGACCTCATCCGCCGGAGCACGACGGCCTTCTGGGACGCGTATCTCAAGGGCGACGCCGAGGCGATGACGTGGTTCTCAGGCGACGGCTTCGAGAAGGTGCTCGGGGCGAACGGCGTGTTCGAGAAGAAGACCAAGGGCTCAGCGCAGCGCGTCGCACCCGCCGCCGTCGAGCCCGCCGTCGCCGACCCCGCCGCCGTCGACCCCGCCGCCGCCGAGCCCGCCGCGGAAGCGGCGGGGCACGTACCTGTACAATGAACGCTAATACGAGGAGATCGCTTTTGATCCGACCACGCGCGCTTCATCTTTGCTTTGTCGCGACACTGCTCCTGGCTTCGCCGGCGCCTTCGGCGGCCGCGACGAAGCCTTCGCTCCCCGGCTTCGACTTCACCCGGCCGGAGAGTGTGCGCGGGTGGCGACCGACGCACGACATCTCGCGCCTGGAAGGCACGCCGGACGGCCTCTTGATCGAGATCAGTGGCCGCGACCCGTACACGATGGGCCCCGCGCTCGACCTGCCTGCCGGTGCGAAACTCTGGCTCCGCATGCGTCTGAAGGCATCGCAGCCCGGCACGTGCCAGGTCTTCTACTGGAAGCCCGGTTCGGGCGCCTCCGAGGCAAAGAGCGTCCGTTTCGCCGTCCCGGCGACCGACTGGGTGGAGAATCGCGTGCCGCTGCCCGCGCTGGGCCCCAAGATGCACTTCCGCATCGACCCGCCGGGCACGAAGGGGCGGGCCGTCATCGCCGCCATGACGTTCGAGCCGCGCGTCCTCTATCCCGAACCGAAGTGGCCGAAGCCGGTCCCGCCGACGTTGGCGGGCGAGGCGGTCACCGTGCGCTCGGGCGACCTCGTGCTGCGCCACGGCAAGGCGTCGCCGGGCGATTTCGTCGTCGAGGTCGCGGGCGATTCGATGGCGACGGGCCTGACGCGGTCGCTCATCGGCTACGTCCAGGACGGCGAGGTGCGGTGGATGCCGACCGGCCGCCGGCTCCGCGATGCCGACGGCGCCGCATGGCGCATCGAATGGACGTTCACGCCCGGCCGGCAGACGGGGACCGTGGACGCCGGCGTCAGTGTCACCGTGGACCGGCCGCGCGACGTGGTCTTTCTGCCGATGTTCTTCCTGGCGCCGGGCGCTGGGTCGTTCGGCACGGAGAAGGGGCAGGGGCTGTTTGCGGGCCTGGAGTATCTGGCGAACGAGCCGTCGAGCAGCGAGGCCGACGTCCGCGGCCCCGCGTCGAAGCGGCAGGTGCCCGACAGTCTGAAGATCACCCTGCCCCTGATGGCGATCCAGGCGAAGGACCGGTACGTGGGCCTCGTCTGGGAGCGCGACCCGCAGTTTGCCGCCGTCTTCGATTCGCCCGACCGTCTGTTCGGCACGGGCGGCCACGTCATGGGCCTCATCTTCCCCGGGTCGGACGGCGACAACCGGCCCGAAGCAAGCCTGATGCCCTACGGCAGCGCGCGGCTGGAGGCAAACAAGCCGCTCGTCCTGAAGGCCACCATCATCGGCGGCAAAGGCAAGAGTGTGATTCCGGCCGTCGGGCAGTACGTCCGCCTGCGCGGCCTGCCGCCGGCGCCCGACACGGGTCTCGATACAGGCGGCTACGTGCGGTTGGCGGCGGCCGGATGGCTCGACTCGAAGATCCGCGACGGCGACCTCTACCGCCACGCCTTCTGGCCGAACTTCGGACCCCAGCCGGCGGCCGATGCGGCCGTCTGGATGGATTACCTCGCCCGGCACACCGACGATGCGGCGTTGGGGGCGAGGCTCCGGAAGGCGGCGGCCGGCGCGCTCGCGCGAGTCAATCCCCAGAACTACTACCACGCCGGCGTCTCGCACGTCCGATACCCCGTCGCGCCGCTCGCCTACGGCCACGTGGCGGAGGCCGTGGAGCGGGCACGCCGGTCGGCACGCAACGCGCTCAGGCGATTCGAGCCCGATGGACGCGTCCTGTATCGTCAGGCCAAGGGCAAGCCCGACTTCGGCAGCACGCACTTCGCGCCGGACTCGAACGGCCTGACAGCCCGCGTCGTGAAGGACGTCCTGGAGGCGGCCGTCTACTGCGGCGACGCGGAACTCATCAAGGAAGGTCTGCGCGTCCTCAGGGCGCTCGACAAGTTCGCGAACACGGTCCCGCGCGGAGCGCAAACGTGGGAGATTCCCCTCCACACGCCGGACATCCTGGCCTCGGCTCACATGCTCCGGGCCTACACGCTCGGCTACGAGATCACCGGCGATAAGCACTTTCTGGAGCAGGCCCGGTACTGGGCGTGGACGGGCGTGCCGTTCGTGTACCTCGTCAACCCGACGGGCGGCAAGGTCGGGCCGTACAGCACCATTCCCGTCCTTGGGGCGACGAACTGGCGGGCGCCCGTCTGGTTCGGACGGCCGGTCCAGTGGTGCGGCCTGGTGTATGCCGATGCGCTGTGGCAGTTCCTGGATGCCGGCCACGAGGCTTGGGACGGTCCGTGGTGCGACATCGCGTCCGGCATCACGGCCGCCGGCATACAGCACACGTGGAAGCAGGCCGACAAGGATCGCCAGGGCCTCCTGCCCGACTTCTTCCACCTGCGCGCGCAGCGAGCCGACGGCCCGGCCATCAACCCCGGCACGGTTCAGGCCAGCGCCCCGTGGCTGTA
>CAYVAM010000207.1:0-7402 GCA_964449275.1 uncultured Anaerolineales bacterium
CGCCGGTCTTGCGGTCGATGAGGTCGCCGAAGCGTTTGTTGATGGCCAGGGCCGGGTCGAGCGGCACCTCAACGGGCTGGCAGTTCTCGGGAATCGAGATCGTCGGCTTGGGTTCGATCTTCTTTCCCTCGAACTGGGGCAGCCACTCGCGCTGCGCCTCGAGCATCTCGCTGCACATGTCGCGGGTTTCCTTGAGCGTCAGGACCGCGCCGGCAAGCGGGTCCATGGCGGCGGCGTGGACGACGTGCTCGGTGTCGCCCGTCAGGGCCGCCTCGGCCGTCAGAATCTGCTCCTGCACGTTGCTCATGCAGCAGGCGGCCAGTTGCGGCGGCAGGGCGCCGATGCGCGTGGGATGGTAACCGGTATCGTCGGCGAACGTCGGCACCTCAACGCAGCAGCCGTCCGGAAGGTTCGTGATGTAGCCCTCGTTGCGGACGTTGCCCATGAACCCGAAGGGCTTGCCCGTGGTGACGGCTTCCATGATGTACGAGCAGTACTCGACGCTGCGGGACTCGATCCTGGGGTCCTCGAACTCCAGCGGATCGTGCTTGGCGTACTTGGCGGCCAGGGCCTTGGAGTACTTGTAGTAGGCGCCGCTCTCGCCGCCGAACGACGGCTCGTCGCAATACAGGTCCAGGGCCTTGGCGTTCTTGCGGAACCAGGGGAGGTACTCCGAGAGGTGCCCGGTGCTTTCGGTCATGAAATAGCCGAAGTGGCGGAGCACTTCGCCGCGCACCTTCTCGTTCTTGTAGTACTCGGGCTTCTCGAAGACCTCGCGCAGGTGCGGGTACAAGTCGCGGCCTTTATGCTGGAGCGTCAGGAACCAGTCCATGTGATTGATGCCGCCGCAGGTAAAGGTGATCTCTTCCTTCGGCACGCCGCAGTATCCGGCCAGGAGGTCGAGCGTCGTCTGGACGCCGTGGCAGAGGCCGACGAACGGGACGCCGGTCGCTTTGCCGAGCGCCAGGCAGTTGGCCGCCATCGGGTTGGCGTACTGGAGCATGACGGCGCCGGGCTTGGCCACCTCTTCCATGTCGCGGGCAACCTTGATGAGTTCCGGCATGACCCGCAGGCACCGAAACAGGCCGCCGGGGCCGAGCGAGTCGCCGATGCACTGGTCCACGCCGTACTTCAGCGGCACCTCGTAGTCGACGGCGTAGGCGTCGAAGCCGCCGATCTGGAATATGACGACGACGAAATCGGCATCGGCGACGGCCTCCCGCCGGTCGAGCGTGGCCGAGACGGTGCCCGGCACGTCATTCTCCTTGAGCATGCGTTCGGCAAAGTTCTTCATGCGTTCGAGTTTGGGCATGGTGCGGCTCATCAGGGCGAACTCGCTGCCGGCCAGGGCAGGCGTGGCCATGATGTCGCTCATCAGGGTCTTCGTGAACACGACGCTCCCGGCGCCGATGAATGCGATCTTCTTGCCCATGGTCGGTCTCCTCTCCGATCCGAACGTCACGCGCGGTTCAGGATACCCGCGACCCTTCGGCTGCGCTCAGGGCAGGCTCCGACCCGCCGCGCACACTGTAGTCCACTCAGGGAAAGACCTTCCGGCCGTGCCCGCAGCCGGGCCCCGTCTCGCCGGCATCAGCGTGAGAGTGAGTGCGGCACTCGCCTCTTAGGGGCCGAAGACCTCGATGCCGTTGATCTCCGGATTCTGGATGTTCGGGACGAACTCGATCATCAGTTTGCCGTCGGTCACCCCGATGCCCTTGACCTCCTTGACGAGCGGCGTGGCGAACTTGCCGGCCTCTTTCAGCACGTCGAGGTCCTTGATGGCCTCCTTGCCCTGAATCTTGACCGTAAAGACCCGCTCGCCCGCCTGCGTAATGCCATCGTACGTCTCGGCGAAGTGCAACCGCACCGTGTACGTGCCGTTCGGCACGTCGAACCGGTACCCGTCCATGCTGTAGCGTTCCGTGAGGTACACGTCGGGGGCCTTGGTCCCGGGGACGGCGTTGATCTCGGTCCGCCGGACGGTCTCGCCGCCGAGACATCCCCACTTGGCGGCCTCGGAGTAGGCTCGGTCGGCCTTCCAGACACAGCCGTTCTCATCGACGTAGTCGCGCTCGGAGGCAGCGCTGACGCGATAGATCAGTTTGCCGCCTCCCCACCCGGCCGCGCCCCCGCAGCCCGCCAGCCCGGCCGCCAGTCCCACCATCGCCATCGCAAGCATTGCGTTCCGCATCTCGAGTCCCCTTTCCTGCTGCGCTGCCCTCGGTCACCATCCTGCCGCTGCCCCCTTCTATCAGACGGTCACAGGCGCGTCAAGCAAACCTGCCACCGGCCGGCATCACGGCTTGAGGACCTTGCGGACAAGATCGGCGTAGGCGTGCAGCACCACGTAGTTGCGCAGGACGAAGCCGTTGTGTTTGAGGCCCTCCTCCGAGTAGTCGCCCTGCCACTGCTTCGGGTTCGACGGATGGACGCCGTCGCGGGAGATGAGCGTCGGCACCTCGTACGTGCCGCCCGGCACACCTTTGAACTTCTCGAGCCGCCCGTCCCAGTCATCGGGGCGGCGATCCATGACGGCCTGGTAGTAATCGCACAGGGGCACCTTCATGTCACGGGCGACGCGGCGGACCGCTTCGACGAAGGCCTTGCACTTCTCGTCGCGGCCGTGTTTCGGCGGGATGGTCGAGAGGATGACGACCGTGCCGCCCGCGAGACACTTCTTGACGACCTCGCGGGTCTTGGCCTCGTATTCATCTACATTGAGCGGCCCCAGATCGTTCGTGCCGAACATGATGAGGGCTACCTCGGGGTTCAGGTCCTTCAGCCACGTATCCACGTTCTCGTGGGCCCAGCGGATGGTCATCGAGCCGGTGTTGCCGAACTTGGGCCCCTTCCACTCGCGCCAGCAGGCCTTCTTCATGTACCCGTTCACCAGGTCGTAGGCGGCCTGAGTGGCCCCGTCCATGTTCCTGCGCTGCCCGAGCGACGCCCAGAACGCCATCGAGACGGTGATGGAGTCGCCGAAATGGGCAAAGGTGCCCTTCTTGCCGTTGAACCTGGCGTGGACCTTCCTCATCGGTTCGACCCAGTAGGCCGCCTCGCCAGCCCCATCTTTCGCCAGGGCCGCCGCAGGCACGATGAGCGCCGCCACCGTCGCCGCCGCGAGCATCCACCGTTTCATGACCGTTTCCCCTTTCGGATCGCGCTGCGTTTTACTTGCCCACCTCTCCGAGCGGTGGCGTGAGTCGGCGCCGCGCCGGCCTTCGGACCAGACCACGGCCCGGCCATCTTGCCCAGGACGATGTGGCCGTCCTTCATCGCCACCGTCTGGTCGCCGACGACGACCTTGTCGCCTTCGACCTTCGGCTTCGGCTCGGCGCCGGTGGTCAGGAACTTGAAACTGAACCGCGCGGGGCCGACCTCCACCGTGTTCTCCTTCGGTGCGCCCGGTCCGGTCATAACGAGCAAGGCGTCGGCGCCGGATGCCTTCGAGAAATCGACCGCCAGGCTCGTGCCGTCGGCGCCGGTGAGGCTGAGGGACCCGTCGGCCCCCGCCTGGAAGTACTTGACGCCGTTACGGACGTTGCCCCAGCGCTGTTTGCGGCCAAGGCCCCACACCTCGACCGCCCCGCTGCTGCCGGCCTTGTGCCAACCGCGCGTGCTCAGCGTCTGGACGGAGATGACGATGTCATCGGTATCCTGCCAGCGGTTGCGGCACATGACGAAGCCGAACTTCGTGTCGTAGACCGCGCGGGGGATGCAATCGGCGGGGTTCGCCTCCTGCATCCCGGACGGCCAGTTGACAAACGCCAGGATCGCATGGTGCGGGTACGGGCTGGGCGTATCGAACGGCGTCGCGTTCTTCTCATCGACGGCCTTGAGGTGACGGTTGTAGAACCAGAGGAGCGCCGGCCGCTGCGCGTCGGTCACGCCGCCGAAGCCTTCGCCGAAGTAGCCGGCGCCGCTGATGCCGTCGCGGTCCCACACGTTATGCGGGTAGGCGCCACGCTTGGGGAAGTCCATCCCGCCCTTGGCGTTGGGCACGGTCAGGAAGATCCACTTCAGCGTCATCCACGGGGCGTTCGGGCGCGGCGAGATGAAGTCGAGCCCCCCCGCCACCCGCCACGCCTGGAGCGCCGGAACGAAGGCGATCTGCGACGACATCGACCCCGTGCCGTCGCCCTCGGCGAACCAGCCGTGGTCGCCGAAACCCTCGGTCATGTTGCGGATCATGGCCTTGCGGCTGTCCTGAAGGTACTTCTCGATCTTCGCCGCGTCCACGCCGGTGTCGCCCATGATGGCCAAGACGGCGAGTGCCCCGCCGCCCACCTGCATCCCCCAGTGGTTGCTGGCCGGCATGTGGCGGCTGCCGCGCACCAGTTCCGCCAGACTCGTGTTCTTGCCCTCGTTGTAGCCCGCGATGGCCTGGGCCACCTTCTGCCGGTACGCCGGGTCCCAGCCCTCGTAGCAGAGGTCGTAGCCGACGGCGTACCATCCGAGCGACGGCCCGGCGCGCAGCGCCCCGCCCGGCTGCTTCCACGAGTAACGGGCCTCGCGGTCGCGGTCGCGGACGCCCTTCTCGGCCAACTCGAAACACCCCCGGGCCAGGTCGGCGTACTTCTCCTCGCCCGTCAGAAGGTGCAGGAACCCGAACCCGGCCACGTGCGAGATGCTGTAGGCCCCGACGGGCATGTCGCCCTTCTGCGGCTTCGGGCCACCGGTCTTGCCGTAGGCGGTGGTCATGGGGTTCTTGATCGATGGCAGGGATTCGCCGTTGCTGCCGTTCAGGGTGACGCGCAGGCGTTTGATGATGGCCCGCCCCTCGGGCGTCCTGGCCCGTGCCTTCAGCGCCGGCAGGTCGCTCTTGCGGAAGAAGAGCCGCGGATGCTCGCCGGGTTGGACGGGTTTGTGCCCCGGCACGGGCGACGGCCAGGGCGTCTCCTCGGCCGCGTGGGCGGTGGACAGAATCAGACAGCCCATCAGAACGCCGACCAGACCGGCGGCGACCAAGCGGCTCATCGCTTTCCTCCCGTGGTCGAGTTGCTGCTGCGACCGTCCTTTACTTCTTCATGGCCTCGATGCCGGCCCCCTTTGCGTCGAAGCGCAGGACGAAGACGCGGACGCGGTTCGTATCGACGCCCCAGATGAGTTTCCGCCGCGCGTCGCAGGCCAGACCGACGGACCGCCGCACGGCCGTCGGGGCCAGAGGCCCGCGCTTGTCCGCCCCATAGTTTATCCGCAAAGAAACCCATCGGTTCCGCTCGCAGTCGTAGGCGACATGCCGGCGGAGGCCGCCTTCGCCATCGGGCAGGAGCGTGCACAGGAGCATCAGGTCGGCGTCCGGAACGTAGCAGGCCCGGTCGATCTGGTACGCCCTACCTGCGGCGGCCGCCATGTTGACGGGGTTCAAGGTGTGGGCCGCCATCGTCGCAAGGTCGAGTTGCCAGACCTGGCCGTTCGGTTTCTTGCCGTAGTCGCAGCAAAGGAGCAGGAGGCGGTCGCGTTTCGAATCGTAAACCATCGTCGAGTGGTCCACGTGCGGCTCGGGCAGGTCGCCCTTGAGTTCAACCGCTTCCCACGTCTTCCGCTTCGGGTCATAGCGATGGATGCGGCCGCGCTCGCGTCGGGGTCCCTGTCCCCAGCAGATGACGCCGCGCGGCGTCGCGCAGAGGGTCAGTGTGTAGAAGCACGAGTTGTAGATCATGTTCGGAGGTTTCTTGGCGCGGCCCACCCAGTCGGCAACCGCCGGGTCGTAGATGTAGGTGTACGTCGGGCGGCCGGTGAAGAGCAGCCGCTTCGTGTGCGGGTCGTATTCGTAACTCTGGTACGTGTGGCCGGTGGGCCACGGACGGCGGTTGAAGTTGAACCCGTCGGGGTACCGCGTGTTGGCATAGAGTTGGCCCAGGGGAAACTCCACCGGATACGGCAGTTCCCACCGGTTCGTCGAGAGATGATAGTGCAGGACGTCGGTGCCGCCGTGTGCCGAGTGGCCGCCCGACCAGACGAGGATCATGTCGTGGTCGGTGTCGAGGCGCACCGTACCCCAGTCGCGGTTCAAGCGCGGGACGCGTGGCGGATCGAGCAGGACCCACTGGTTGACGGGGAGGTTCTTGAGTACCTCCTCGTGCACCGCGGCATCCGGCTTCGGGCCTTCGAGGTAGTAGTCGGGATGGAACGGACCGGTGCGATACGTGCGCGAATCGGGCGGCGTGCCCTCGCCGCCGGTCCATTTGTCCGCCGCGACGTCGTAGGTCCATTCGCCGTCATCGAGGTCGGCGTACTGGCCACCGCAGTAGTCGGTGTTCGACGCGTAGGTGTACCCGCCCGAAAGGACGATCTTGCCATCGCCGCTGACTTTGAGCCTATGGTTCGCTCGTGGCGGCGGTGCAGTCGGTGGATGCCGCTGCATCCACCGCCGCGTCTTCGAGTCAAAGACCCACGTGTCGTTCACAAGATAGTCCAGGTGGTCTCCGCCGAAGAGGACGTACAGGCCAGTCTTCGGCTCATAGACGATGGGTGACAAGGCCCGCGGCGGCGGCTCGGCGCCGAGAGCGTCGGCCGCGTATTCCAGGAAAGCCTGCGCCCCGGCCATCGTCCGGAGCATCTCGACCAGGGAGCCGGCAACGGCCCGCTCCTCCAACTCCCTGGCACCTGCGCGAGATTCGCGCAGCAACTCCGAAGCCCACGACGCCTGGCGCGCATGGTACTCCGGCAGGCCCTGGATGCCCGTGGCACTGACCAGAAGATTGTCGATGCCGCGGGCAACCCATGCCCGGCGGAGGACAATCTCGACCGCGACCGGGGCCCGGCGTTGGGGCTCCGGAAGACTGCGGAGGAAGATGGTTCGCAGGCGCGCGGCGGCGGCCTTCAACCCGTCACGCACGGCCCAGGCGCCTCGATGGATGTCCTGAAGCGGATTGCCGCGATCCAGTACCGGCCGGATCGCCTTCCACTCGCCGTTGACCTTGATCCGCGTGTGCGGGCGGCCGTCGTAGGCCTGCTGGTCCTGGCCGCCGAAGGCCAGGCCCGTGCCGTCGGGCCCTTCGCACACAGCGCCCCAGATGACCCGCTGCTTGAGGTCGGTGTCCTTCAGACGATACGGGCGCTTGCGCGCCGGCGCGGCATGCGCTGAGGCGGTCGCCAGCAGGCACACCAGCACGGGGCCCACCAGCGCTGCGCGGCGGGCAATCCTGCCCGCCGCGAGTCCATGGCTGTTGCGCGGCAGGTCAGGAGACCCGCCGCGCTTCCTCTCTTGCCATCCCACGCCGCATCGCTCTGACATGGCACTCTCCCCCTACTCTGCCCTCGGGTCACCCCGCTTGTAAAGGACCGGCCGGTCCATCGGCCGCGTCTTGATAGTATCCGCGCCGCCGGGAGGATGATCGATGATCATGTGCCACTGGTCGGGGTCCACGCCGATGCCGGGCGACTCGTTCGGAGAACC
>CAYVAM010000208.1:0-4750 GCA_964449275.1 uncultured Anaerolineales bacterium
TTCGAATCCAGTTCCGGATCAGTTCATCCTGCTCGAAGGTCGCGCGTCCCCTGGCGGCATACTTCTGAACCTGAGCGATGGCCTCCGCCATGTCGAGGAGTCTTTCGTGGTCGTTCCTCAAAGCGGCACCGCCTCCTTCAGAACCCGGTCGCGGATGCGCGGACGCAGAGCGCGCTCCGTGACAACGTCCACCGAACACCCCAGCAGGTCTTGAAGGTCCATGAGGAGTCCGCCCATATCGAGGAGGCTGCGGCCGGGTTCCATGTCCACCAAAACGTCCACGTCACTAGCCGCATCGGCGTCCCCGCGAGCGACCGAACCGAAAACACGGATGTTCTTGGCGCCGCGGCGGGCGGCGATGCGCAGGATCTCATCATGCTTTTCCGTCAACAGACGCTGCACCTTCGTCACATTCCACCTCCTTGCCCGACCCGTGGCGTCGTGCTGCGGCCGCGTCAGTCGCACGGTCCGCGACGGGCTCGAACGAACGTCAGCGATCCTGCCTGCCCCAGTCGTAGGGGATCTCGTCGGTGTGGGCGGGCAGGCGGTATTCGTCGGGTTGGTCGTAGTTGTACGGTTCGGTGGGGACGTTGACGATCATCGCTTCGCCGGTCGAGATGCACTTGAACCCGTGATACACGCCGGCGGGAATGCGCAGGCGAACGGGGTTCCAGATGCCCAAGAAGAACTCGGCGGTCTCGCCCTTCGTCGGCGAACCCTCGCGCGCGTCGTACAGGGCAACCTTCATCATCCCCTGGACGCAGACGAAGTTGTCCGTCTGCTTCTTGTGATAGTGCCACGCCTTGACGACACCCGGCCAGGCCGTCGTCAGGTAAACCTGGCCGAATTGCTCGAAGTCCTCCTCGTCCGAGCGGAACATCTCCATCAGGCGGCCGCGCTCGTCCGGAATCGGTTTCAGTCGCGTGACTCGAACACCGTCAATCATGGGTTTTGGCTCCAGGCCCGGTCGGCCGGCGTGGGCCGGCG
The DNA here is from genome assembly GCA_964449275.1 of uncultured Anaerolineales bacterium. Lineage (GTDB taxonomy): Bacteria > Planctomycetota > Phycisphaerae > FEN-1346 > FEN-1346 > JAUVZF01. The sequence goes on from CAYVAM010000208.1 coordinate 988, forward strand.
ACGGGCTATTTCTTTGCGGCGCCCTTCTTATCGCCCGGCAACACGGGGCGCGAGATCGCCCGGACGACCCACCTCCCCTCCTCGTCCTTCTCGTAGGCGGTCTCCAGGACCACGCCGGCGTGGTGGGTGCACCGCACGCGTGGCGGCTCGCCCGGCTTGCCCCACACCAGTTCGTAACTTGGCGCATCGCCCTTCGATTTATCTTGAGGACATCGGAACAAATCCTTCACGCTCTCGGCGTCGGTGATCTCGGTCTCGACGTCGGCCAGTGTGACGGTCCATCCTCCCAGGACTCCCGTCAAGGCGACCTTCCGGAGGGTTTCCATGTCCTTCAGCAGCGAGGGCTTGTTCATGGCCTTCAGGACCCACCCGCCCAGCATCTTCAACTTCATGCGGCAGGGTATGCCTTCGGTGGCCTCCAGGTTTTTGATGTAGGCCCGCCAGTGCTGCTCGAAGGCCTTGACGTTGGCGCCGAACGACCGCTTCCACGCCTGCTCCGATGCCCGCCCGCGCGACAGGTAGTAGATGTATTGGAGAAGCGGCGTCCGGTACTTGCCGTTCTCACCCCTTTCAAGGAAGTGGACCATCGACCAGGCCTGCGGATACTGGACGGAGGCCTGTTTGGACTTCGTCTTGACGGCCTCGGCCCACTCCTCGTACGACATGGCCAGCATCTGCGACAGCGGGATCAGCCTGTCCTCTTTGGCGGCCCTCTTCAGGACGTTCAGCGTAAGCATCGGGACCTGCCCGATGACGAGTTTGCCCTTCTCGAAATGGGCGTTCTGGAAGAAGACGGCCATCCCCTCGTTGAGCCACACCGGACACGTGTCGCCGATGAACTGCCCGACGAACTGGTGTGTGCCCTCGTGGCGGAGGGTCTCGAGGAGGTCGTCGATCCCCTCCGGCGCCGCCCACCCGCCGATAACGCTACCCGTGTACAAGCCCTGGCTGCCCTCGGAGTGGGCGCCCAGGGCTTTCCGGTACCGGTCCTTGGTCTGAAAGACCTGGACCTTCATCGGCTTGATGGCCGACACCGGTTTCGTCTTGCCCATCCGGCGATAGAGTTCCCGGAAGAGGGCTTCCTGATGGCTGGCCATCAACTGGGCGGCTTTCGGATCGTGGTCGGTCTCGAACTGGTAGTGCGGCGTCTCGACGATCCACAGGTCGCCCTGCTTCTTCATCGGCCAGCCGCGCCCGGCGCCGCGGACGGCGCCGCTCGCGACCGCCACCGCCACGGCAGCCAGCGCCGCAACGGCGAGCCATCGGGCTTTCGAGAGCATGCTCATCCCCTTCTCTCCTCCCGGGACGGTTTCATGCTATCGCTCCCGCCGGCGGGATTCAACCACATTGCGCAGAAACCCCAGCCTCGCCCGGGCGCGGCAACAATTTCCGGCGGTCGGGTGAGGTTGAGGGAAAAGCATGAGTTGGGCCTATATGGACGTACCTGTTTAGCGTGCTCTCGAAGCGATGTCATTTCGACCGAGGCCGTACGGCCGAGCGGAGAAATCTCGTCGTCCGGACACGGATAACGGCGAGATTCCTCGACTCGCTTCGCTCGCTCGGAATGACACGCTAAACACGTCCGTATGGACGGAAACGGCCAGATGTTAAGTTGGGCAACTTGGCAAAAACGGCGAACGGATTTGCCCGAATTCTCGCCGGAGATTTTTTTGGAAATCCCGTCGCTGAAATCTGCTCCTCGCGCGTAACCGCCTTAATAACAAGCGCTTACGCAATCTCAGCCGAACCGGCGGAACACTCAAGCCAACCGTCAAGACAGTCGATACCACAAACGAGCGGGGAGGTCGAAGCGAACCTGTCAGCGAAACGTAGAACCAAGGGGGCGTAACCCGGAAGTCACCTGGCTGACCCACGCCTACTCCAAGACCGGGCGCCGCAGGAAGTAGCGGGAGCACAGACGATGACTACTGACGATCGCGAGTTGGTGAAGCAGCACCTCGAAGGCGACGTCGCCTTCGGCCCTACCGACCCGCCGCCACCGACCGAGGCGCCGGACATGGCGGAGACCCTCCGATTCCTGGAGAAGGTCAGCCGCATGCCCGACATTCGGTTCGACAAGGTCCAGCAGGTGCGCGAACTCATTGCCGAGGACAAACTCGAGACCCCCAAGCGCATCGAAGGGGCCGTGCGGCGGCTCATGGACGAACTCGGGCTCTAGCCGCGTCGGCTGGCGCCCTCTTATCAGGAGGTCTGAATCGCAGGACGTTGGCAGTCGGGCAGGGAGCCGGGCCGGCGCGGGGCTGTCCCGGCTCCGCTTTCAGGCGTACACGCCCACGCCGTTGCGGTCGCCGGGACCAGGAGCAACCTCGCCGCACGCCACGCCGCATCTTGAAACGGGATGTGGCAAGTTTTTCCGGCGGGCGCAGGCGGTTGTAGCGCCGGGCTTTATGCCCGGTCCCGATGTATCGGGATTGGCGGCGGCGCCGGCCAGGATGCGCCGGGGATAAACCCCGGCGCTACGGCCAATCCGCAGGAAATCGTCCCCTGCCAGAAACCGTTGCCACACCCTTCGGCCTCGTACCCTGATTTTTTTTCAACAAGTTCCCACTTTTGGCAGTATAATGGTACAGGTGCGGGAGGTGTGCGCAAGTGGAGAGTGTGCGGATTTTCGGCGTCTCCAGTGCCGCCTTTTGCCGATTAAAGCATAAACGCCGGTGAACATCGCATAACGCGATACGCCGAGGGCGTGCGCTGCTGCGCGCGGCCGCAGAAGGAGAATCGGTCATGTCCGTTAGACACAGTCGAATTCGTCGGTTGGGTCGCGTGCTTGGCGCGATCCTGGTCGTCATGTTCATCGCATCGCTGGCAGCGGAGACGTCGGCGCAGTCTCGATCGTGCGGCCCGCCTCCGAAGGCCAAACCCCAACGCCGGACGGCCGCCGAATCGCTTCCCCCGCTGCCCTTACCTGCGACGCCTCTGAGACGGAGCGAGAAGAAACGTCAGCCCAGTCCGCCGGCTCTCGTCGGCAAGGTCATCCTGGGCAACGTCAAATGGGTCACCCAGGACGGTCAGCGGTCCTCCTACCGCGACTGGATGACCGACCCCAGCGACATGCGGAACCTCCTGCACTGGACCAACGAGCAGTTGCACATCCGGTACCGCGTGGTGGACGCCGACCTGGCCGAGTTCTCGTACAACCCGACGGAGTTGCCGCTGCTGTATTTCACCGGCCACGACGCCTTCAGCGTGCCTGCCGCCGTCATCCCCAAACTGCGCCAATACTGCATCGACGGCGGGACGATCCTCGGCGATGCGTGCTGCGGTATGCCCGACTTCGACAAGGCGTTCCGCAAACTCGTCCAGCAACTGTTCCCGAAGCGGGGGATGGCGCCGCTGGCGATGGATCATCCCCTTTACTCATCGTTCTATCCCATTTCCACCGTTCGCTACAAGCAAGAGGGCAAAACCGACTGGCAGGACATGCCGAAACTGGAGGCCGTCTCCATCGGCTGCCGCGCCGCCGTCATCTACACCGGCGGATACGACTGCTCTTGCGGCTGGGACGGCCATATCCACGAGCGCGGGAAGCGAGTCCTGCCGGCCGACGCACGCAAGATCGGCGCCAACATCGTCACCTACGCGCTGGCCACGTACGAACTCGGCCGCTTCCTTTCAACCGAGCGGGTCTATCACCAGACGGGCAAGCCCACACGCGACCAACTCGTCATTGCCCAGGTCATCCACGACGGCGACTGGGACACCCAGCCGTCCAGCCTCGCGTCGCTGCTGAAGCATCTGGCGG
>CAYVAM010000208.1:4760-7394 GCA_964449275.1 uncultured Anaerolineales bacterium
GAAAACACGACGGTCGAGGTCCAGTTCAAGAAGGAAAACGTGGATCTTCGCAACATCGACGCCTACGCGCACCCGATCCTGTATCTGACCGGCCACAAGGACTTCGTGCTGAGCGACCATGAGGTGAACAACCTTCGGCGGTACCTGGCGGCCGGGGGCGTGCTGGTCGCGAACGCGTGCTGCGGCCGCAAGACGTTCGACACGGCCTTCCGCCGCGAGGTCGCCCGCGTCCTGCCCGATCAGAAACTGGCACGCATCCCGCTCGACCATCCGGTGTACCGGAGCGTGTTCCCCATCCAGAAGGTGGCGTACACGCCGCTCGTCGTTCACGAGCATCCGGGAATCAGCCGGCCGGCGCTCGAGGGCATCAGCATCGAGAACCAGTTGCGCGTCGTCTACAGCCCATACGGCTTCGTCAACGGCTGGTCGGGCGCGCCGAATCCATACGCCCGCGGCTACCAGGACAAGGACGCGCTGCGGCTGGGCATCAACATCCTGGTGTACGCCATGACGCACTAGCCATCAGGGAGCAGGGGATAGGGCATAGGCGTCGGAGGACGGCGGCGGGTTGTCTTTCCTGTTCCCGATTCCCCGTTCCCTAATCCCCACCGTTGAGGGAGTCTCAGTTGGCCGACCGATCAACCCACAGCGCCGAAGAACTCAAGGTCATCGAGCAACTCACTCAGGCGCGCAGCCTGCTGCTCAAGGAGATTCACAAGATCATCGTCGGCCAGGAGGAGGTCATCGAGCAGTTGCTGCTGGCGATGTTCTCTCGCGGCCACTGCCTGATGGTCGGCGTGCCGGGGCTGGCGAAGACCCTGCTTATCTCGACCATCGCGCAAGTGCTGAAACTGAAGTTCAACCGCATCCAGTTCACGCCCGACCTCATGCCGTCGGACATCACCGGCACGGACGTCATCGAAGAGGACCGCACGACCGGCAAACGCCAGTTCCGTTTCATCCGGGGGCCCGTCTTTTCGAACATCATCCTGGCCGACGAGATCAACCGGACACCGCCCAAGACCCAGGCCGCACTGCTCCAGGCCATGCAGGAGTACCACGTGACGGCCGGCGGCAACACGTACGAACTGGAACTGCCGTTCTTCGTCCTGGCGACGCAGAACCCCATCGAGCAGGAGGGCACGTATCCGCTGCCCGAAGCCCAACTCGACCGGTTTATGTTCATGGTCAACGTCGATTACCCCCCGCGCGAGGACGAACGGACCATCGTCCGGACCACCACCGCCGAACAGAACTACGACCTCCGGTTCGTCCTGGGGGGCAAAGACATCCTGGGCATCCAAAAAATCGTCCGCCGCGTGCCCGTCTCCGAGCACGTCATCGATTACGCCGTCAACCTCGCCCGCGCCACGCGCCCCAACACGCCGGAGGCGCCGCAGTTCATCAACGAGTGGCTGACGTGGGGCGCCGGGCCCCGGGCCGCACAGTACCTCATCCTCGGCGCCAAGAGCCGCGCACTCCTAGGCGGACGACTGAACGTCACGTGCAACGACATCCGGTCCATCGCACGCCCGGTCTTTCGGCACCGGCTGTTCACCAACTTCAACGCCGACGCCGACGGCATCACGCCGGAGAACATCATCGAGCGGCTCCTGAAGACCGTGCCGGAGCCGATGCCGGAAGATTATCGCAAGGCCCCGTCGCCGGCCCCCGCCAAGACCCCCGCCCCGGCCCCCGCGCCGGCACAGGCCCCCGCCACGCCTCCGGCCGACGACGACGTTATCCTGACACCTCCCGAACCCGTCCCGGCCACACACGCCGCGCCGACCGGTGACGACCCGCCTCCTCCGGCCGCCGACATGCCGACACCGGCCGACGCCCCGCCCGCGTAAGACGTGAGCCCCCGTCCAGGCAGCGGTCTCCTGCGTTCCGATTTCGCTTGAAGGAGGGCCCGCTGCCGGTATCCTCGTTCTCTGATGCCAACTGATGCCTTCTCCGAAACGTTCTACGATAGCCAGGCGACGTGGGTCCTCTGGCTCATCCTCATCGGGTCGATGGGGATGCTGGCCGTGGGTGCGGATCGCACCGTCACGGCGGCCGCGGCCCTGGCTCGAGCCCTGCACGTCTCGAAGGTCGTCATCGGCGCCACGGTCGTCAGCCTCGGCACAACCCTGCCCGAGACGTGCGTCTCTGTGGTGGCAGCATTCAGGGGCGACGGCAGCCTGGCTTTGGGCAACGCCGTCGGCTCGATCATCGCCGATACGGCCCTGATTTTCGGCCTGTGCGCGGCCGCCACGTGCATCCCGAAGAACCGCTTCGTGCTGAACCGGCACGGCTGGGTCCAGTTGGGGGCGGGGACGCTCCTGGCCGTCCTGTGCTTCGGCTTGTGGGCACTGAGCGGCGACATCCACAACGTCGTCCTGCCTCGCACCGCCGGCCTGGGGCTCATCGCCCTGCTCGTCGGGTACATTTACCTGAGCGTCCGCTGGGGGCGCGCGCATCCGGAGCCCGTGCCAAACAAGGCGGCCTCCGCGCCATCCCGGGCCTCGGGTTTCCCCGCCGCGAAGAACCTTCTGCTGCTGGCGGCGGGCCTGGCGCTGATCGTGGGCGGATCGGAGTTGCTCATCGGCTCGGCCAAGGTCGTCTGCCTGCGCTACGGTGTGCCGCCCGCCG
>CAYVAM010000209.1:0-7351 GCA_964449275.1 uncultured Anaerolineales bacterium
CGAGGGCTCGGTCGAAATGACATCGCTTCGAGAGCACGCTAAACAGGTACCCTTTTCAATTGACCGTCCGCCCGGGAGATTTAGAATGGGGGCCAACCGCTACCGTATTCAGCCGGCGTCCTGAGAAGGAGCCCACGCACGTTGAGCCATCCCGATTCGCTCGAAGCCGTCCAGACGATCCTGGAGTACCGTTTCAACAGTCTCGACTTGCTCCGGAGTTCGCTGACCCACGCGAGCGTCGCCTCGCACCGCTTGGCGTCGAACGAGCGGCTCGAATTCCTCGGCGACGCCATTCTGGGCCTCATCATCTGCGAAGAACTTTACGGCCGGTTCCCCGAGTTTCTGGAAGGCGAACTGACGCGTATCAAGAGCGTGGTGGTCAGTCGCGAGACGTGCGGTCGTGTGGCGGAGCGGCTCGGCCTCGTCCAACACCTCAGCCTCGGCAAAGGCATCATGGAATCGCCCAGCCTGCCGGCGAGTCTGGCGGCCTGCGCATACGAGGCTGTCATCGGGGCGATGTATCTGGACGGCGGCCTGGACGAGACCAGGCGGTTCGTCCTCGCTCACATGAGCGAGGAAATCGACCGCGTCATGGCCGGTGAACACCAACTCAACTACAAGTCCCTGCTCCAGCAGCACGCCCAGCACGACGTGGGCGCAACGCCCGGTTACGAAGTGCTCGACGAGAAAGGTCCCGACCACGCCAAGGCATTCGAGGTGGCCGTCGTGATCCGGGGCCGCCGGTACCCCAGCGCCTGGGGGCCCAGCAAGAAGGCCGCAGAGCAGCGAGCCGCCATGGAAGCCCTCCGCGTGCTCGGGCGCCTCGACGAAGACATCTTGCCCGCCGATCAGCAGCCGAACGACGAGTAAATCGGCTTACTCTTGCTCTTGTGATTTCTCGACGTTCTTCCCGGTCCGTCGGTGTTGGCGTGCCCGATCGTAGGGGCCGCCCTTCTTGGGTGTTTCGGCCCGCTCGGCCTGGCCGGGCGACCATCGGCGCCGGGGGAATTTCGGCGGCTGCGGCTTCTTGCGACGGCTCCGCTTCGCCATCACGAGTACTCCAATCGCAGGGCGCGGCGGGCGACGCTGCGGACTTTGCGCATCGGCACGTGGACGCCCAGACCCGGGCCGGTCATGGCCCGCACGAAACCGCCGTACCCGAACGAGAGGCGCTCGCGCGTGATGTCCGACCTGAGGAGGAACCGCCCGTACGACCCCTCCGAGAACCGGACGCGGCGGCCGACGAGTTCCAGAAAGATGCGCCCGGCGGCCGTCAGGATCCCGGTCTCCCCGACCATACAGCCGAGTTGGAAATCCAGGCCCGACCGGTGCGCAAGCCCTGCCAGCCGCAGGCTCTGCACCAGCCCGCCGTTCTTCGAGACGCGGATGTTGAACAGGTCCACCTGCCCGCCGCCGACCAGCCGCTCCGCCCCCGCCAGGGTCAGGAGCGATTCGTCGAGCATGATGGGAACGGGGGTGCGGCGCCTGAGTTCCGCCAGCGCCGCCTCCTGGCCCTTCGCCAGGGGCTGCTCGACCGCGATGACATTGAAGCGAGCGAGCATCTCGGCGTGCCGGACGGCTTCCTCCAGATTCCACGCGCCGTTGGCGTCCACGCGGAGGGTGCGGCGTGTGGGGCCGCGGCGGCGCTTCAGGCCGCGGCCCAACTGGCGGTTGACCTCCGAGAGGTTGGCCTCGTCCTGGTTGGCGTCGACGCCGACCTTCAGTTTGTAATCGCGCAGCGACAGAAGGCGCATCAGCCGCAGGTCGCGCCGCGTCTTCTCGACTGGACCGGCCGACAGGACGCCGCTGATACGCCTCAGGAGACGGCGGGGCTTCAGGCCCAGTTGCCCGGCGAGCATGTCTGCCACCCGCCGCCGCTGCGACTTGCCGACGGCGTCGAGGTAAGCCAGTTCGCACGCGCACCAGGCGGCGTTGTGCACGACGCCGCCCGACTCGACCGGCACCGTGGCGAGCGGGGCGTCGTCGGCCAGCCGCTCGCCGTACTCGGTCCGGATGACGCGGACGGCGCCGGCGAGCGTCTCGCCGGTTACGTAGTCGCGCGGGATACCCTCGCCCCAGCCGGCGGTGCCGTCGTCGAGCATGATGCGAACGAGGATGCCGGTACTGGTGTCGCGTCCCGCGCGGGCGTGTTCGAAGCGGATCCGCATCGGGATCTCGTACGTCCAGACGTCCAGGGTTTTCGGTCGTGGAGGCATGGGTATCGGCGCCCGTTTCCGAACATCTTGATTATCGCGACACGGCGTGCCGCGGTCTACCGTTTTCGTTACCATGCCCGGCGCGAGTGAGGCAAAAAGGTTCCAGAGGCAAAAAGGTTCCAGGATCCTTTTCTGCGTAGCACCCTCCGGGCCCTTCGGGGAAAAGGTTCCTGGAACCTTTTTGCTGGGTTTCGCGCCGGGAAAAAGAGTCACACCCGGCGACGCTCGGCTGGTACACTCACGGGCGGAGAGGGTGCCCATGATCCCGCTGCGGCTGGAACACGTCACGAAGCGATTCGGGCAGGTCGTGGCTGTGGACGACGTGTCGCTGGTGGTCGAGCCGGGGGAGTTGTTCTTTCTGCTCGGCCCGTCGGGTTGCGGCAAGACGACGCTGCTGCGGGTCGTCGCGGGGTTCTACAAGCCGGACGGCGGACGGGTGTTCTTCGGCGACGCAGACGTCACCGCCCGCCCTCCCCATCGCCGCAACTGCGGCATGGTGTTTCAGAACTACGCCCTGTGGCCGCACATGTCTGTACTCGAAAACGTGGCGTTTGGGCTGGGGGTACGCGGGGTGGGGCGCAGCGAGCGGCGACGGCAGGCGATGGAGGTGCTGGGCGTCGTTCAGATGGCGGCGTTTGCTCGCCGAAAGCCGACGCAGTTGTCCGGCGGCCAGCAGCAGCGGGTGGCGCTGGCGCGGGCGCTCGCGATAGAACCGGACTATCTGCTCCTGGACGAACCGCTCTCGAACCTCGACGCGAAACTCCGGCTCCAGATGCGGACCGAGATCCGCCGCATGCAGCGCGCCCATCGCGTCACCAGCGTGTACGTGACCCACGACCAGGATGAGGCGCTCTCGATGGCCGACCGACTGGCGGTCGTCCGCGAGGGACGGGTCGTTGCCCTCGGCACGCCGCGCGGCCTCTATCAAGACCCGCCTACCGCGTGGGTCGCGGGGTTCCTCGGAGCCACGAACCTCCTGGAAGGGGAACTCGCTGGCCGCCAGGCAGGCGCCGTCGAGATCGGCACCGCATTCGGCAACCTGCTGGCGGACCGTGTGCCGCCGGAGACGGACGTGGGGCAGGGCGTGACGATCAGCGTGCGGCCGGAAGACTTGCGTCTGCTGCCGACCGTCGGCGCCGCGCCGCAGGAAAACGTTTTCGACGTCGAGGTTCTCTCGCGCACCTTCCAGGGCGAGACGGAGCAGGCGAGGGTCCGGCTCGGACCGCACGAGGTGGTCGTCTCGGGCCGACCTGCCGACCTGCCGCCGGTCGGAGCAGGCGAGCGGGCGCGGCTGTTCATTCCGCCCGAGGCGATTCGGGTGTATGCCGAGGAAAATGCCGCGGTTTCGGCACAGACGAGTTAGCCGCCGCGATTGCGCGGCGCGCGACGTGACCCGTGTTCAGGAGGTCGCACGTGAGACACTTAGCCGCAGTCGCGCCACTCTGGGCCGCGCTCCTGCTCGGCGGCTGCGGCGGCTCCGAGCCTGCGGCCGACATCGACACGCTCGTCATCTTCAGCGCCCACAGCGAGGAGATCATCGCGGAGTTCACCGAAGGCTTCCGGACGTGGTACAAGCAGCGGACCGGCCGCAACGTGGACATGGCGTGGCCCGATCCGGGCGGCGGCGGGACGCGTGTGCTCAAGCGTCTCCAGGACAAGTTCCACGCCGGCCGGTACGACGTGGACGTTGTCTTCGGCGGCGGGATGATTCTCGAGCAAATGAAGCAACTCGGGATGCTCGAGCCGTACCGGTTGCCGGACGAGGTCCTGTCGGCCATCCCCAAAGAGGTAGCGGGCCAGCCGTTGTACGATCCCCAGTTCAACTGGTACGGCGCAGCCGTCTCGACGTTCGGCCTTATCTACAACAAGACCGTTCTCAAGGACAAGGATCTGCCGCCCATCAAGGACTGGCTGGCGATGGCCGATCCGCGATTTTTCGGGCTGGTCGGCGCGGGCGACCCGTCGAAGTCCGCGAGCGTCCGCAAGGCCTACGACATCATCCTCCAGGCGTACGGGTACGAGAAGGGGATGTCGATCCTGGTGCGGATGGGCGGCAACGCGCGGGAGTTCAGCGGCTCGTCGTCCGAGATTCCCCGCAACTGCGCGAAAGGGTTCCTGGCGGTCGGGCCGTGCATCGACTTCTACGCCTACCGGCAGATGCGAAGCGAAGGCGGCGAACGCCTCGGCTTCATCGCGCCGCCGGGACTCACGGTCGTCAACTGCGACCCGATCGCGATCCTCAAGAAGGCGCCGCATCGGAAGGTGGCCGAGGCGTTCGTCGAGTTCGTCCTGAGCCCGGAGGGTCAGCGACTGTGGATGCTTCCGGCGGGGACCGAGGGCGGGCCGAAGACGTACACCCTCAGCCGGCTGGCCATCCTGCCGAGCGTCCACGAGGAGGCGGCCGCCAAGGGCTCCGACGTGCCCTTCAAGCCGTTCACCGCCCAAGCGGCCGATTTCTACGATGCGGACGTCGAGAACGTGCGGCAAACGGTCCTGGCGGATTATCTGCGCGTGGCGCTGGTCGAGGACCACGCGGCGCTTGCGAAAGCGTGGAAGGCTCTCGTTGACGCCGGTCTGCCAGGCGAGGACGTGGCCGAACTCACGAAGCCGCTCGTCTCCGGCGAAGAGATGCTGCGGCTTGGCCGCGAGGTATGGCGGCCCGTTCTGATTCCGGACAACGCGCCGGCCGAGGAGCGCGCCCGGCTGACGCGCAAGGAAGAGCAGCGGCTGCGGCAAAAGAGCGATATCGAGACCGCCTGGAGCAAGGCCCTCACCGCCAGGTACAAGGCCCTGGCGAAGTAGGACTCAGCCTGTGTAGCCTTGCGGTACGCTGGCGGCGAGCGTGTTTAGCGTGTCGCGTGGTGGCCTTCCCAGGCTACCACGAGTACGCGTTGTCCCCGGCATCGCGGCGGCCTTGGAAGGCCGCCGCGCGGAGGGCACAGGAGCGTGCCGGCCCACCTCCGGGCGCGGTGGGCAGTCTTGCCGCCGCGCGGAGGGCACAGGAGCGTGCCGGCTCACCTCCGGGCGCGGCGGGCAGGACTTGCCCGCAGCGCAGAACCATCGTGGATGCCGAAGCCCGATGCGACCCGACGCCAAAACATGGCTGCTGATCCTGCTGGTGGCCGCCTTTCTCGGCCTGTTCCTGTTTTACCCCATCGGCAACGTCTTCAAGTCGGCCCTGTGGGAATCGACCGGCCCGACGCTGCACTACGTCCGAAACATCCTGGCGAAGGAGACCGTCCGCAGCGGCTTGACGAACGCGCTCTGGCTGGCCGTCACAACGACGATCATCGCCTCCATCCTGTCCATCCCGCTGGCGCACATCCAGGCGAAGACCGACTTTTGGGGCAAGCGCCTTCTGGGCGCGATGATCCTGGCGCCGCTGATCCTGCCCCCGTTCGTCGGCGCGCTGGGTCTGAAGCAGGTCCTCGGCCCGTACGGTGTGCTGAACGCCGCGCTCGTCGGTCTGGGCCTCATGGACAAGGCGGATGCGGCGGACTGGTTCCGGACGTACCCGTTCGTAGGGGTTGTGATCCTCCAGTCGCTGCACCTGTTTCCGATCCTGTACCTGAACGTGGTGGCGGGTCTGGCGAACGTGGACCCGTCGCTGGAGGATGCGGCCCGGAGCGTCGGTGCGGGACCGTGGCGGGTCTTCTACCGCGTAACGTTCCCGCTGATTCTGCCGGCGTACTTCGCGGGGGCGGTCATCGTGTTTATCTGGGCGCTGACGGACCTCGGCACGCCGCTGATGTTCAACTTCCGCGAGGTCATCGCCGTCCAGATCTTCGACCGGGTCAGCGAACCGTCAAGCCCGGAGGCCAATGCCCTCGTGGTCATCCTGCTGGTGCTGGTGGTGGTCCTCTTCTGGGGCGCCCGCAAGATGTTCGGCCGCAAGGCCTTCGGCATGATGAGCGTGGCCACGCGCACCGGCGCCCCGGACCGGCTCGGGCGCGGCGCGACGGTGGGCGTGTGGCTCCTGTTCGGCGCCGTCATCCTGTTGGCCGTCGTGCCGCACATCTCCGTCATTCTCTACAGCCTCAAGACGGAGTGGCAGTTCACGGTGCTGCCGGCGGGGCTGACGCTGGAGCACCACCGGGCGGCGCTGGCGCACCGGTGGACGCTGCCCAGCGTCCGCAACTCGGTGCTGTACTCGCTGGGGGCGGTGGCGATCAACGCCTTTCTGGCCGTGTGGATCGGCTACGTCCTGGTCCGAAAGCGTTTCGTGGGTCGCGGACTGATGGATGCGGCCGTGATGCTGCCGCTGGCCCTGCCGGGCATCGTGTTGGCGTTCGGATACCTGAACTGCTTCGCCGATTGGGGTGACTGGTTCGTCGAGAGCGGTCTGTGGAGCGAGAACTACCTGTATCCGCAGGCGAACCCCGTGGCGCTGCTGGTCGTCGCGTACTCGGTGCGGCGGCTGCCGTACATGGTCCGGTCGGCGGTGGCCGGGTTCCAGCAGACCAGCCGCACGCTGGAGGAAGCGGCCCAGAGCGTTGGCGCCGGGCCCGTCCGAACGCTCTGGCGGATCACGGTGCCGCTGATTGCGGCCAACTTGGCGGCGGGGGCGATGCTGACGTTCGCGTTCAGTATGCTCGAGGTCTCCGATAGTCTGATCCTTGCGCAGGACGACGCCTTCAATCCTGTCACGCGGACGATCTTCCGCATCTACTCGAGCGAGTACGCCATCACGGGCGAGGCGGTCGCCAGCGCCCTGGGCGTCTGGGCGATGGTGTTCCTGGCGGTCACTCTCCTGGGCGCAAGCGTCCTGATGGGGAAGCGGCTGGGAGCGATCTTCCGGGCGTAGGCGAGGAGAAAAAGGTACCAGGAAAAAGGTGCCAGGAACCTTTTCTGCATAGCACCCTGCGGGCCCTTTGGGGAAAAGGATCCTGGCACCTTTTTCCTCTATCCGGAGTCGGCGACGCGGGCCTCGAGTTTGCCTTCGTGGACCTCGTGCCACGTCACCGCACGATTCCCGCCCAGGTCCTTGGCGTGATACATGGCCTGGTCGGCGCGGCTGATGAGTTCCTCGGCGGAGATGTCGTGACCGGGTTCAAGGATGGCGACTCCCGCGCTGGCGGCCAGTCGTATCTTCAGGTCGCCGTGGGTGACCTCGTGCTCGGCGATGCGTCGGCGGA